>JBIOZI010000139.1:0-14316 GCA_044871085.1 Steroidobacteraceae bacterium | reverse complement strand
GGCGCGCGCCAGCAGGTCGCGGCGCAGCAGCTCCAGGGCCGGCCTCAGGTGGTCGTGCACGTACGAGAACGGCAGCAGGTCGGTGTCGCCCGAGCGGCGCGTGCACACCACCGCGACCACCGCCGCGACCTCACCGCGCTCGTCACGCAGCCAGAATAGATAGGCCGGGCCGTCGTCGGGCAGCGCGCAGTGCTGGCCCACGCCGTCGCGGTCGTGCTCGAGCTCCGCGGTCGCCTGCAGCACCAGGGCGAACAGCTCGGAGTTGGTGCTGACCGCGCTCGACCACAGCAGTTTGCCCGCGTTGTCGAACAGGCTCACGGAGGCCGCTCGCGGCAATAGCGAGCGCACCAGCTGCGCATACGGTTCCATGGAGATTTCGAACGACATCAAGAGCGGGACCATCGCCCAAGGACGGGCTCGAGGACGTTGATGGAGTTGGCGTTTCGGCTTCCGGAAAGCCTTACGGGATCAAGGCGCCGCGCTCTTGAACCAGGGCCTGGGGTCGACCGGGCGGCCGCCTTTGCGGATTTCGAAGTAGAGCGCGGGGGCCGAGCGCCCGCCGGAATCGCCGACCGTGGCAATGGTGTCGCCCGCGGTGACCCGCTCGCCGACCTCTTTGTAGAGCCGCTCGTTGTGACCATACAGGCTCAGATATCCGTCCCCGTGGTCGATGATCGTAAGCAGCCCGAGTCCCGAGAGCCAATCCGCGTACACGACGCGGCCGTGATAGACGGCGCGCACCGGGGTCCCGGATGCGCCCGCGAGCAGCATGCCGTCCCATTTCACGCCTCCCGCCCGCGTCTGGCCGAAGGATGCGATGAGCCGGCCGCTCACCGGCCAGGCCAGCTTGCCGCGCAGCTTCGCGAACGCGTCCTTGCTGTCGGTGGGAAATTTGTCGATGCGCTCGAGGGCCCGGCGCAGCTCGCGCACGAGTTTCTCGAGGCCGCCCTGCTGGTCCTTGAGGCGATCGAGCTCCTTAGCGCGGTTCTTCGACTCCGCCTCGAGCGTGGCGAGCGCGCGTCCCCGGCGCTCGCGCGCGGTCTGCAGGCGTGCGACTTCGCCGCGCTGCTGCGCGAGCAGCGCCGCGAGCCGCTGTTCCTGCTCGCCGAGCGCGGCGTCGAGCGTGGCGATGTCGCCGAGGTGTCGATTGATGGCGGCGATCTGCCCGGCGCGCGCCCGGCCGAAGTACTGGTAGTACTGCAGCACGCGCCCGAGCTGCGCGGGGTCGCGCTGGTTGAGCAGTAGTTTGAGAGGCTCGCGGCGGCCGATCATCTGCGCGGCGCGGATCTGGCCCGCGAGCGCGGCGCGTTCGCCCGCGAGCGCGGTCTCCTGCGCCGTGCGCCTGCCGGCGAGCTCCGCCCGGCGTGCCTCGATGGCCGCGCGCTCGCGCCGCAGTTTTTCGAGCTCGCCGCGCGCGCTGCCGACCGTCTTCTCGGATTCCTCGATTTCCCTGGTGAGCTGGTCGCGCTGGCCCGCCTGGCGTTCGAGCTCGGCCTTGACCTTGTCGATCTGCGAGCGCACTGCCTTGAGATCCGCCTCGGCCTGCGCGGAGTTGGGCTCGTCGGCCGCCGGGACACGCGCCAGCACGAGCCCGAGCACGGCCAGCAGCGCGGCTCGCAGGAACGACGGACGTGCGGACATGGTCATATTCTAAATGGGGAGACCGCGCGAAAATCGGCGAAAACACGGACGGCCGCTATAATGCGCTCCCTTTTTCGCCCGCCTGCCCTCACCGAGCATCCATGGAACAACTGGTCGAATACGTGACTCGGCATCCGCTCCTCGTGGGCGTGGCCGTGCTCGCGCTCATCGTGGTGCTCACCTACGAGGCGCGCGTGCGTGCGCTCGGCGCCATGGCGATCTCCGCGCAGGACCTCATCCGTCTCATGAACCAGGGCGCCCTGGTGCTCGACATCCGCAAGGCCGAGGAGTTCGCGGTCGGCCACGTCAACGGCGCGAAGCATCTTTCTTCCGACCAGATACTCACCGCGGGAGAGCACCTCAAGCGCTGGAAGGAAAAGCCGGTGGTGGTCTATTGCGATTCCGGTTCTCTGGCAGCCGCGGCCGTACGGCAGCTCAATGCCCAGGGGTTCACCAAGGCGTTCGCGCTGCGCGGCGGCTTCTCCGCCTGGCGCGCGGAAAATCTGCCGGTCGCCAAGGCGGCGTGATGAGACCGCCCGTCGTCATGTACAGCACCAGCTGGTGCCCATACTGCGACCGCGTGCGCCGTCTGCTCAGTGCGAAGCAGGTGGCGTTCGAGGAGATCGATGTCGAGTCGGCGCCCGAGAAGCGCGCCGAGATGCAGACGCGAAGCGGCCGGCGCACCGTGCCGCAGATTTTCATCGGCGACCATCACGTGGGCGGCAGCGACGATCTGCACGCCCTCGACGAGTCGGGCAAGCTCGACTCGTTGTTAGGGCGCTGATCCTCTTCACACACAGGAAATTCACATGGAAAACCAGCCCGCCGCGGCGCCGAACGAAAACCCGAACGCCCCGATGCTCTCGCTGCAGTCCGTCTACCTCAAGGACTGTTCCTACGAGGCTCCCAAAGGCCCGCGCATCGACGGCAACTGGAGCCCGCAGATCTCGCTCGACATCAACACGTCGGCGAACGCGGTG
The DNA here is from genome assembly GCA_044871085.1 of Steroidobacteraceae bacterium. GTDB lineage: Bacteria > Pseudomonadota > Gammaproteobacteria > Steroidobacterales > Steroidobacteraceae > CADEED01. Next base: position 11,695 of record JBIOZI010000139.1, on the reverse strand, counting down.
TCACCGGACGTCAACGAAGTCGTGCTCACGGTGACGGTCGGCGCCAAGCAGGGCGAGGCCACGGCCTTCCTCGTCGAGGTGAAGCAGGCCGGATTGTTCGTCATGAAGAACCTGTCGGCCGACGATGCCCGCCGCGCCATCGGCACGATCTGCCCGAACGTGCTGTTCCCCTATGCGCGCGTGCAGGTGTCGCAGCTCGTCACGCAGGGCGGATTCCCGAATTTCGTCCTGCCGCCGGTCGACTTCGACCAGCTGTTCGCGCGCGGCATGGAGCAGGCGCGTGCGCAGGCCGCCCAAGGCGGCGCGCCGGGCCAGACGAACTGATCCCGCGTCGGGGCGCGTGCCGATCCGGGTACGCGCCGCCGTTGCGCCAGTGAGCCTGCCCGTCTCCGAACCCGCACCCGAACCGGTTGCCGTCCTCGGCGCCGGCTCGTGGGGTACCGCCCTCGCGATCCAGTTCGCGCGCGCCGGCCATCCCACGCGGCTGTGGAGCCGCAGCGCCGGCGATGTCGCGGCCATGCGCCAGGCACGCTGCAACCGGCGCTATCTGCCGGAGGGCGCTTTTCCGGACGGCGTGGAAGTGCACGACGAGCTCGCCGCGGCCGTGCGCGGCGCCACGGCCATCATCGTCGCCGTGCCCAGTCACGCGCTGCGCGCCCTGCTCACGCTGCTGAAGCCGCTGCTGGCCCGCGACGCGCGACTCGCCTGGGCCACGAAGGGCTTCGAGCTCGACACGGGCAAGCTGCCGCACCAGGTGGCATACGATGTCTTGGGCGACCGGTACCCGGTGGCCGTGCTTTCGGGGCCGACTTTCGCGCGCGAGGTGGGGATGGGCCTGCCGACGGCGATGACCATCGCTTCGCCGGACGCCGAGTACGCGCATGCGCTCGCCAAGAGCCTGCACGCCTCAAATTTCCGCGCCTACACGTCCACGGACATCGTGGGCGTGGAAGTCGGCGGCGCCGTCAAGAACGTGCTGGCCGTGGGCGCCGGCCTGTCCGACGGGCTCGGCTTCGGTGCGAACACGCGCATCGCGCTCATCACCCGCGGACTTTCGGAGGTGATGCGCCTCGGAGTGGCCCTCGGCGCGCAGCAGGAAACGTTCATGGGCCTCGCAGGCCTCGGCGACCTGGTGCTGACGAGCACCGACAACCAGTCGCGCAACCGGCGCTTCGGGCTCGCGCTGGCGGCCGGCAAGAGCGTCGAGGAAGCGTTGCGGGAGATCGGCCAGGTGGTCGAGGGCTACCAGGCGGCGCGCGCGGTACACGCGGTCGCGCAGCGCGAAAACGTGGACATGCCCATCGTCGGCGGCATCTACCGCATCCTCTACCAGCGCGAAAGCGCCCGGGACGTGGTCAAGGACCTCATGACGCGCCCGATCCGCCGCGAGACAGAGTAGTTAGAGCGCGGCCCGCCGGCTCAGGCGGCCGCGGCGGAGGCCGCGCGCTTGGCGCCCTTGCCCTCGATCGGCAGGCGCAGGTGGAACGTGGTGCCGACGCCGACCTCGGTTTCGACCGTCAGATCGCCGCCGTGCTTGTCCACGACCACCGAGCGCGCGATGGCGAGCCCCTGCCCGGTTCCCTTGCCCACGCCCTTGGTCGTGAAGAATGGATTGAAGATGCGCGCGCGGATGTGCTCCGGAATGCCGCCGCCCGTGTCCTGGATGGAGATCACGATTTCGTCGCCGTCGCGGCGCGTCGTGATGGCGATCTTGCCCTTGGCACCGTCGTCACCCACCACGTCGTGGATCGCATGCGCCGCGTTCACGATGATGTTGAGCACCGCCTGGTTGACGTCGCCGGCGTAGCACAGGACACGCGGAATCGTCTCGAATTTCGTTTCGAGATCCGCGACGTACTTGTATTCGTGGCGCGCGATGACGATGGTGCTCTCGATCGCGCGGTTCAGATCCACGCTCGACATCTCGGTGGAGTCCGGGTGGGCGAACTCCTTCATCGAGCGGACGATGGTCGCGACCCTCTGCAGCCCCTCGGTGCAGCCGCCGAAGGCCTTCGGCAGCTCGTCGACGAGGAACGCGAAATCCACGGCGTTTTCGACCGCGGCCGCCGCCTGCGCGGCCGGCAGCGACGGCTCGCCGGCGATCACCGCCGTGCTGCTCTTGTGCAGCGCCTCGATGAGCTTGATGAGGTCGTTGGTGGCGGAGCGCAGGAAGTGCACGTTGTCGCTGACGTACTGCACCGGCGTGTTGATCTCGTGTGCCACGCCGGAGGCCAGGCGGCCCACCGACTCGAGCTTCTGCGCCTGCTGCAGGTCCGACTCGAGCTTGCGCTGCTGGGTGATGTCGAGCATCAGCCCGCGCAGGCAGGGCTCGCCGCGCAGGTCGCCGTGCGTGACCACGCAGCGCAGCTTGCGCGTTGCGCCGGAGGCCGTGAGCACGCTGCATTCGAAGTCCGCCTCGCCCTTGTTCGTGCCGTCGATGTGCCCGCGCACTTCGGGCACCTGCTCCGGCGGCACCAATGACTCGAAGAAGCCCGCCGCGCTCCAGCATTCGAGCGCGTGGCCCAGGGTCTTCTGCGCCTGCGGGCCGATGTACGCGAAGGCGCGCCGCCCGGGTAGATAGGTAAACGGGATGGCGTTGGTGCTCTCGGCGACCAGCCGGTACTGCTCGCGGCTCTCCTCGAGCTGCGCGGTGCGGGTGCCCACCAGCGCCTCGAGGCGTGCCTGCTCGGTTTCGGCGAGCTGCTTGCGTTCCGCGAACTGGCGCCGGAGTTTTTCCACCATCACGTTGAAGGCGTGCACCAGGTGCGCTATCTCGTCGTTGCCTCCCGCGCTGATGTCGGGCAGCTCGAGGTCGCCGCCCGCCACCTTGTCGGCGGCCGTGGCGATGCGCGTCAGGCGCACGGACACCGAGCGCGCGAACACCAGCGCGATCAGCGCCGCGAGCACCAGCGCGACGGCGCCGCAGATGGCCGCGGTGGTGGCGCTGCGTTGCACGACCGTCGCAATGGAAGTCGTGGACAGAACCACCGCCAGTGTTCCCTTCGGCCCTTCACGCGATACCACCGGACTCACGACCAGCAAGCGGCCGCCGCCGGGCGGGGCCGGCTGCTTGCCATGCACGATGCTGGCGGGATGCGTGCCGTAGCCCTCGATGAGGACGCCTTCCGCCGTGTAGACGGCGAGGCCCGCGACGTCCTTGTCGGCGGCGAACGGCGCAAACACCTCGCGCGCGGTGAGCTCGTCGTCGAAGGCGATCACGGGGCGCAGCTGGGGCTCGATCAGGCGCGCGTACAGCAGCGCCTTGCCGCGCAGCTGCTGCGTGGCGTCGCGCTTGCCCAGGAAAGTCATGGGAGTGATCACGACCGCGATCGCGACCAACGCCACGGCGACGAAGCTGAGAGCCAGCTTTCCGCCGAAGGATTGCGGCAACCGCAGGCGCATCACGCTTCCGGCGGCAGCTCGGGCTGGCGGATGTAGTCGGCGGGCAGCTCGCCGGTCAACGAGCCCAGCCACGCTTCGAGATCCGCGACTTCGTCGTCGGCGATCTCCACGCCGAGCTGGTAGCGGGCCATCATGCGCACCGCGACGCCGAGGGTCGGCGCGGAGCCGTCGTGGAAGTACGGCGCGGTCTTCTGCACGTTGCGCAGGCTCGGCACTTTGAACACGAAATCGTCGGCCGCGGAGCCCGTGACCGTTGCGCGGCCGCGATCCTGCGTTTTCGGCCAGGGCACGCGTGCGCCGAGCCGCTCGAACATCGAGCCGCCCACGTACGGACCGGTGTGACAGACGATGCAGCCGAGGTTCGCGAACAGCTTCGCTCCCGCCTTCTCCTGTGCGTTGAGCGCGGTCTTGTCCCCGAGCAGGTACCGATCCCAGCGCGAGGGTGTCACCAGACCGTGCTCGAACGCGCCGATCGCGAGACCGATGCGCTCGAATGTCACCGGATTCGGATCGCCGGGAAAGGCGCTCGCGAATTCCGCGCGATAGCCGGCGACGCCCGAGATGATGTCGACCGCCTCCTCTTTCGTCAGCCCCATCTCGTCGTGGTTCTCGATGGGCATCACGGCCTGCTTTTCGATGGTCGAGGCGCGGCCGTCCCAGAACTGCGCGAAGTGGCCCGCCGCGTTATAGGTGGACGGCGCGTTGCGCTTGCCCTGGCGGCCGTCGATTCCGGTGGAGACGCGGGTGTTCGTCACGCCATAGCTGCTGAGCGGGTGACAGGTGTTGCAGGAAACCTTGCCGGTCTTCGAAAGACGCGGGTCGTAGTAGAGCTTGCGACCGAGCGCGATGAGCGCACTCTCTACCGGCGTGATCTTCACTTCGAGCGCCGCGTATCTGCGCAGCACTCGTGGACTCAGCTCCTCGTTGGCGTATGACTGGCCGGCCGAGTGGCTCGTATCCACCACCGCGCTCGATTGCTGAGCCTCGACGACCATCACTTCGGATTCGGCGGAACCGGTGCAGCCGCCGAGCAGGAGCAACCCGGAGATGACCGACGCTGAAAGAAGCTGCTTCACGATCCTTCCTGTGCCGGCATTGGCGCAGGTTCGGCCCTGCTGGAAATGAATTGCCGGCACGCTTGCATCGACCGCACCGGGCGGCGGCTTGAGTGCGGATGTCCCTTATGTGAGGTGCACCGAATTCGGACTGATTCCCTTAGGACGTCGGCGCCGGCGCGGCACCGGCGAAGTCGATTTGCCGCCAAGCTTCATAGACGGCGATCGCGGCCGCGTTGGCCAGGTTGAGGCTGCGATTCCCCGCGCGCATCGGCAGCGACAGGCGCTGCTCGACGGGAATGGAGGCCACGACGTCGGGCGGTAATCCGCGCCGTTCCGGCCCTAACAACAATACGTCGCCGGCCGCGAAGTGCGCATCGACGTGACGCCGCGCAGCACCGGTTTCGATGGCGAACCAGCGCGCATCGGCGAGCGCCGCGCGTGCCGCCGGGTAGTTGGCATGGATGTGCACGGTTGCGAGTTCGTCGTAATCCAGCCCCGCACGCCGTACCGACTTGCGATCCAGACTGAATCCAAGAGGTTTGATCAGATGCAGCTCGCAGCCGGTATTCGCGGCCAGGCGGATGAGATTGCCGGTATTGGGGGGAATTTCAGGCTCGAGGAGCACAATGTGAAACATCATTGATCTCAATGGGTTAGAAACCTACAGCTTGACTCCGTTCCCGTACGCCCTCTAATGGGGCAATCCGTCGGCGATTTGCTCTTAATTCGTACACGGTTTCAGGAACATTTCCTGGAGCGCGTGCATTGCCGATGGACGCTCCGAGGTCTTTGGACGAGTTCTAGAGCGGCTATGGGGGTCTCTCTAAGAACGGTGAGGGGTAAGGGACGAGACGCTCGAAGGATTCGGAGCGATTCAAGAAGACAACGTTGTTGATGACTCGATGGACGCAACGCGCCACAAGGTAGTGGCGGAAGGGAGTTCTAAATGTTCAGCAAGACGAGGGGGCATCTCTGGATGCCCGCGGCCCTCTTTGCAGCTTTGTGCTGCACGGAAACGGCCTATGCACAATTGACCGATCTCACTCAAACACCAAACCCGGAGAATGCAGGAATATTCAAATCGCTTCAGCAGCAGATAGGAGCAGGCGTTGGAAATCTCACGACGCCCGAATCCTCCACGTTCATCATGGCGCGCGATCCCGCGCGTGCAATCCGACGTGGACGTCAATTGTTCCAACGCAAGTTCACCGACGCGCAGGGTTTCGGCCCACGTCCGCCGGCCGGCAACATCCACACCAATGCGGCGATCGGCGCCGGCATGATCGATAGCTGCGCGGGCTGCCATGGCCGTCCTCGCGGTGCTGCCGGTTTCGGTGGCGACGTGGTGACGAGGCCGGACAGCCGCGATGCGCCGCATCTGTTTGGTCTCGGTCTGCAGGAACAGCTTGCGGACGAGATCACGACGGTACTGCGGCAGTTGCGCACCGAAGCGGTCAACGAGGCGCGTACGCGCAATCAGACGGCGACGCGCAACCTGGTGGTCAAGGGCGTGAACTACGGCGTACTCACCGCGGCCCCGAATGGCACGGTGAATACGAGCGGCGTGGTCGGCGTGGACTCGGATCTGCGGGTGAAGCCGTTCTTCGCGCAAGGTGGCACGGTCTCGATCCGCGAATTCGTCGTGGGTGCGTTCAACGATGAGATGGGCCTCCAGGCCGTCGATGCGTTGACGATCCAGGCGAATGCGGGTGCGCGCATCGTGACGCCAACCGGCATGGTGCTGAACGGTGCTACCGATGTCGTCAAACGTGCGCCGCCGAATACGGCGACGGACGATCCGGACGGCGACGGCGTGACCAATGAGCTTCCACAGTCGCTCGTCGACTTCATGGAGTTCTACCTGTTCAACTACTTCAAGCCAGGGCAGTACGAGCACACCAACAATGGCCAGATCGGCCAGAACCTGCTGGTGTCCATGGGCTGCGCGACGTGTCACATCCCGAACATGGTGGTCAACAACGACCGCCGCGTCGCGGATGTCGAGACGAACTTCGACCGGGCTCGTGGCAACTTCAACGGGATGTTCGCGACCGCGTCGATTCAGTTCACGCAGCAGAACGATGGCACGGGCTTCCCGACCATCAAGGTACCGAACCGTGGCTCATTCATGATCCGCAACTTCTATGCGGACATGAAGCGGCACGATGTCGGCCCGGCGTTCTACGAGCGCAACTTCGACGGCTCGCTCCAGACTCAGTTCATGACGGAGCCGTTGTGGGGCGTCGGCAGCTCGCCGTCATATGGTCACGATGGACGCAGCATCAATCTGCGCGAAGTGATCCTGCGTCATGGTGGCGAGGCAACTGCTTCACGCAATGCCTTCGCTGCCCTGTCGGAGAGCCAGCAGAACTCGGTGCTGGCGTTCCTGAACGAGCTCGTGTTGTTCCCCCCGGACGACACGGCCTCGAACCTCGATCCGGGTGATCGGAGCAATCCGACCTTCCCGCAACGCGGCCATGGCAGCATCCGTCTGCCGGCGTTGTTCAACAATCCGGCCGAGCTCGAGTAGCTCGTAACTGGTGCGACGTGTGCGGCCCCGCTTCGGCGGGGCCGCACCTTGTACAATCGGCGGCGCATGAACGCTGCTGCCGCGCACCTCGAAAACCCCCTACGCGTCGATTTCTGCGGCCTCGAGCTGGCCTCGCCCATCGTGCTGTTGTCCGGCTGCGTGGGTTTCGGCGAGGAATACACGCGCATCGAGGGGTTCTCCAATCGCGATGTGGGCGCCATAGTGCTCAAGGGCACGACGGGCCAGCCACGCCTCGGCAACAGGCCGCATCGCGTGTACGAGACCCCGTCCGGAATGCTCAACGCCATCGGGCTGCAGAATCCGGGAGCGGACCACGTCGTGCGGAAAATCCTGCCGACGCTCGATTTCACCGAGACGCGCTTCTTCGCCAATGTCTCCGGCTCGACCATCGACGAATACGTCGAGGTCACGCGCCGCTTCGACGATTCGCCGATCGACGCCATCGAGATCAACATCTCGTGCCCGAACGTGAAGGAAGGCGGGGTGCAATTCGGCAACTATCCCGAGATGTCGGCGCGCGTCGTCGAGGCCTGCCGCAAGGTCACGCAAAAGCCGTTGATAACGAAGCTCTCGCCGAATCAGACCGACATCAAAGAAAATGCGCGGCGCTGCATCGAGGCTGGCTCGAACGGACTCGCGGTCATAAACACCATCATGGGCATGGCCATCGACGTGAAGTCGCGGCGTCCCGTGATCGGCAACGTGCAGGGCGGATTGTCAGGGCCCGCGATCAAGCCGATCGCGCTGCTCAAGGTGCACCAGGTGTACGAAGTCGCCAGGAAGCACGGCGTGCCCATCATCGGTCAGGGCGGTATCGCCACGGCCAATGACGCCCTGGAGTTCATGATCGCGGGGGCGTCGACGGTGGGCCTGGGGACTGCGCTTTTCTACGATCCGCTTCTGTGCCGGAAGATCAACTCCGGCGTGGCGGACTATTTGGCGGCGAACAAGCTGGCCCGCGTGGCGGACCTCGTAGGCTCGCTGCGCACGGACTGAAGGGACGTCAGTCCGCGCGCAACGAGGGCTCGGGAGTCACTCTTTACCGCGACGAGTGGCCGTGTAGCGCCAGATGATGGCGGCCGCCGCGAGTACGCCGACGACGATCAGGACGATGTCCGACGTGTAGTCGACGCGCGACCCTTGGACGACGATTTCGGGATATTTGGTGCTCTGTACGACGATCTCTTGCATGGTTCCTCTCTTTTCCGGATCGATGTCCGGACCCTGATGGGGACAGAGAATGGAACAAGCGCGGGACACGGGAAACAAAGCGGTTTCCGATTCGCGACGACAATCACGCGGGTCGCCTGTTATGTCACGCCGTGCGAGAAACCTGCGGAAAAAAGCGGTATCTCATCCTCGGAGATAGCGCTATCAGTCTCGATTCGGCCCGTAGTACGGCGGCTGTCCCGCGAACAGCGGGCTTTGTCCCGAGGTAACCGGTGGACAACGGAAGGTAACCGGTGGACATTTTCGGCGCCGGAAAACGCGGCGCCTGGAGAGGACGCGGTGGCAGGGGACAGACTGGAGTCCGTCCCCGGGCTATGGGAGGGACTCGTCGTCCGACATGCCCAGTTCCTTGAGCTTGCGCGTGAGGGTATTTCGGCCCCAGCCGAGCACGCGCGCGGCTTCCTGCCGATGGCCGTGGGTGCGGTTGAGCGCCACGCGAATGAGCACCCGTTCGAATTCCGGCAGCGCCTGATCGAGCCACGCGACGGTGCCGTCATACGGCTGCGCCTTTGCCCACAGGGTCAGCGCCGCAGCCCAGTCGGTCTGCGCCGCCGGAGTGACGATGTGCATTTCGGTGGGTAGATCCTGCAGCTGGATCTCGCTCCCGGGAGCGAGGGCGGTCAGCCGCCGGCACAGATTCACCAGCTCACGCACGTTCCCGGGCCAGCGATACGACTGCAGGCGCTCGAGGGTGATGGGAGCGAGCGTCTTGGTCTCGGTACCCAGCTCTGCCGCGGCCTGGCGCAGGTAGTGCCCGAGCAGGTCGGGGACATCCTCGGTGCGCGAGCGCAGCGGCGGCAGCTCTATGCGAATGACGTTGAGGCGGTGGTACAGATCCTCGCGGAAAATTCCGCGCTCGACGCGCTCCTCGAGGTTCTGGTGCGTGGCGGCAATCACGCGTACATCCACTTTCACGGGCGTCTGTCCACCGACGCGGTAGAACTCGCCTTCGGCGAGGACGCGCAGCAGGCGAGTCTGCAGGGGCGTGGACATGTCGCCGATTTCATCGAGGAACAACGTGCCGCCGTTCGCCTGTTCGAATCGGCCGCGGCGCTGGGTGTCCGCGCCCGTGAACGAGCCCTTCTCGTGCCCGAACAGTTCCGACTCGAGCAGCTCGGCGGGAATCGCCGAGGTGTTCAGCGCGACGAACGGCTTCGCCTGGCGCGGGCTGTGCTCGTGCAGCGCGCGCGCGACCAGCTCCTTGCCGGTGCCGGACTCGCCGGTGATGAGCACCGCGACGCTCGAGCGCGACAGACGGCCGATGGCACGGAACACCTGCTGCATGGCGGGCGCCTTGCCTAACAACTCTGGAATCTCCGGCGTCTGGGCCGGCTGCTCGTCACCGCGCCGCGCCGTCTGTCCGGCGCGCCGCACGAGCTCCACGGCCTGATCGATGTCGAATGGCTTCGGCAGATATTCGAACGCGCCTCCCTCGTATGCGGAGACGGCGCTCGGCAGGTCCGAGTGCGCGGTCATCACGATCACGGGCAACGTCGGATGCGCGGCGCGCACCTCGCGCAGCAGGTCGATGCCGGAGCTGCCTGGCATGCGGATGTCGGTGAGCAGCACGTCGGGCGCGTCGCTGCGCAGCGCTGCCAATGCAGGTTCGGCCGCGTCGAACGCGCGCGGCACCATGCCGCTCGCGCGCAGTGCGCGCTCGAGCACCCAGCGGATCGATGCATCGTCTTCCACGAGCCATACCCGCAGAGCGGGATGATTTGCGGGTGAAGTTGGCGTTGTGTGCATATACGTGGGATCGACGCTCATGCGTTCTCCGGTAGGGGCAGCAGGATGTTGAACACCGTACGCCCGGGCTTGCTTTCGAATTCGATGAGGCCGCCGTGTCGCGTCACGAGATCCTGCGACACGGCGAGACCTAAGCCGGTGCCGTTCGCGCGTCCGGTGACCAGCGGGAAAAAGATGGTGTCGGCGATTTCGGGCGGCACGCCGGGGCCGTTGTCTTCCACTTGCAGGCTCGCGGCGAGCTTGTGTCGGGCGGCCCCGATGTTCACGTTGGCCGCCACCCGGGTACGGATCACGATGCGGCCACGCTCGCCGACTGCCAGGAGCGCGTTGCGCGCGATGTTGAGCAGCGCCTGGATGATCTGATTCGCGTCGAGCTCCGCGTTCGGCAGCGACGGGTCGTAGTCACGCTCGACCAGCACGCCGGCGCGCGCCTCGCTGCGCAGCAGCCGGTACACGTGTTCGCACAGCTCGTGCACGTTGATGAGCGACTTCTGCGGCGCGCGCGCCGGGCCGATCATCGAATCCACCAGCGCCGTCAGGCGATCGGCCTCGCTGATGATGACACCCGTGTACTCGCGCAGATGTTCGTGCAGCTCGCGCTCCAGCAGCTGCGCGGCGCCGCGCAGGCCGCCCAGTGGATTCTTGATCTCGTGCGCGAGCTGCCGGACCATCTGCCGGCTCGAATCGAGCCGCGAAATGAGCTCGTTCTCGCGCGTGATGCGCTGGCGCTGCGTGGCATCCGAGATTTCGAGCAGCAGATACTTGCGTTCGAACTCGCTGTCGAGCGGCGTCATCGTGACGTCGATCACGCGATGCTCACGGCCGAGCGGGCCGGCTTGCACACTGAGCTCGCGCTCGGAAAGCGTTTCGCCGGTCTCGAGGGCGCGGCGCATGAGCGCTGCCAACGAATCCACCTCGAGCACCAGCGAAAGGAATGGCTTGCCGCGCGCCTGGTTCACGCTCACGGCGAGCAGATCCTGCGCGGCCACGTTCGCGTAGACGACGCATAGGTCGGAATCGAGCACGATGATGCCCGTGGTCAGCGCGCCGATGAGGTCGGCGGGCTCGAAGTGGGCGATCGCGGACGGCAGGAAGCGTTCAACCGCCATGCAGGCCTCCGGCCGTGCACGCAGGATGACGCCAGGGTTCGCGTCGGCGCTTTACGGCTATTTCGGGGGAGTCGGCGCGCGGCGCGCCGGAGAATTCAAGCCCGGCTGGAAAACGTGGAACTGAGAGCTCGCGCTGCACATCGTGCGGCCGTAGCGATCGCTCACCTGCACTCCCACCGTGTGCGTGCCGCGGTTCGCCGGCGTCATGAGGTAACTCGTGACGCCCGATTTCGACACCACCGAACCATCTACGGTGAGATTCACCACGTCGCCCACCCGCAGAAGCGGTTTGAGGGCTACCTGAATGCTCACGGACTGCGGGTTCGAGATCTGCTCGTCCTGTTTCGGAGTGATCTCGCAGCTCTCGTAGCGGAAACTGTCCATTTCCTTCACGAGCTGCGTCTCGCGCGGAACCGACGAGCTCGCGGCTCCGCTCGACGGCGGCGCGGAGTACGTCTGCGCCGGTTCGATCTCGATGGGCTGGCCACCCGGAATCGGACGGTCGGAATACGTCTTGCTGCCGTCCTTTTCCACGCGCACGTAGGTGGTCGCGCTGGCCGAAGCGGCCAGCAGCACACCGAGGAATATGGCAAAGGGCA
>JBIOZI010000138.1:0-46700 GCA_044871085.1 Steroidobacteraceae bacterium | reverse complement strand
TACGCGGGATCGAACCTCGGCTGGAATCTCGGGCACAATGATTTCGCGTCGGTCGGTCGCGCGCAGCACTACATGGGCGTGCACGTGACGCTCACGGGTGTGCGCGGCGCGGTCGCCCCGCCGGCGGGCATACTCATCTATCAGTGGATCGAGTCGTTCGCGCCGGGCGCGGGCACGTTTTCGCTGGTGCTGCCGCTCATCTTCGTGACGGTGGGCGCCATGGGTTTCTCGCACATGCGGCGCGCGATGCGCGCGGCATGAAAATCGGTACGAGATAGTTAGTCAGGGGGAGTGCAGATGACGAAGCAGGCAAAGTCCGTGGATGCGCGGCGCTACTCGCGGCTGGTGGTCGATGGCGCGAAGCAGACGCCGTCGCGCGCCATGCTGCGCGCGGTCGGGTTCCAGGATGCGGATTTCGGGAAGCCGCAGATCGGCGTGGCATCCACCTGGGCCAGCCTCACGCCCTGCAACATGCACATCAACGAGCTCGCATCGGAGGCGATCGCGGGCGCCGACGCGGCCGGCGGCAAGGGCGTGCTGTTCAACACCATCACCGTTTCGGACGGGATCTCGATGGGCTCGCCGGGCATGCGCTATTCGCTGGTTTCGCGCGAAGTCATCGCCGATTCCATCGAGACCGTGGTGGGCGCGGAGGGCTTCGATGGTTTCGTGGCCGTCGGAGGCTGCGACAAGAACATGCCGGGCTGCGCGATGGCCATCGCGCGCCTGAACCGGCCCGCGGTGTTCGTGTACGGCGGCACCATCCGTCCCGGCGCGAAACGTCGCGACATCGTCTCGGTGTTCGAGGCCGTCGGTGGCCACGCGGCAGGCCGCGTCTCCGACGCGGAGCTGCTCGACGTCGAGCGCACCGCGATTCCGGGTCCGGGGAGCTGCGGCGGCATGTACACCGCGAACACCATGGCCTCGGCCATCGAGGCGCTGGGCCTGTCGCTGCCTAACAGCTCCGCGCAGGAAGCGGTGGGGCCGGAGAAGCGCGGCGATTGCCGGCGCGCCGGCGCTGCCGTCGTCGAGCTCGTGAAGGCGGGCATCACACCGGCGGACATCCTCACGAAGAAGGCATTCGAGAACGCGATCACCGTGACCATTGCGCTCGGCGGCAGCACCAACGCGGTGCTCCATCTGCTCGCCATTGCTCATTCGACGAAGGCGGTCAGATTGGGACTACAGGACTTCACGCGCATCGGCAAGCGTGTCCCGTTGCTCGCCGACGTGCGTCCGAGCGGGCGCTATTTAATGTCCGAGCTCGTCGCCATCGGCGGGATCCAGCCCTTGATGAAACGTTTGCTCGACGCAGGACTTTTGCATGGCGAGTGCCTGACCGTCACCGGCCGCACGCTCGCGGAAAATCTGCGCGACGTCGCCGACTATCCGCCGGGCCAGGACATCGTTCGTCCGCTGGACGCGCCGATCAAGAAAGACAGCCATCTCGTCGTGATGTACGGGAATCTGGCGCCCGAGGGCGCGGTGGCGAAGATCTCCGGAAAAGAAGGCTTGCGTTTTGCCGGCTCAGCGCGCGTATTCGACGGTGAAGAGCGCGCGACCGCAGCGATCCTGGCGGGCAAGGTGAAGCCCGGCGATGTCGTGGTGATCCGGTACGAAGGCCCGCGCGGTGGCCCCGGCATGCGCGAAATGCTGAGTCCGACCGGTGCCATCATGGGCCGTGGCCTCGGGGACAAGGTGGCACTCATCACGGACGGAAGATTCTCGGGTGGCAGTCATGGGTTCGTGGTTGGACATATCTCCCCGGAAGCGGCGCTCGGTGGTCCGATTGGTCTGCTCCGGGACGGTGATCGAATCGAGATTGATGCGGTGAAGCGCACGCTCGACATCGAGGTGAGTGCGGCTGAATTGCGCAGGCGCCGCGCCAAGTGGAGCGCACCGAAACCGTATGCAACCAAGGGTGTGCTCGCGAAGTACGCGCGCGATGTGTCCAGCGCATCGTTGGGCGCGGTGACGGATTGACCGCCGTTATGCCGAACCGGTCGCAAACAGAATTGTTGTCAGGCCCGGTTCCTGCGGGTACAGTTCGGCGGCTTTGGACCGGCGCCAGAGCTCAAAACGTTAAACTGAATACTGATTTGGTTTGTTCGCGAACACGCGACGGACTTGGGGACGGAAGAACGAACGGTTGCACAGGTTGGGAAGCTTGGTTACTTTCCGCCACCCCGTTTAACTGCCGTTAGTTTTTACCTGCGACCGGGAACACATGGCCGCCAACGCACAAGACTCTAGTTTCTTCACCCGCCGCGGCATCGTGCTCGTGGCGATCATCGCGTTCCATGTCCTCTTGGCCTACGCGCTCAAGAACGGTCTTGCACACAAGATCGTCGAAGTGCTCGCGCCGCCAATCGAGGCCGACATCGTCGAAGAGCTGAAGCCCGAAGACGAACCGCCGCCACCGCCGCCGCCCGAAATGGAGCGTCCTCCGGTGGAGGTGCCGCCGCCCGAAGTCACCATCGATCTGCCGATGGAAACCACGTCGACTGCCATTCAGGACGTGACTGACAAGCCGCCACCGCCCGCGCCGCCGCCGCCGCCGCGCTCACCGGCAGTCGCCGCCAAGATCCTGCGTTCGCCCTTCCCCGAGGAGTACTACCCCCCCGGCGCGAAGCGGCGTGAAGAAGAAGGCTCGCCGGTGGTGCGGGCCTGCGTGGGCCCGAACGGCAGACTGCTGCGCGAGCCCATCGTCACCGACACATCCGGATTCCCGGAGCTCGACGCGGCGGCGGTCAAAGTGGCGAAAGCCAGCCGATATACCGCGGGCAGTGATGCAGGCTCGGCACTTCCCGAGTCGTGCGTGAGCTTCAGGGTCAAGTTCGTTCTCAAGAACAATTAGTCATCTACGATGATGCGGTGCCTCGGCACCGCATCGCTTTTTCGCCATCGAGGAAATCATGGAAAACGCTGCTGAGCATGTAGTTACTGACAACCCATACGGCCTTGAAGCGCTCTGGAACCAAGGCAATGCGGTCACCCGCGGGGTTCTGATCCTTCTCCTGATCATGTCCGCGGTCTCGTGGTACATCATCTTCACCAAGCTCTGGGACCAGCGCCGGCTCAAGCAGGGCGCGAAGGTGGTCGAAAAGCAGTTCTGGAGCTCCGGCTCGCTCAAAGAGGCCGTGGACCGGCTTCCGAAGGACAGCGATTTCCGTGCCGTCGCCGAAGATGGCCTGCGCGCTTCCGCGCACCATGAGGGCCGCCTGACGGATCGCATCGACCTGCACGAGTGGGTGACGATGTCGCTGCAGCGTTCGGTCGACTCGGTGAACAGCAAGATGACCAATGGCCTCGCGTTCCTCGCGACCGTCGGCTCGACCGCTCCGTTCGTCGGTCTGTTCGGCACGGTGTGGGGCATTCTGCAAGCCCTCGTGTCCATCGGCGTCAGCGGTCAGGCGTCCATCGACAAGGTGGCCGGCCCCGTCGGTGAAGCGCTCATCATGACGGCCATCGGTCTCGCGGTCGCGGTTCCGGCGGTCATGGGCTACAACTGGCTGCTGCGTCGTAACAAGAGCATCAGCGAGAGCCTGCGCAATTTCGCCTCCGACCTGCATGCCTACCTCGTGGGTGGTGCGCGCGTGTCTCAGGGTGCTCCGGTCGCCGGCGCCAAGAAGTAACCCCTGGTACCTCGGTTTACGTTTCAGATTCAGAGGTAACTCGACATGGCAATGAGTGTCGGTTCGGGCGACGATGAAGAAGCCAGCTCCATAGCGGAGATCAACACGACTCCGCTCGTGGACGTGATGCTCGTGCTCCTGATCATCTTTCTGATCACGGTGCCGGTCATCAAGAAGATGGCGCAGGTGGAAATTCCGAAAGCGGTCAACATCCCCACGCAGACGAAGCCCGAGAACATCACGATCTCGGTCGATTCGGCGGGGCAGATCTATTGGAATGCCGGCGTCATCACCGACAAGCAGGTGTTCTTCCAGAAAATCGTGGCTGAGGCACGCAGGGTGCCGCAGCCCGAGTTTCACATCCGCGGCGACGTCAATGCTCGTTACGAGGCAGTCGGCAGGGTCATCTACAACCTGCAGCGCGGCGGCATCGTGAAGGTCGGTTTCATCACCGAACCTGACAAGGGCAGCATCCGCGTCACTCGTTGATCGTTCAGAGGTAATTTTTACATGGCAATGAGTACTGGTGGTGCCGAAGGCGCACCGATGATGGAGATCAACACGACTCCACTCATCGACGTGATGCTCGTGCTCCTGATCGTGCTGATCATGTCGATTCCCGTCATGACGCACGCTACGAAGCTCGACATGCCTCAGACCAACAACCCTCCGCCGCCCGTGCGCCCGGAAGTCATTCAGATCGATATCGATTTCGATGGCACGATCGTCTGGAATGGCACCGTGGTGGCCGGCGGCATCCCGCAGCTCGAGACGTTTTTCCGCGCTGCGCGACAGGGCGCCGAGGCAAGCGGGGCCCCGCAGCCGGAAATCCACCTCCGTCCCGACCGCCGTTCGAAGTACGAGGTAACGGCGCTCGTCATGGCGGCGGCTCAGCGCAACCGCATGCAGAAGATGGGTTTCGTCAACATCGGGGATTTCCGCGATTAACAAACCGCTGAATCCACAAGGAAACTTTCGATCCCCGCGAGCATCCAAAAGTTGATGGATGCCACAACGGCGGGTTGAAACAACGAGCCGCGGCCTTCTGGTCCGCGGCTCCTTTGTAAGGAGCGTTCGAAGTGTCAAAGCGCCTGTGTGTTGGTGTCGCACTCGCGACGATGGGAATGATGTCGATGGTGTCCGCCCAGGATGCCCAGCAGCCCGCCGCGCCGGCGGCCTCCGAGTGCACGGGGCAGGGCGAGTTCTCCAAATCGGTTCGCAAGCAGCTGGGCGCCGCGCAGGAAGCGGCGAAAGAGCGCAAGTGGGCTGACGTCATCACCAAGGTCGCCGATGCCGAGGCAGATCCGAAGCCCAAGACCGCATTCGACGAGTTCTGGATCCATCGCTTCCGTGGCAATGCACATACCGGCCTCAAGGAATACGACAAGGCCGTCCGCGAATTCGAGTCGATCTCCGGCTCACCCTGCCTCAAGGCGGAAGAGAAGCCCGATCACCTGAAGCTCATCACGCGCATCTACGCGCAGATGCAGGACTTCCCCAAGGTCATCGAAGTGGGCAATCGCGCGCTGCAACTCGGCCCGGACCCCGAGATTTCGTCGTATGTCGCGCAGTCGTACTACCGCGTCAAGGATTACCCCAGCGCGCGGCGCGTCATGTCGGAAGTCGTCGATCAGCAGGAAAAGCAGGGCAAGCAGCCGGACGAGCAGAGCCTGCTCATCATTCAGGGCGCCTGTACGCAGATGAAGGACGATGCCTGCGCCGTGCAGCAATTCGAAAAGCTCGTTGCGCTCTATCGCAAGCCCGAGCACCTGAACAATCTCTTCATCATGCTCTCGCAGGATCCGAAATCCACCGACGCGCAGCAGCTCAACGTCGTCCGCCTCGCGACCTACATGGAGGTCGACGTCCTCAAGCAGGGCCGCGTGTACGCCGAAACCGCCAAGATCGCACTCGACCTCGGCCTGCCCGGAGAAGCGCAATCGCTCATCGAGAAGGGTGTCGAGCAGAAGCTGTTCACCGACAAGGCCACCGAAGAATTCGGCATGCGCCTGCTGGCGGCTGCCAAGAGCGCTGCCGCGGCCGACAAGGCCTCGCTGCCGCAGCAGGATGCGGCCGCGCGCGCCAACAAGGCGGGCAACGCGGACGCGAAGCTCGGCGCTGCCTATTTGAGTTATGGCGAATCCGCGAAGGCCATCGAAGCCCTGCAGCGTGGCCTCTCGAAGGGCGGAGTGAAGGATCCGGCCGAGGCGAACCTGGTGCTCGGTATCGCGTATCTGCGCAGCGGCAACAAGCCCGAAGCGGCGAAAGCGTTTCAGGCCGTCAAAGGTGACGCGATGACGAACCGCCTGGCGAAGCTATGGTTACTGAATACTTGAAGGCGGCGCGCTAGGAGAACACCGGGCCGGACATGCACCAGCATGGCCCGGCCCTTTTGTTTGGGAACCAGGGGTCTGTTGACGGAGTATCCGGACGGATGTTTGCGGACTGCGGCGCCTTGCAAAGCGCCGGGCTCGCTGAAACCATACGGTTCTATGTTTATTGCACTGCGGCTAACTGGGTGCGCTGACTTTGTAAGGAGCGTTCTTGTGGCAATGAAGTGGCGAATGGGGTTTGCGGTCGTTGCGCTCGGAATCGTCGGAGTAGGGTCCGTGTCGACGGCGAATGCGCAGAATGCCGGCTGCACGGGCGGCGGCAAGATGAGCAAGCAGATCGCTAAGCCGATGTCCGCGGCGAAGGACGCCATCAAGATCAAGAAGTGGCAGGAAGTACTCGCGCGCACGCGCGAGGCCACTGCGGTGCCGATCACGCGCACGGCGTTCGATCAGTACTGGATCCACGAATTCAACGGCTATGCCTACTACGGCCTCGGGCAGATGGGCGAAGCCGCCCGCGAATACGAAGCCGCACTGGCCTCGCCCTGCATGCCGGAGAACCAGAAGCCCGAGCGCTACAAGGCGCTCGCGAACCTCAACTACTCGCTGCGCAACTACCCCAAGGTCATCGAATACGCGAACCGCGCGCTCAAGATTCAGCGCGACCCGGAAATCATGGTGACGCTGGGACAGGCGTACTACCAGATGAAAGACGACAAGAACGCCATGAAGACCATGAACGACGTCATGAGCATCATGGAGCAGCAAGGCCGGGTTCCGAAGGAGCAGCAGATCCTGCTGGTGCTCACCTCCTGCCAGCGTGTCGGCGACAACAATTGCGTCACCAAGCTGTTCGAGAAGCTCGTGCTGCACTACCCGAAGCCCGAGTACTGGCAGAACCTGCTGTCGAATCTCATGAGCAGCAGCGAGCTCAACGACAACCAGAAGATCAACGTGATGCGCCTGGCGCTCAACGTCGACGTCATGAAGCGGCCCGAGCAGTACAAGGAAATGGCGCAGATCGCGCTCGACAAGGGCCTGCCCGGCGAGGCTCAGTCGGTGCTCGATCAGGCGTTCACGAAGAAGCTGTTCAAGGAACAGCGTGACATCGACCTCAACACCCGCCTGCTCGCCAAGGCGAAGACCTCGGCAGCCACCGACAAGCCGACCCTCGAACAGCGCGACGCGGCCGCACGTGGCACGCCGACGGGCGATGACGACGTGCAGGTGGGCGCGGGATACCTGAGCTACGGTGAAACGGACAAGGCGCTCGAGGCGTTGAAACGCGGGGTGACGCAGGGAAGCTTGAAGGACGCCGATGAGGCCGCCATCTTGCTGGGCATTGCCTATTTGAGGTCCAACAACAAGCCGGAAGCCGCGAAGGCATTCCGTGGCGTGAAACAAGATCCCACCATGGCGCGCATCGCGAAGCTGTGGCTGTTGAACACCTGAGAGCAGACACATGACCATTCGTACATCGATTCGAGTTGCGTTCGTTGCAGTGGCGGTTGCCGGTGCGGGCAGCGCCTGGGCCACCCAGGGCACCGCCTGTCCCAATGCCAAAATGTCCAAGCAGATCGCCAAGCCGATGGCTGCCGCGCAGGAGGCTCTCAAGAAGGGCAAGTGGCGCGACGTGCTGGTGAAGACCAAGGAAGCGAAGGCGGTGCCGGGTTTCCAGCGCAGCGCTTTCGATGAATTCTGGCTGCACGAGTTCGAAGGGTACGCGTACAACGCGCTGGGTCAGCCTTCGGACGCCGCGAAGGAATGGGAGGCGGTCATCGCCTCTCCCTGCGCCACCGCCGCCGACAAGATGGACCGCTACAAGGCCCTGGCGAGCGTGTTTTTCAACGTGAAGAACTACCCCAAGGCCATCGACTACGCCAACAAGGGCCTTGCGGGCGGCCGCGATCCGGAGCTGCTCGTCACGCTCGGCCAGGCGTACTACCAGTCGGGCGACAACAAGAATGCGCAGCGCGTGATGAACGACGTCATCGGATCGTTCGAGCAGCGTGGCACTCAGCCGAAAGAGAATACCTTGCTGATTGTTCTCAGCTCCTGCGAGCGCGCCGGCGACACCGCATGCAAGACCCGCATCTACGAAAAACTCGTCTCCTACTACCCGAAGACAGAGTACTGGCAGAACCTCACGAGCAGTCTCATTCGAGGTGACTTCAAGGACGAGCAGAAGATCAACGTCATGCGCCTGGCGCTCGACGTCGACGTGATGAAAGATCCGGAGCAGTTCAAGGAAATGGCGCAGATTGCGCTCGACCAGGGGCTGCCCGCCGAGGCGCAGGCTGTGCTCGACCAGGCGGTGGCGAAAAATCTCGTCAAGGATGCGCGCACGGCGGACCTGTTCAAGCGACTGCGCGAGAAGGCGGTTACGGCCGCCGCCGCCGATAAGGCTGCGCTCGGCAGCAAGGAGAGCGCGGCGAAGGCTGCGCCGAATGGTGATGCCTATGTGCGGCTCGGTGCCTCCTATCTGAGCTACGGCGACACCGCGAAGGCCGTCGAAGCGCTCAAGGCCGGCATTGCCAAGGGCGGTCTCACGCAGCCCGACGAAGCAGGGCTGCTGCTCGGCATAGCGCACCTGCGCTCCAACAACAAGACGGAAGCCAAGACCGCGTTCAAGAGCGTGTCGAACACCAAGGACCCGACCATGGCACGTATCGCAAAGCTCTGGAGCCTGAACACCTGAGCGCACGGCTCGCGCGATGATTCCCGAAGGGCCGGACGAAAACGTCCGGCCCTTCTCGTTTTACCGGTGGTTAGACGACGCCGCGCGCGCGCAGCGCCTCGAGCGCAGCCGCGTCGAGGCCGAGCAGCTGCCCATACACCTCGGCATTGTGCTGGCCGAGCTCCGGCGCCGGCGTGCGGATGGAGCTCGGGCTGGCCGACAGCCGCGGCGCCACGTTCTGCATGCGCAGGGTTCCGAACGCGGGATGCGCCGTCTCCACGATCGCCTCGCGTGCCAGAAAGTGCGGATCCTCGAGCATGTCCGCCGTGCGATAGATGAGCCCGCTGGGAATGGCGTGCCGCTCCAGCAGATCGAGCAGCGCGCGCGTGTCGAGCGTGGCGGTCCAGCGCGCGATCACCTCGTCGAGCTCGCGCTGATTCACGCCGCGTGCCTGGTGGTCGGCATAGCGCGCATCGGTGGCGAGCGAGGCATCACCCATCGCCGCGGCGAGGCGCGCAAACACCGTGTCCTGGTTCGCGCCAATCATCACGATGCCGTCCCGGGTCGGGTACACGTTCGACGGCGCGATGCGCGGCAGGATCGGCCCCGAACGCTCGCGTACGTGGCCGAGCTGGTCGTACTCGGTCACCAGCGACTCCATCATGTTGAGCACCGACTCGTAGATGGCGGCGTCGACCACCTGGCCGACGCCGCTGCGGTCGCGGTGATGCAGGGCGGCCAGCGTGCCCATGCAGGCATGCACCGCCGCAAGCGAATCGCCGATGCTGATGCCGACGCGCGAGGGCGGACGATCGGGCTCGCCGACGATGTAGCGCAGCCCCCCCATGGCCTCGCCGATCCCGCCATAGCCCGCACGTTGCGAATAAGGACCGGTCTGTCCGTAGCCCGATACGCGCACGAGGATCAGCCGCGGATTCAGCGCCGCCAGGGCCTCGTATCCGCAGCCCCACTTCTCGAGCGTCCCAGGCCGGAAGTTCTCGACTACGACATCCGCTTTGCAGCATAAGTCTTTGAAAAGGCTTTGTCCTTCCTCCTGCCGCAGATCCAGCGTAATGGCCTTCTTGTTACGCGCGATCACCGGCCACCACACCGAAGGCTGCCCGCGCTCCTGCGGTCCCCAGGTGCGCATGGGGTCGCCCTGCGACGGCGCCTCGATCTTGATGACCTCTGCCCCCATGTCGCCGAGCAACTGGCCGCAGAACGGGCCGGCGATGAGCGTGCCGAGCTCGAGCACGCGCAGATCGCAGAGCGCACCCGCGTGTGCGGACGTCGGCGGTTGTGAGGTCATCATGGCGGCGGTTTTGTACCGGTCATGTCCTGAGGGGTCAAGCGGTTAGAATCGCGCGCATGGATTCGAACCGCATCGAGATCGTCGAAGTCGGGCCGCGCGACGGGCTGCAGAGCGAGTCGCAGGTGTTGCCGACGGCTGCGAAGATCGAATTCATCCGCCGGCTCTCCGCCACCGGGCTCGAGCGCATCGAGGTCGCGAGCTTCGTCAATCCGAAGCGCGTGCCGCAGATGGCCGACGCCGAGGCGGTGCTGGCGGCGCTCGCGGACGAGGCGGGGCGTGCGCGCTTCATCGGCCTGGTGCTGAATCAGCGCGGCTTCGAGCGGGCGCGGGCGGCAGGCTGCCACGAGGTGGGCATGGCCATCGCCGCCACCGAGAGCTTCAGCCAGCGCAACCAGGGATGCAGCGTCGACGAAGGCATCGCCGCCTGGCTCGAGATCGCGGCGCTCGCGCGCGCCGCCGGCATGCGCGCCCAGATCACGGTGTCCACCGCCTTCGGCTGCCCGTTCGAAGGCGAAGTACCCGTCGAGCGGGTCGTGCGCATCGCCGAGCGGCTTGCGGCCGCGGAACCCGAAGAAATCGCGGTGGCCGATACGATCGGTGTTGCGGTGCCCACCCAGGTGCGCACGCTCATCGGAGCGTTGCGTGCGGCACTGCCAGGCGTGCGGTTGCGCGCCCACTTCCACAACACGCGCAATACCGGGCTCGCCAACGCCTACGCGGCGGTCGAGGCGGGGGTGCGCGTACTCGACGCGAGCTGTGGCGGCATCGGCGGTTGCCCTTTCGCGCCCGCCGCCACCGGCAACATTCCCACCGAAGATCTCATTTACATGCTCCATCGCATGGGGCTCGGCACCGGCGTGAACCTGCCGGCGCTGCTCGAAACCAGCCAGTGGCTGCAGGGCGTGCTCGCGCACGCGGTTCCCGGCATGGTGGTCAAAGCCGGACTCTTCCCGAGAATGGAGAACGCGTGAATCGCATTTCAACGGGCGCGAGAACGCCCTCGTGGATCGCCTCGATCATGCTGGCCGCGCTGGCTACGCTCGCCGGATGTGGCAAACCGCCCATCGAAGACGCGATCGCCAAGAACGACCGCGAAGCCGTGCGCGCCTCGTTGACGGCCGGCGCCGACGTCAATGAAAAGATGTCGGGCGGTGATACGCCGCTGCTGGTGGCGACCAAGAATGGACAGAGCAGCTCCGCGCAGGCGCTCATAGAAGCCGGAGCCGACACCGGCGTGCGCGACGCCACCGGCAACGGCGCGTTGCAGTACGCCGCGCAGTCGGGCATGACCGGCATCTGCGCAATGCTCATCGACCGCGGAACCGCGGTGGACGAGAAGGGGCAGGGTGGCTCGACCGCCTTGTATTTCGCCGTGCAGGCCCGCCGCCAGGAGACCGCCAAATTCCTGGTCCGGCGCGGTGCCAGCCTCGACGCGAAGAACGATGCCGGGCTCTCCCCGCTCGAGTTCGTACTGAAGAGCGGCGACGAGCGATTCGCAAATGATTTGAAATTCGCCGTGACGATGCGCGCGAATTGAATTTACCAAGGAGAAATCACGAGATGGCAATCAAGGCAGGCGACAAGATGCCCGCGGGCACTTTCAAGACGAAGACCAAGGACGGAATTCAGGATCTCACCACCGAGCAGCTCTTCAAGGGCAAGAAGGTCGTGCTGTTCTCCGTGCCGGGCGCATTCACTCCGACGTGCGACGCGAAGCACCTGCCCGGCTACGTGCAGCAGGCCAGCGCCCTCAAGGCGAAGGGCGTCGACACCATCGCCTGCATGGCGGTCAACGATGTGTTCGTGATGGATGCCTGGGGCAAGCATTCGAACGTCGGCGAGAACGTGCTGATGCTGGCCGACGGCAACGGCGACTACGCCAAGGCGCTGGGCCTCGAGATGGACGGCCGCGGCTTCGGCATGGGCACGCGCGGCCAGCGCTTCGCCGTGGTGGTGAACGACGGTGTCGCGACGAACGTGGAAATCGAGGCGCCGAAAGAGTTCAAGGTGAGCGCGGCCGAATACATCCTCGGCAAGTTGTGAGCGAGGGCGCGCATCGCGCGCCCGCTCATTTCTTGCCGGCTTCGATGAGCTTCTCGAGCTCGGGCACGATGGTGAAGAGGTCGCCGACCAGGCCGATGTCGGCGACCTCGAAGATCGGCGCCTCGCCATCCTTGTTGATGGCCACGATCGTGCGCGCATCCTTGATGCCCGTCAGGTGCTGGATGGCGCCCGAAATGCCGATCGCGATGTAGAGCTCGGGTGCGATGATCTTGCCGGTCTGGCCCACCTGCATGTCGCTCGGCACGTAGCCGGCATCCACCGCGGCGCGTGATGCGCCCACCGCGGCGCCGATCTTGTCGGCCAGCGAGTAGATGACCTTGAACGCATCGGCGCTGGCGAGCGCGCGTCCACCCGAAATGACCCTCGAGGCGCTCTGCAAGTCGGGGCGGTCACCGCCCGCGGCCGCGAGCCCCACGAAGCGCGTGTGCGTCGGCAAGGCCGCCGACGGCGACACGGCCTCCACCTGTGCGGCGCCGCCCGCCGGCGCGGCTTCGAACGACGCGATACGGATGGTGGCGACGACTTTCGTGCCCGCCGTGACCTCCACCGACGTGATGGCATTGCCCGCGTAGATGGGGCGCCGGAACCGGTGCGGTGCTTCGATGGCCATGACGTCCGAAATCTGCGGAGCGTCGAGCAACGCCGCGACTCGCGGCATGAGGTCCTTGCCGAAGGTGGTGGACGGCCCGAACACGTGCGTGAACGGAGCCGCGATCTCGGCCAGCTGTGGCGCGATGGTGGCGGCCAGAGCGTGCTCGTGCGCGGCGTGCGTGATCTCGAGCACGCGCGCGACACCCGTGAGCTTCGCGGCCTGCGCGGCGACACCCGCGCCCGGCGCGGCGAACACCGCGACGACGATTTCACCCGCGAGGGCGGACGCGGCCTTCACGCACTTCGCTGTCGAGGAATTGAGCTTCCCTCCAGCGTGCTCAGCGACGACGAGCACCTGCGTCATACGAGCCCCCGTTTCGCCAGCTCCGCGTACAGCTCGGCCGTGTCTTTGACCTTGATGCCCTTCTGCCGCGCCGGCGGCGGCTCGGTGCGTGTCACCTTGACGCGCGCCGTGCCGGGGCCGCCGACTTCCGCCAACGGGATGGTTGCGAGCGGCTTGGTCTTCGCTTTCATGATCTCGGGCAGCTTCACGAAACGCGGCTCGTTGAGACGCAGATCGGTGGTGACGACGGCCGGCAGGTCGAACTCGAGCGTCTCCAGCCCCGCGTCCACTTCGCGCGTCGCGCGTGCGGTGGACTCGGTGAGCTCGAGCTTGGATACGAAGGTGGCCTGCGGACGATTCCATAGCGCCGCCAGCATCTGGCCGGTCTGATTGTTGTCGTCGTCGATGGCCTGCTTGCCGAGGATGACGAGGAAGGGCTGCTCGCGCTCGACGAGCTTCAGCAGCACGCGTGCATTGGCGAGCGGCTCGAGCGCAGTGTCGGCGACGACGTGCAGCGCGCGCTGCGCGCCCATGGCGAGCGCGTTGCGCAGCGTGGGCTGGCAATCCGCCGGGCCGATGGTGGCCACCACCACCTCGTCGGCGCGGCCGCGCTCCTTGATGCGCAGCGCCTCTTCGAGCGCGATGGCATCGAAGGGATTGATGCTGAGCTTGACACCGTCGAGCACGACGCCGCTGTTGTCCGGCTTCACGCGGACGCGCACGTTGTAGTCGACGACACGTTTGATTGCGACGAGAATCCGGCGTGCGCCTGCGGGGTTTTCCATCGCGGCGATATTAGCCGGAACACACAACGCGGATCGAGATGCAGATGCTGAATTTCGCCCTGCGGCGCATCGCGGGATTGATTCCTACGATCCTCGTGTTGGTCACGCTGTCGTTCTTCGTCATCCGGCTCGCGCCCGGTGGCCCGTTCGGCCAGGAGCAGGCGCTGCCGCCCGCGGTGCGCGCGAACCTCGACGCCGCGTACGGCCTCGACCAGCCGCTCGCCGTGCAATACCTGCGCTACCTCGGCGGCCTGCTGCGCGGCGACCTGGGTCCGTCGTTCCGCTACAAGGATTTCCGCGTGACGGAACTGATCGCCGGCGGGCTGCCGCTCAGTCTAACTATCGGGCTGGCGGCCGCCGCGCTCGCGTTCCTGCTCGGCGTGCCGCTCGGCGCCTGGGCCGCGTGGCGCGTGGATACGCCCACCGACCACGCGCTCATGGGCTTCTCGATGGTCGGGATGGTGCTGCCGGGGTTCGTGCTCGGTCCCGTCCTCGCGCTGCTGTTCGGCATCTACTGGCCCATCCTGCGCGTGGCGGGGTACCAGCCGGGCGACGTGTCCTACCTCGTGCTGCCCGTCGTCACGCTCGCGCTGCCGGTCATGGCCTACGTCGCGCCCCTCATGCGCAACTCCATGCTCGAAGTGCTGCAATCGAACTACGTGCGCACCGCGCGCGCCAAGGGCCTGCCCGCGCACCTGGTGCTGTGGCGCCACGCGCTCAAGCCCGCGCTCATTCCGGTGGTCAGCTATCTCGGGCCCGCGGTGGCGTTCGTGGTCACCGGCTCGCTCGTGGTCGAATCGGTGTTCGGCATGCCGGGCTCCGGACGCTACCTGGTGCAGGGCGCCATCGACCGCGACTATCCACTCGTGATGGGCATGATCCTGGTGTACGGCGTCTTCACGCTCGTCTGCAATCTGATCGCCGACCTGCTGTACGCGTGGCTCGATCCGCGGGTGCGGCTCGCATGAGCGCGAAACTGACCCGCGGCACGCGCGTCGCCTCCACCATCCTCATCACGCTCGCGGCGCTCGCCTGGCTCGCGCCTTGGATCAGTCCCTGGACGCACGACGCGCTCGACTGGGAGCACCAGGCGGCGTCGCCGGGCTTCACGGCTTCGCATTGGCTGGGCACCGACCGGCTCGGGCGCGACCTGTTCGCGCGCGGCATGCAGGCGGTGCGCATCTCGCTGGTGTTCGGCGTGCTGTCGGCGCTGGTCAGCGTGTTCGTCGGCGTCGCCTGGGGGGCCGTCGCGGGCTACGTCGGCGGACGCGTCGATGCCCTGATGATGCGTTTCGTCGACATCGTTTATTCGCTGCCGTACGTGTTCATCGTCATCATCCTCTCCACGCTGTTCCCGCGCGGCAGCATCACGGCGCTGTTGCTGGCGGTGGGCGCGGTCGGCTGGCTGACCATGGCCCGCATCGTGCGCGGCCAGACGTTGACGCTGCGGCGACGCGAATTCATCGATGCGGCGATCGCCAGCGGCGTGCGCACTCCGGCGATCCTGTGGCGGCACATCGTGCCGAACGTGTGGGGCATCGTCATCGCGTACGCCATGCTCACCGTGCCGCAGATGATCCTCTTCGAGAGCTTCCTGAGTTTTCTGGGGCTCGGGGTGCAGGAGCCCTACGCCAGTCTCGGCAATCTCATCCACGAGGGCGCGCGCGAGATGGAGTCGGCGCCGTGGATGCTGCTCGTGCCCGCGGGACTGCTCGCCGTGCTGCTGGTCGCGCTCAACCTGCTGGGCGAGGGCCTGCGCGCGCATCGCGAGGGCGCGCGATGACGGAGCCGTTGCTGCGCGTCGTGGATCTGAGCGTCGCCTATGGCGCACGTCGCGTCGTCGACCAGGTTTCCTTCGACATTCCGGCGGGACACTGTCTCGGGATCATCGGCGAATCCGGCGCCGGCAAGAGCCAGTGCTCTCTGGCGCTGCTGGGGCTCCTGCCGCCCGATGCGCGCGTGACCGGAAGCGCCCGGCTGCAGGCGCGCACGCCGCCCGATGCGGTGGAGCTCGTCGGCGGCGGCGCCGCGGAGGTGCGCGGCCGCCGCGCCGCGATGATCTTCCAGGACCCGATGACTTCGCTGACGCCGCACCTGCGCGTCGGCGACCAGATCGCGGAGCCGCTGGTCGTGCATCGCGGACTGACCTGGCGCGCGGCGCGTGCCCAGGCGCTGCGGCTGCTCGAGCAGGTGCGGCTCTCCGATGCCGCGCGCCGGCTCGATCAATATCCGCACGAGCTGTCGGGCGGCATGCGCCAGCGCGTCGGCCTCGCGATGGCGCTGGCCTGCGACCCGGAGCTGCTGATCGCCGACGAGCCCACGACGGCGCTCGATGTCTCCGTGCAGGCGCAGCTCCTCGCACTGCTGCGCGAGATCATGTCGCAGCGGCAGATGGCGCTGGCCCTGGTCACGCACGACATGGGAGTCATCGCCGCGCTCGCCGACGACGTCATCGTGATGCGCGCAGGACAGGTGGTGGAGCGCGGGCCGATCGCAAGGATGCTGGGCGCGCCCGGTCACGACTACACGCGCGCGCTGCTCGCGGCGACGCCGCGCATCGACGCGCCGGGCGCCGGGGCCGGTAGCGCGCAAGCCGACGCGTCGCCGGGCGGGTCGGCGCCGCTCACCGTGCGCGATCTTTCGGTACGGCATCGCCTGCGGGGCGGCTGGCTGCGGCGCGGGTCGAGTCTCACGGCCGTCGACGGCGTGTCGTTCGAAGTCGCCGCGGGCGAGGCACTCGGGATCGTCGGCGAGTCTGGTTGCGGCAAGTCGTCGCTGACGCGCGCGCTGCTGCGCCTCGCACCGGCGGCGGGGGGCACCGTGGTGTGGCTGGGGCGCGCGATCCAGGATCTCGAGGGCGAGGAGCTGCGCCGGCTGCGCGCCGGCATGCAGATCGTGTTCCAGGATCCCTTCGCCAGCCTCGACCCCATGATGCGCGTCGAGGCCATCGTGGCGGAGCCGCTGCGCGCGTTGCGGCCGGAAATGGACGGCGCCGCGCGGGCTTCCGCGGTGGTACGCATGCTCGCGAGCGTCGGGCTCGGTGCCGAGCATGCCGGCCGGCGCAGCCGCGAGCTGTCGGGCGGCCAATGCCAGCGCGTCGCCATCGCGCGCGCGATGATCCTCGAGCCCAAACTACTGGTGTGCGACGAGGCCGTGAGCGCGCTCGACGTGTCCATACAGGCGCAGCTGCTGGAGCTGTTCGCGTCGATCAAGCGCGCGCACGGCACCAGCATCGTATTCGTGAGCCACAACCTGGCGGTCGTGCGCCGGCTGTGCGAGCGCGTGCTGGTCATGTATCTCGGCAGGGTGGTCGAGGCAGGCCCCACGGAGGCGGTGTTCGGGAATCCACGCCATCCCTACACGCGGATGTTGTTAGATTCCGTGCCGCTGCTGGATCCCGGCCGGGAACGCGCGCGGCTGGCGCGGCTCACCGCCGGTGGTGAGACGCCCTCGGCGCTCGACCGTCCGCGTGGCTGCGCCTTCCACACCCGCTGTGGCGCGGCACTGCCGGCCTGCGGCGAACGCAGTCCAGAGACGGAACTGGCCGCAATTGCGCATCGGGTGGCCTGCTGGCGGTGGCGCGAGCTCGGGAAGTGAGGGCTGCGGGCGGGGTCGGAGCGCGTTATCCTTCCTGCCCGTTTATCCCGCCGGTCTGACCCTCATGTCCCAGGAAAATCCGATCCGCCCGAGCGAAGGCCTGCGCCAGGTCAAGTACGAAATCCGCGGCCGTCTGGCCCGGCGCGCCCAGGAGCTCGAGCGCCAGGGGTACGAGATCGTGCCGCTGAACATCGGCAATCCCGGCGCCTTCGGCTTTCGCACGCCCGAGACGATGCGGCTCGCGATGATCGAGAACATGTCGGTGGCGGAAGGGTATTGCCACCAGAAGGGCATCTTCCCGGCGCGCGAAGCCGTGGTCATGCAGCAGCAGATGCGCGGCGTGGGCGGTGTGAGCGCCGAAGAGGTGTTCATCGGCAACGGCGTCAGCGAGCTCATCGATCTCGCGTTGCGCGCCTTGCTCAACCCGGGCGACGAGGTGCTCATCCCGAGCCCCGACTATCCACTGTGGTCGGCGGCCGTCACGCTGAACGGCGGCCGGGCGGTGTACTACGCCTGCCGTCCCGAGAACGAATTCGTGCCGGATCCCGAGGAGATCGCGGCGCTGGTCACGCGCCGGACGCGGGCCATCGTCGTCATCAACCCCAACAACCCCACGGGCGCGGTCTATCCACGTTCGGTGTGCGAAGCCATCGCCAGGACGGCCGAGCGCAAGGGCCTGGTCGTGTTCAGCGACGAGATCTACGACCAGATGACCTACGACGGCGTCGAATCCATCCCGATGGCGACGCTCGTGAAGGACACGCTGTGCTGCACGATGTCCGGCCTGTCGAAGATATATCGCGCCTGCGGCTATCGCGTGGGGTGGGCCACGTTCTCCGGCAGCCTGCGCGGCGCCGCCGACTATCTAGCGGCGCTCGAGCTGCTGAGCTCTTTGCGCCTGTGCTCGAATGTGCCGGCACAGTGGGCCGTGCAGACGGCGCTCGGCGGCTACCAGAGCATCAAGGAGCTGCTGGCGCCGGGCGGGCGGCTGTACGAATCGCGCCGCGCCATCGTCGAGGCCTGCGCCGCGAGCCGCTTCCTGCATCTCGCGCCGCCGAAGGGCTCCATGTACGCCTTCGTGCGCGTGAAGACCGACGAGATCCCGGACTTCGACGATCAGCAGTTCGCGCTCGATCTGCTCGAGCAGAAGCACGTGCTGCTCGCGCCGGGCACGAGTTTCAACGTGCCGTACCGCGACCATTTCCGCACCACGATGCTTCCCGATGCGCCACTGCTCAAAAAGGTATTCGCGCGCATCGAAGAGCTGCTGAGTGAATACGCCGGACGGCCCGCGGGCAAACCCTCGGAGAATGGCGAGCGCGTGGTGCACGCGCAGGCGCGCTTCAAGTGATCCTCTGCTCGAGATACCGCATACAAGCTATTGAATAGCAATAGACTTTCTCGGGAGATTTCCGCGGCATTGGACGCGGACTCGGTGTTGCTGGTGCCGAATCATCAGCGCCAGGCCGCGGTGAAGGCGGCGTGGGCCGAGCGCCAGCGCGCCGCGGGTCACAGCCTGTGGCACACGCCCCGCATCTTCACGTTCAACCAATACTGCGAGCGCGCGCTCGGCGAGACGTGGTCGCTGCACGGAACCCCCGACCGCCTGCTGCCTGCCGGGGCGGAATGGGCCGCGCTGCGCCGGGGCGATGAGCGGCGCGATGCGGGCGGCAGTGGCGAGGCACGCGCGTTGCTGACGTCCATCCGCACGCTCGCCGACTGGGGAATCACCGGCTTCAGCCGCGCACGCCACGTGTCGCCCGAGGCGGAGCTGCTGGCCGACGCGCTGACGCGGCTGGAGAACCTGGCACGCGACGCGCAGCGGCGGCCGCTGCGCGCGTGGCTCGCCGACCTGCCGGCCGGAACCGACGGGCTGTGCGTGGCGGGCGAGGGCGATCTGCCCGCGGCCCAGCGCGCGGTGCTGCGCCGTCTCGGCGCGCAGGCCCTGCCCCGGAGCACCCTGGCCGCCGGCCTATCTATCGCGACCGCCAAGCACGATCAACACGAGCTCGAGATGATCGGCGCCTGGTGCCGCGCGCAGCTCGAGCGCGATCCGGACTGCCGGCTGCTGGTGGTGGACGCGCGCCTGCGCCAGCGGCGCGCGCTGTACGAGCGCATGCTGTCGCAGACGCTGACGCCCTCGCAGTGGCTCGAGCCGGCGGCGCGCGCCCCCTCGACGGCATTCGCCATCGAAGGGGGCAAACCACTCGCGGAGTTCCCGCTGATCGCGCACGCGCTGCTGACTCTGCGCCTGCTCACGGGAAGACTGCGCTTCGACGAGATCGTGCAATGGGCGCGGCAGCCATTCCTCGATGGCAAGAGGCCCGATGGCAGCGACGCGTACTCGGGTGTGAACCTCGAAGCCGCGGTACGCATGGGCCGCAGGCTCGAGTATGGCGCCGCGGAGCTGGCCGCCGAGCTGGAACGCGCACCGGCCGCCGCGGTATGGGGCATGCGCCTGCGTGAGGCGGCGCAGCCGCTGACGGCCTCCCGCACCCCGGCCGAGTGGGCGCCGCGCCTGCTCGCCGCGCTGCGTGCCCTCGGCTGGCCCGGGGCGCGGCCTTTGCGCAGTGACGAGCAGCAGACGCTCGCGCGCTGGCACGCCTTGCTCGATGAATACTCGGCGCTCGGTGTCTGGTTGACGCGCGCCGCGGCGGACGTGGCCGTGGCGACGCTCGCCGAGCTCGCGGCCGAGCGCAATTTCGACGCCGCCAGTGTCGCCGCGCCGGTCACGCTCACGGAATCGCATGGCGATCCCATCGTGCGCTACGACGGTATCTGGGTGGCGGGCCTCGACGGCGCGCAGTGGCCGCCGCCGCCGAAGCCCGATGTGTTCATTCCGCTGCACCTGCAAGTGGCCGCCGGCGTGCCCTGGGCGAGCGCCGCCGGCCAGACCCGCGCGGCGCGCGCTTCGCTCGCGGCGTGGCGGGCCGCCACCGGCAGCCTCGTGTGCTCCTGGGCCGAGCTCGAAGGCGACGCGCAGCGCACGCCGAGTCCGTTGCTGGCGCGCGTGGCCGATGCCGCGCCGTATTCCGGGCCCGCGCACACTCCCTCGCTCGCCGCGCGCTTGCACCTGCCGCAGCCCGTGCCTCTCGAGGACGTGCGTGGAGTGCCCGTGGACACGCAAGCGCCGGTGCAAGGCGGCACCAAGCCGCTCACGTTGCAGGCCGAATGCGGATTTCGCGCCTACGGCGAGGTGCGCCTGGCGGCGCTGCCGCTCGAAGTGCCCATTCCGGGCATCGATCCGCGCGACCGCGGCACGTTGCTGCACAAGGCGCTGGAGCTCGTGTGGCGCGAGCTCGAAGGCCACGGCAAGCTGGTCATGCTCGATGCCCGGGTGCTGGGGGCCACGACCATCCCGCAGGCCGTGCAGGCGGCGATCGTCGCGGTGTTCCATGGCTACGTACCGCCGGAGATCCGGGCCGCGCTCGAGCGCGAACGGCATCGGCTCGAGCGTCTCATCCACGCGCTGCTCGAGGTCGAGCGCACCCGCTCGGCGTTCGACGTCGAGTCGCTCGAGACGCGCCGCGAAGTGTCGATCGGCGGTGGGACGTTCGAGGTGCGCATCGACCGCATCGACCGGGTCGAGGGCGGCCACGCCATTCTCGACTACAAGACCGGCGAGCCGCGCCCGCTGGGCTGGGACGAGGAGCGTCCGCGGGAGCCGCAGCTGCTGGCCTACCTCATGGCCGAGCGCGGCCGCGATGTGCAGGCGCTGGCGAGCGTCTCGCTGACGCGCAACCGCGCCAGATTTTCGGGCAAGAGCGCGCGCAAGGGGCTGCTGCCGGGCGTGAACGGGCTCAATCCTTCGAAGGAACCGTCCGAGAAGATAGACGCCGCGTGGCGCGACGACACCGGGCGCTGGCTGCACGCGCTGCAGATGCTCGCGGCCGAGTACCTGTCGGGCACGGCGCCGGTGCGGCCCGGCAACGTCTGCCGCACCTGCCAGTTGACCGTGTTGTGCCGCCGGGTCGAGCTGTCGAGCGTCGACATCGAGGAGGCGCCGTGAGCGCGTCCGAACCTGCGGACGCCGATGCAGCGGCGCGCGAACGCGCGCTCGAGGTCGCGCATTCGTTCATCGTCCAGGCGCCTGCCGGCTCCGGCAAGACGACGGTGCTCACGCAGCGCTACCTGCGCCTGCTGACCACCGTCGACGAGCCCGAGCAGGTGCTCGCGATCACGTTCACGCGCAAGGCGGCGGGCGAGATGCGCGACCGCGTCCAGCGCGCCCTCGCGGGCGACATCGCGGTGAAATCGCCGGCCGACCAACGCACGCTCGAGCTCGCGGCGGCGGTGCGCGCGTACGCGGCAGCGCGCGACTGGGCTATCGATGAAAGCCTCGCGCGCCTGCGTATCCAGACCATCGATGCGTTCCACGGCTATCTCGCCAATGCTTTGCCGGTCAGCTCGCAGAACGGCTTCGGACGCGCGATCGCCGAGGACCCGGCGGACCTCTATGCGCTGGCCGCGCGCGAGGCCATGCGCACGGCCGAGTCCGAAGAGACACTGCGGCCGGACTTCGAGCGCATCCTGCGGCGGCTCGACGACGGATGGCTGCGCCTGGAGCGATTGATCGCCGCCATGCTGCCGCGGCGCGCGGAATGGCTGCCGTTCCTGCCGCGGCTCTCGGGTGAGGAGCTGGTGCCGCGCATCGAGCAGAGCCTGGCGCAGATCGTCGCCGAGGAGCTCACCAACGCGGTCGCGGCGCTGCCGCGGGATTTCCCCGCGCAGGCCGAGGCCCTGGCGCGGTTCGCCGCGGCCCACCTGACCACGGAGGCGCGACGCGACCTGTCGTCGTGGCACACGGCGACGGCTCCGCTCGGCGCCACGCTCGAGGATCTGCCACGTTGGCGCGTGGTCGCCTGGCTGGCGCTCACGCAGGAGGGCGGCGTGCGCCGCACTCTCAATAAGACCCAGGGAATTCCGCCCGGTGATGCCGAGGCGAAATCGCTCAAGGACGCGTGGCTCGAGCGTCTCGAACGTCTCGAGCCAGCACAGATCATGGGGCTGGGGCTGCTCGGCCGCCTGCCGGATCCCCGCCTGGATGACCGCGCGCGCGGCGCGCTGGACGCGCTCGCCCGCCTGTTGCTGCTCGCCGCCGTGGAGCTCCAGAGGCTGTTCCGCGTACATGGCGAGTGCGATCACACGGAGATCGCCGGTGCCGCGCGGCGTGCGCTCACCGAGGACAGCTCCCCGACACCGCTCGCCGAACGTCTCGGCACGACGCTGCGCCACATCCTCGTCGACGAGTTCCAGGACACCTCGCGTGATCAGTACGAGCTGCTGCGCACGCTCACGCAGGACTGGTCGGAAGGTGACGGGCGAACCGTGTTCCTGGTCGGCGATCCGATGCAATCCATCTACGGTTTTCGCAACGCGGAGGTTGGACGCTTCGCCACGGTGCGCGCCGCGGGCATCGCGAACGTGCCGCTCGAAGCGCTGGAGCTGCGACGCAACTTCCGCTCCGCGCCCGGCATCGTCGACTGGTGCAACCAGATATTCGCGCGCGTCTTTCCTGCGGCGGACGACGTCCGCCGCAGCGCCGTGCGCCACCTCGCGAGCGTCGCCGTCCACACGCAGCTCGAGGGCGCGCCCTGCGTGTATCGCGTCGAGGCGGACGACGGCGCCGAGGCGCGCGTGGTCGCGGATGCCATCGCGCAGCTCGGCCGCACCCGCCCGACGGAGAGCATCGCGGTGCTCGCCGGTGCGCGCCCGCACCTGCGCGCGGTGCGTGCCGCGCTCGCGGAGCGGGGCGTGCCGTTCATCGGCGTCAAGCTGGAGCCGCTCGCCGACGTGGCCGTCGTGCGCGACCTCGAAGCACTGGCGCGTGCGCTCGACTCACCGCTCGACCGCATCGCCTGGCTCGCGGTGCTGCGCGCGCCCTTCGTCGGTCTCGATCTCGCCGACCTCACGGCCGTGAGCGACGCTACGGCGGACCTCACCGTACCCGAGGCATTGAGCACGGTCATCGGGGCGCTCTCGGACGACGGCGCGCAGCGGCTGGCGCGCGCGATGCCCGTGCTCCTGACTGGCTGGGCCGATCGCGAGCGGGAGGCGCGCGCGCACCTCGTGGAGCGCACCTGGCTGCAACTCGGTGGCCCGGCCTGCTGCCACGCGGCCGAGCTCGAGCAGGCGCGGCGCTTCCTGGCGGCGCTCGACGAACAGGATCGCAAACGCCTGCGCGGCCGGCCGGCGGACCTGGCGCGCGTCATGGAGACGTTGTATGCGGAGGATCCGGCGGTGCCGGGCGCGGTGTCGCTGATGACGATTCACGGCGCGAAGGGTCTGGAGTTCGACCACGTGTTCGTCGTCGGTGTCGGCCGGCGCGGCCGGTCCGACGAACAGCCATTGCTCAACTGGCTCGAGATTCCGCGCGAGGAGGGCGGCGATCACCTGGTCATGGCGCCGATCCGCGTCCGCGTGCACGAAGACGACGACGAAGACGAGCAGATCAACGCGTGGATCGAGGAATTGCGCATCGCCCGCGCCCGCAATGAACGCGCGCGGCAGGCGTATGTCGCGTTGACGCGCGCGAAGCGCTCCCTGCACGTGTTCGTCCATCCGACGCGCCGCGAGAAGGACGGCGTGGTCGAATACAGCCGCCACAAGAACTCGCTGCTCGAGGTGTTGTGGCCCGCGCTCGAATCGGGCATAGCGGACTACGACGCGGTCGGCGCGGCGTCCGATCCGGCGGACATCGACCCCGCGGTGTCGCAGGTGCGGCATCGCCTGCCCGCGCGGCCGCTGCTGCCCGAAGCGCCGCCCGATGTGTCGGCTCGCGGCGAGCTGGTGCCATTCGGGGCCGACGATGATCCCATCGAATTCAGCTGGGCGCGGCAGACCGCGCGGCGCGTCGGCACGGTGGTGCACGAGGCGCTCGAGCACTTCGGCCGCGGCAAACTACCGGACGCGGCGGCGCTGCCGGCGCTGCGGGCGCGGCTGGAGTCGCGGCTCGAGGCGCTCGGCATCGAGCCGGCGCAGGCCCGCGCCGGCGCGCAGCGCGCGCTCGCGGCGCTCGGCGCGACGCTGGCGGACCCGCGCGGGCGCTGGCTGTTCGATGCCGCACACCGACGAGCGCATTCGGAGCTGGCGCTGTCCGGCGTCTACGAGGGACGCATCGTCAACATCGTGATCGACCGCACGTTCATCGCCGCGGATGGCACGCGCTGGATCGTGGACTTCAAGTCGAGCCCGCACGAAGGCGGCGATCTCGAGCGATTCCTCGACGAGGAGGTGCGGCGTTACACCGCGCAGCTCACCCGCTATGCGCGCCTGGCCCGCGCGCTCGGGCCGGAGCCGGTGCGCGCCGGGTTGTACTTCCCGCTGCTCGGCGCGTGGCGCGAGGTCGAGGTCGCCGGCTAATACGATCCTTCGAACGACAGCTGGCTGAAGCCGGACGCATCGGGCGGCACGCCGAACGTTATCTCCCGCACCAGCCGCTCCGCGTCCGCCGTCCTGCCCTGGATGGCGCCACGAACCAGGTAGGCGTTCGGCGGGGTCAGCGTCAGGGTGCCCTTGAGCGTGAACGGCCCGCCGAGATCCTTGAGCGCGCCCTCCAGGGGCTGTCCGTCGGCCGCGGTGGGAGAGGCGAAGCGCACCTGGTACGAGCCCAGGTCCAGCGGCCGCACACCCACCTGGCGCAGGTCGCGCAGCTCGATCAGCCCCTGCGCGGCGCGGATGGCACCGCCTTCGCCGATGACGAGGCGCTGCAGATCCGCGTGGATGCGCGCGCGCTGGTCGCGGGGCATCTGTGCCACGAAAGCCGGATCGAGCGGGAACTGCGCGTTGAGATTACGCAGCTCGCCCACGCCGCGAAAGTCGGTGTCGAGATCGGCGCGCGCGTTGAGCATGGTGCCGCGCACGCTGACATCGCCGACCAGGCGCCCGCTGAGCGCACGGGTCGGCGCGAAATTCCAGGTCGCGTCGCCGAGCGGACTGTCCTGCACCTCGAGCCCCAGGCACTCGCCGTGCCAGATGGAGCCGCCGAGCTCGGAACAGCGCACCTGCGCGGGCAGCAGCGACGCGAACCACGCCGCCGGTAGATAGAGCACCAGCACGACGAGGAAGACCAGCAGCCCCGCGGCAATCGTCAGCGCGAGCTTGCCGCGCGACACTCAGCCTCCCCGGAGGACGAGCCCGGCGTTCACCAGTCCGGCTTCACCGGCGGATTCGATCTCCGCGGACTCGACGCTGACGCCGTGGTTCTGCGACAGGCGCGCGAGCCACGCGACCAGGCCGTCGAACGGCACGCGATCGAGACGGATGCGCAGGCCCTTGCGATCGCCGGTGGGATCGCTGCTCACCAGCGATTTGCCGAGACCGCTCTCGCGCGCCGAGCTGTCGATGAACACGACCAGCGAGTCGCCCTGTACGGTGGCTCCCGCCGGCGCGCCCGAGCCACCCAGCTGCGGTATCGCCGCCTGGATGAACGCGAGATCGTCCTGCTTCGTCTCGACGCGCTGGCGCGCCTGCGCGAGGCTGCCGTTCAACGTCAGCAGGCCGCCCACCACCGCGAACGCGATGAGCGCGACGGCGCCGAATGCCACGAAGCGCCGTTCGCGGGTCGCGAGGCTCGAATACCAGGCGCGCATCAGGATTGCCCCTTGCGGACCTGCAGGCGGCCGCGATAGCCGATGCCGCTGATGCTGCCGCCGAGCACTTCGGCCTGCCAGCTGGCGGCGCGCAACTGCTGACCGATGACATCGAGAGTGGCGGCATCGGGTGCGCTGAGGCGCAGCTCCAGGCTGCCGTCCTTGGTGTATTTCACGGCTTCGATCTGTGCCTGGGGCGCGGCGGTCCGCGCGCTCGCGAACGCCGAGAGAGCCGGAAGCAGGGAGCTGGCACCGCCGCCACCCTGGACCTCCGCGAGGCGTTGCTGCACGCGGCGGCGCGCGTTCATCGCGTTCTGCTGCCCGGGCATGGCCCGCTGGAATTCCTGCTGGATGCGCGTATCGAGGTCCGCCTCGCGCCGCTTGAGCGTCGACAGCTCGAAGAATCGCCCGCCGACGTGCAGGCAGAGCAGGACGCCGGCGAGCACGGCCGCGAGCCGCCAGGCTTCCCAACCCTGTTTGCCCGCGGGCGCGGGCGCGAACGCACCCTGCAGTAGATTGATGGCTTCACCGGCGGCCGCGGCCGGCGCGAGCACGCCCAGCGGGCCGTCGGCAAGCAGCTGAACCTTCACGCCCGTGAACCGCTCGCGCAGCGCATCGACGGTGTGCTGGTGCGCTTCCCACTCGGCGTGGCCGCTGTAGAGCAGCAACCCGAGCGGCGCGGGCTCGAGCCCCTCCACCGCCGGCTGCTGAGTCGAGAGCGCGATTTCGAATGCGTCGGCCAGCGACAGCGCCGGCAGCACCAGCGGCGGTGCGTCGGCGGCACGCAGAGTGATGGTGTCTTCGACGAGCAGGCCGATGAGCTGTCCGGGCATGGAGGGCAGCAACGCCGCCTCGGAGTAGACCGCCTGCGGCAGGAGTCCGGCACCGGCGAGCTCGGTGAGCCAGCCCTCGAGCTTGGCGCGAGCGATCACGACGACCGGAACGCGCGCGCTGCCCGGGCTGCGGGCGCCGATTGCGAAGTGCAGGTCTTCGATTTCGTCGGCCACCCGCTCTTCGAGCGCGAAAGGGATGACCTGCGCGAGCTTGGCGGCGTTCTTCGCGGGCGCGTCGCTCTCCGTCACCAGCGCGTCGCTCGAAGGCACGACGGCCACGATGCGCCGCCCGGCGGCCATCGCAGTGGCCTGCGCCAGCGGCCCGGACACCGGATGCACGATGACGCTGCCGTCGTCGCTGCAGACCAGCCACTGCGGCTCAAGGCCGTTGCGCATATGAATGATCAGCGATTCGCTCATCGTTTATTCGCTTCCGAAACTGCGCTGGACGATGCGCACCTTGTTGTTGTCGCTCTCGCGAAAGAGAACACTGTACAAAACGAACTCCGCAGTGCCAATACGAATGTGCGTGCGCAGGCGGAACCAGGAGGATTTCTCGTCCACCTGCTCGGTCACCCGCTGC
Source organism: Steroidobacteraceae bacterium (assembly GCA_044871085.1). Taxonomy (GTDB): domain Bacteria; phylum Pseudomonadota; class Gammaproteobacteria; order Steroidobacterales; family Steroidobacteraceae; genus CADEED01. Next base: position 19,356 of record JBIOZI010000138.1, on the reverse strand, counting down.
AGCACCACCGGATCGCTGATGTTGGTCAGGAAGGCGTTCTTTCCGGGAAAGCAACCCTTCGCGCGTCCCGCCTTGAGCTGCTCCGCGTCGTATTCATCCTGGCCGTTGCTCTTGGTGGTGTTGAGGATGTCGAAGGTGGCCGTGCAGATGTTGACCTTGGCGTCGATGGGCAACGCGGTCACGAACGGAGCGAGCTTCGCATAGCGCTCGGCGCCGAAGCCGGGCAGGGCGAGCAGCTCCGACGGGTGCGTAATGAACGTGTTCGGCGGCCGGTAGGACGGGATCTGCGTGACGTACAGGGTGTCTTCACCACCGTCGCCATACGGCATGTTGTCAGGGTCTATCCAGTCGACCATGAGATCGGCCCAGCGCGGCTCGAGGCTGAGCTTCTGCAGCAGCGCGCGAAACACATCGACCTGGTGCTGGTCTTCCTTGAACGTATTGGTGGGCGCATCCCAGTGAACGAGGCTGTTGAGATTGAAGCGCGCCGACAGGTCATCGAGCTGGGCCTGGATCCACACTCCGGTGCCCTCGATTTCGAGCGGGCCTACCGGCTGCGCCCAGTCCTGGTCCAGTGTGGTATTCGCCTTGCCGCCATCTTCCTGGAGCACGATGCTCGCGAGCGCCTCGGCGGACATGCCGGCCTGCAAGGCCTGCTCGAGCGCGAACGTCGCGGCGGCGCGCCGCGCCGCCATGGCCTTGTTGTACGTGATGGACGCGGCGACGGTGGTCGCCAGAGCGAACATGACGATCGCGACCAGCAGCGCGACACCGCGTTGACGGGCGTGCTTCACGTGGGAATCTCGAACAGGCGGGTGATGCGGCCCCAATCTTCGAGCACGATGCTGAACTCGATGGCCAGCGGGCGGCCGCGCAACAGCGGGTCGATCATGGCGGGGCTCAACGGTCCGCCGGGAGTGGACGCGGGCCATTCGGTGCGCCATTCGCGCGCGGCCGGGTCGAGGAACCGGATTTCGACCGCCTTGACCTTGGTGAGGAGCACGCGCTGACGGGGCTCCACGTTGAGCGCCGGATCCACCGAGAGCCAGTGCTCGCGCAGCAGCGCGCCATCGACGAAACGGTACCGCACGCGCTGTTCCGCCGGACGCTGCACGCCCACCGGGTTGCTCCAGCCGGAGCGCGTGAACGTGACGATGGTGTTGTCGCGGGTGCTCGAGGTCATCGCGGGCTGGATCTCGCCATTGCCCGACGTGTCGCGCGCGGTGCGCGCGATGACCTGCGCGAAATCCTGCGCGACGACGCGCATGCCGCGCTGGATTTCCGTGAGCCGCTGCTGGCTCGTGTTGATGTGGTCGCGCTCGACGAGCGCCTGGTTTATGGCCCCATAGCCGAGCGCAAACATGACCGCCGCGACGAAGATCGCGATGACGATTTCAATGAGCGTGAAACCGGCGTGGCGCTTCATTGGGACGGCGAGGGGTTTTTCGGCGGCGGCGTGGTGCCCGGCGGATTGGGCCCGTTGGGCGTGCCTCCGGGAGGGTTCGCGCCGCCGGGGTTGCCTGGATTGCCGGGCCCACCCTGCAGGTTGCCCGTGAACGGCGCCGCGATCGCCGAAGTGCGGTCGGAGCGCGCCGTGGAGACGACGCCGATGGCGGTCGTCGTCCAGTTCAGCTTGTCATTCTCCGAGCCGCTGGAGGTGCTGTCGGTCTCCTTCTGCGCGGTCCCCTTCTGCGTCGGTCGCGTGTCGTCGACCGCCTCGCCAGTCGGCCGCGCGCGCACCTCGATGCGCAGCATGCCCTTGATGGGCAGTTCGGTGACTTCCTCTTCCCATTGCCAGCGCATGCCGCCCATGTCGTTCTTGCCGGTGCGCTTGCCGGGGTCCGGCATGAGCTTCGCGATGCGCACCTCGGTGAGGCGGTTCAGGGCCACCCACTCGGCGATGGTCTTCTCCTTGAGGTAGATGACGCTGCTCGCGGACGAGGTGACGGTGCCGAGCAGCGCGCCGACCGCCATCGCGACGATCGCGAGAGCGATCAGCACTTCGATGAGCGTGAAGCCGCGAGCGGGGCGCGGCGGCAGACGCAGGCTCATCGCCGCTGCGCCGCGAGGCGGGTGGCTTTCGCGACCTCCTCGTCGTCCTGTTCGCCGGGCATGTCGACGATGATGTTGCTCTGCTCGTCGCTGAAGAGCCGTGAGCGGTTGCCGCTGTCGCCGTCGAGACCGATCTCGAACGACGACAGATCGCCATTCGAGAACAGCAGCACCTGGGGTGTGAAGTCCTCGACGTCCTTGTCCTTCTTTTTCTTGTCGACGTTGAGGACAATGGTGCGGCCTTCGACGACCAGTGTCGGGATGACTCCCGGCGGGAATTCGCGCTCGCGCAGCGCGTCGTCTTCATCCGCGGGACGCCATTCGTTTCCGAGCACGTCGAAGACCACGAAGGAGTAGGTCTTGGTATTCACACGAAACCCGTAGTCACGGGTCTGCAACTCGGCCTGCTCGCGCACGTAGTCGAACAATGCGTCGAGCCGCTCTGTTTCCTGGTCGAGCCTGGTGTCACGGCGCTGATCGGCGAGATACAGGACCGCGCCCACCACGAATATGCCGATGATGGCGATGACGATCAGCAATTCGATGAGCGTGAAGCCGCGCGCGACCGGGCGCGCGCGACCGCGCAGCGGATTACTGGTCCAGATTCCAGTTGCCAATGTCGGCATTTTCGCCTTCGCCGCCTTCCTGTCCGTCCGCGCCGAAGGAATAGAGGTCGTAGGTCTGACCGCGAGTTCCCGGAAACACGTATTGATATGGGTTCTTCCAGGGATCCTTCGGCACCGAATTGAGATAGCCACCATCGGGGAAGGTGCGGATCGAAGGATCATTGGGCCGCTGCGTGAGCGCGCTGAGGCCCATGTCTGTGCTCGGGAACTTGTAGTTGTCGAGCTTGAACATGAGGAGCGCGGTCTCGATGCTGCGGATGTCCGCCTTGGTGCGCGTGATCTGCGCATCGGAGACGCGGCTGAAGATCTTTGGCAGGATCGCGGCCGCGAGCAGGCCGATGATCACGACGACCACCATGATTTCGATGAGGGTGAAGCCGCGCGCGGCACGGTGGATGCGAGATTCCATGCAATTCCCGGGGGTTCCGATGAGGGGGCGGATGATAGCAAATGAACGTTGAGACCCCCGCCGGCGGGTTAAGAGACCTCCAGAAACGCCTCAATTTCGACGGCGCGTACGGGGTTGCACTGCTGGCGGCGTGCGCGTTGCTCGCGCTGGTGGAGCTCGGCGGCGACGCCTCCCGCGAGGCGCTGGCCTACGACCGGGGCGCGATCGCGGCCGGCGCAGCCTGGCGGCTGCTGACCGCGCACTTCGTGCACCTGGACCCCGGGCACGCGATGCTCAATTCATTCGGGGTGGTGCTCATGTGGGCGCTGTTCGCGCGCGACTTTTCGGCCGGCCGCTGGCTGGCTATCTATCTGTTCTCCGGGCTCGTCATCGGCGCGGGACTCTGGTTTCGAAATCCGCAGGTGGAGTGGTACGTCGGCGCTTCCGGCGCGCTGCACGGGGTCATGACCGCGGGCACGCTCGCGCACCTGCGGCGCGGCGATCTCGACGGCTGGCTGCTCGCGCTCATCATCGTTGCAAAACTTTCCTACGAGCAGTACGCGGGGTCGATGCCGTTCTCGGAATCCGGCGAAACCATCATCGACGCGCACCTCTATGGCGCCGTCGGCGGACTCGTGCTCGCGACGTTCCTGAAGTCGCGCCGCGAGCCGCTGTGAAGCGAGCCGTTATACTGCGCGGCCATGTCGAACAGCACACTCGCATTCGTATTTCCCGGTCAGGGTTCCCAATCCGTCGGCATGCTCGGCAGTCTCGCCGCCGCCTCGCCCGTGGTACGCGCCACCTTCGATGAAGCGTCGCAGGCGCTGGGCTACGACCTCTGGAGGCTCTGCGCCGAGGGCCCCGCGGAAGAGCTCAACGCCACCGAGCGCACCCAGCCGGCAATGCTGGCCGCGGGCATCGCCACCTGGCGCCTGTGGCGCGAGCGCACGGCGTCGCTGCCGGCCATCGTCACCGGTCACAGCCTCGGCGAATTCACCGCCCTGGTCGCGGCGGGGACCATCGATTTCGCCGCCTGCGTGGACCTGGTCCGCTTCCGCGGCCAGGTGATGCAGGAAGCGGTACCCGCCGGCACCGGCGCAATGGCCGCATTGTTAGGTCTCGAGGACGAGGCGGTCGTGGCCGTGTGCGCGGAGGCCACCGCGGCCGGCGGCGTGGTCGAGGCCGTGAATTTCAATTCGCCCGGGCAGGTGGTGATCGCCGGAGACAGGGGCGCGGTGCTGCGCGCCATCGAGGCCGCCAGGATCCGCGGCGCGAAGCGCGCCCTCGAGCTGCCGGTGAGCGTGCCTTCGCACAGCAGCCTCATGAAGGGCGCGGGGCTGAAATTCGCGCAGAAGCTGGCCGCGACCGCGCTGCGAAACCCGACCATCCGATACCTGAGCGCCGTCGACGCCGAGGAGCATCGCGAGCCGGACGACATCCGTGCACTGCTCGTACGCCAGTTGTCGAGCCCGGTGCGCTGGACGTCGACCGTAGCCGCGCTCGGCGCGCGTGGCGTCAAACAGGTGGTCGAATGCGGGCCCGGCCAGGTGCTGTCCGGCCTCGTCAAGCGCATCACCCGCGGCGGGGACGTGCAGACTTTCGCGCTCGAGAATTCCGATTCCTTCGCCACCGCGATCGGCGCGGTCGCGTCCTGAACCCGAGATACAAAGATGCTTCAAAATGACATTGCGCTGGTCACCGGCGCCTCCCGTGGAATCGGACAGGGAATCGCCAAGGCGCTGGCCGGGGCGGGGGCTCGGGTAGTTGGTACCGCCACCACGGAAGCGGGCGCCGCCGGCATCTCGTCGTGGCTCGGAAACAACGGCCGCGGCGCGGTCCTCGACGTGGGCAGCGCCGCGTCGATCGATGCCCTGTTAGGCGACCTCGACGCCCGGGGCGAGATGCCCACCATCCTCATCAACAACGCGGCGATCACGCGCGACACGTTGCTGCTGCGCATGAAGCCCGACGACTGGGACGCGGTGATCGCCACCAATCTCACCAGCGTGTTCCGGCTGTCGAAGGGCTGCCTCAAGCGCATGATGAAAGAACGGCGCGGCCGCATCGTGTCGATGACGTCCATCGTCGGCGTGACCGGCAACGCCGGACAGGCGAATTACGCGGCCGCGAAAGCCGGAATTCTCGGTTTCACGAAATCGCTGGCGAAGGAAATCGCCTCGCGCGGCATCACCGTGAATGCGGTGGCTCCGGGTTTCATCGACACCGACATGACACGCGCGCTCACCGAGGAGCAGCGCACGGCGCTCACGGCGCAGGTGCCCATGGCCCGTCTCGGCACCGTCGATGACATCGCTTCGGCCGTGCTTTTCCTGTGTTCACCGGGCGCCGGCTACGTCACCGGCGAAACCCTGCACGTCAACGGTGGCATGTACATGGCCTGACGATGGCCGCCCGGCTAGCCTGTTCGTGGGGGTCTCGCAACACCCAATTCAACGAAAAACAAACAAAAACAAGCACTCACGATTTGACAGCGTGGCAGGAGGGCAAACGTTGCCCTAGAATACGCGCCCGCTGCGATCCGCCCGTCAGGGTCGCTTGGATTGCAGTCGCTACGAACAAACATCTCTATTTGAGGGCGAATCTGAAATGAGCACGGTTGAACAACAGGTCAAGGCGATCGTCGCCGAACAGTTGGGCGTCAAGGCAGAGCAGGTTGTAAATGACGCTTCGTTCGTCGATGACCTCGGCGCCGATTCGCTCGATACGGTCGAATTGGTCATGGCGCTCGAAGAAGAGTTCGAGATCGAGATTCCGGACGAGGACGCCGAGAAGATCACCACCGTCAGCCAGGCAATCAGCTACATCTCTGATCGCCGCAAGTCCTAGAGATTTTCCCCGCGGGTGCGTGGTAAAGAGCCACGCGAACATCCGCAATCCATTTGCCCACACTTCGAAGAGGATCGTGTGTCCAAGCGACGTGTCGTCGTTACCGGGCTCGGTATCGTTTCGCCGGTAGGTAGTGACATCGCCACCGTCTGGTCCGCGATCCTCGCGGGCAAGAGCGGTATCAAGCCGATCACCCGCATCGACGCGAGTCCATTCGCCACGCGTTTCGCGGGCGAGGTGGAAGGCTTCGACGTCACGAAGTACATCACCCCCAAGGACGCGCGGCGCATGGACCCGTTCATGCACTACGGCATGGGCGCGGGCATCCAGGCGGTGGCTGACTCGGGCCTCGATTTCGCCAAGGAGAATGGCGACCTGTGCGGCGCCATCATGGGTTCAGGCATCGGCGGCCTCGCGGGGATCGAAGACGAGGCGATCACCTGGGAGCGCACGCACAACCCGAAGAAGACCTCGCCGTTCTACATCCCGAGCACCATCGGCAACATGGTGGCGGGTCACCTGTCCATCCGCTTCGGCCTGCGGGGCCCGAACCTCGGCGTGGTCAGCGCCTGCACCACGTCCACGCACGCCATCGGCTTCGCGATGCGCAGCATCCAGTACGGCGATGCCGACATCATCATCGCCGGCGGTTCCGAGTGCGCGACCACGCCGACGGCGCTGGCCGGTTTCAGCCAGGCCCGGGCGCTGTCGGAACGCAATGACGATCCGCAGAGCGCGAGCCGTCCCTGGGACAAGGACCGCGACGGCTTCGTCATGGGCGACGGCGGCGGCGCCGTCATCCTCGAGGAGCTCGAGCATGCCAGGGCGCGCGGGGCGCGCATCTACGCGGAATGCGTGGGCTTCGGCATGAGCAGCGACGCGTATCACATCACCGCGCCGCCCGAAGACGGCTCCGGCGCGCGGCTGGCCATGCAGAACGCGCTGCGCGATGCGCATTTGAACCCCACCGACATCCACTATCTCAACGCGCACGCCACTTCCACGCCGCTCGGCGACAAGGCCGAGACGGTGGCCATCAAGGCGGCGTTCGGCGACTACGCCTACCGCCTGCCCGTGAGCTCGACCAAGTCGATGACCGGGCACCTGCTCGGCGCGGCCGGCGTCGTCGAGGCCATCTTCTGCCTGCTCGCGATCCGCGACGGCGTCGCGCCGCCGACCACTAACTACCACACGCCCGATCCGGAGTGCGATCTCGACTACGTGCCGAACACGGCACGCAAGGTCGCCATCGACGCCGCGCTGTCGAATTCGTTCGGCTTCGGTGGCACCAACGGCTCGCTGATCTTCCGCCGCTTCAAGGGGTGAACGCCGGCGCTGGAGCTCACGGCGCGGAGGGCCGCGCTCCGCTCATCAGCACGGCGGACATGCTCCCGGGCATCTCGCTGCATCGTCTGGCGGCGGCGCATCCCGAGCGCTATCCGGTGCTGCTCGACAGCGCGGCGGAGGGCGCCAACCAGCGTTTCAGCGTGTTGTGCGCGGCTCCAGCCGCGGCGCTGTGGCGCGACGCCGGCGGCGCCATCGATGGATTCGGCGTGACGCCGCGTGGCGGCGGTTTCCTCGACAATCTCGAAGCCTGGGTGCGCGCGACTCCGAAGCCCGCGCCGCCGACGGGCGTGCTGGCGCACGTTCCATTTCGCGGCGGGTGGATCGTCTACCTCGGCTACGAAGTCGCGGCCGAGATCGAGCGCCACCTCGTCCTGCCGGCAGCGCGGGCACCGCTCACCGCGTTCGCGCTGCGCATCGAGCATTTCATTGTGCACGACCTGGCGACCGATCACACGATGGTCATCTCGGAGGTTGCGGATCTCGCCGCGCACCACGCGATCGTGGAAGACCTCTGGAACGTGCTGTCGCATCCGCGCCCGAGCGAGTCCCCGGTGCCGGTCGAATCGCTGGAGGAGGAGGCACCGGCGCTCTTTCTCGAGCGCGTGCGCCGCGCGCAGGAACACATCGCGGCCGGTGACGTATACCAGGCCAATCTCTCGCGGCCGTGGCGCCTGCGCATGAAACCGGGCGCGGCCGCGGGTGACGTCTACGCCGCACTGCGGCGCGCCAATCCGGCGCCCTATGCGGCCAGCGTGCGGTTCCGTGACATGACCATCCTGTCGTCTTCGCCCGAGCGGCTGCTGCAGATCAAGGGGCGCGACATCTCGACGCGACCGATCGCCGGCACACGGCCGCGTCACGACTCGCGCGAGCGGGACGCGCACGAAACCGCGGAGCTGGTCGCGCACCCCAAAGAGCGCGCTGAGCACGTGATGCTCATCGACCTCGAGCGCAACGATCTCGGACGCGTGTGCGAAGCTGGCAGCGTGGAAGTCGACGAATACATGGTGACGGAGTCGTACGCGCACGTGCACCACATCGTGTCGAACGTGCGCGGCCGCCTGCGCGCCGACCGCGACGCCATCGACGCGCTGCGCGCGCTGTTTCCCGGCGGCACGATCACCGGCTGTCCGAAGGTGCGCTGCATGCAGCTCATCGCGGCGCTCGAAGGCGAGGGGCGCGGCGCATACACGGGCTCGCTGGGCTGGCTCGGCACCGATGGCGACGCGGATTTCAACATCCTGATCCGCACCCTGACCATGCGCGATCGGGAGATCGAGTTTCGCGCGGGCGCCGGAATCGTGGCGGACTCGGTGCCCGAGCGCGAGCTCGAGGAGACCCGCGCCAAGGCCCGCGGCCTGTTGCGCGCCTTCGAAAATCCATGAGGGAGTCGCGATGAACGAAGCTCCACTCGGCTGCTGGGTCGACGGCGTCGCGGGCGATGCTCTGCCCGTCGACGATCGCGGGCTCGCGTACGGCGACGGGCTGTTCGAAACACTGCTCATTCGCACCGGGCGGGTGCGCTTCGTCGATGCGCATCTGGCGCGGCTGGCGCGCGGATGCGCGGCGCTCGGGCTGGCATTCTCCGACACGGACGCGTTGCGCGCCGACATCGTGCGGGCGCTCGCGCGCGCCCCGGCGCTCGCCGTGCTCAAGATCGTCGTGACGCGCGGCAGCGCGCGGCGCCGCGGGTACGCGGCGGGCGGGGAAACCCCGCGCCGCATCGTGTCGCTGTGGCCCGCGAGCGGCGGCGGCATTCCGCAGGAGGGCGTGGACGCGCGCATCGCGACGCTGCGGCTCGGAGACTCGCCGCGGCTCGCGGGCATCAAACACCTCAATCGCCTCGAGAACGTGCTCGCAGCCTCGGAGCCGGGCGCGGACGCGGTGTTCGAATCGCTGCTGCTCGATGCCGCGGACCAGGTGGTTTGCGGCACGCGCAGCAACGTGTTCATCGCGCACCAGGGCCGGCTCGCGACGCCGCGGCTCGACCGCAACGGCGTCGCCGGCGTGATGCGTGCCATCGTGTTGCGCGAATGCGCCGCGCTCGGCATCCCGGCCGAGGAGCGCCGGTTGTCGCAGGCCGAGGTCATCGCCGCCGATGAGCTGTTCGTCACCAATGCGCGCATCGGGGTTGTGCCCGTCCGGCGCCTGGGTGAGCATGCATTCCGCATGGATACGACCGCCCGCAGGCTGGCCGCCCACATCGAGCAGCTCGATGCGTAAGCTGCTGGTGCTCGCCCTGGTTGCCGTGGTGCTCGCGGGCGCCGCCGCGACTATCTACTGGCAGCGCGCGGAACGCATCATGAACGCCCCCGGCCCGCATGCCGCGGCGGTGACCCTGGCGGTGAAGCCCGGCGCGTCGGTGCGCTCCGTGCTCGCCGAGCTCGATTCGCGCGGCGCGTTCACGGACCGGCGCGCCGTCGAGCTGTGGCTGCGCGTGCGCGGCTGGCCGCAGGTCAAGACGGGACACTACGAAATCCCCGCCGCGGCGAGCCCGCGCGACATCCTGCGGCAGCTCGAGGAGGGCCGCGTGCTGCTCGAGACGCTCACGGTCATCGAGGGCTGGACCTTCGCCGACATGCGGCGCGCGGTGGAGGGCCATCCCGCGGTCAAGGTCACTCTGAAGGGCAGTGACGTGGCCGCGCTCATGAACGCCATCGGTCATGCCGACGAGCATCCGGAAGGGCGCTTCTACCCCGATACCTATCGCTTCGCGGCGGACACTACGGATCGCGAGCTCTACGTGCTGGCCTACCGCAAGCAGGCCGAGGCGCTCGAATCTGCCTGGGCTTCGCGCCTCGAAGGCCTGCCCATCGCGACGCCCTACGAGGCGCTCACACTGGCATCGATCGTGGAGAAAGAGACCGGCCTCGCCGCCGAGCGGCCGCGCATCGCGGGGGTCTTCACCTCCCGCCTGCGCAAACGCATGCGGCTGCAGACCGATCCGGCGGTGATCTACGGCATCGGCAGCTCCTACGACGGCAACATCCGCGCGCGCGACCTGCGCACCGACACCCCCTACAACACCTACACGCGCGCCGGCCTGCCGCCGACGCCGATCGCATTGCCCTCGCGCGCGGCGCTCGAGGCCGCCACGCATCCGCTGGAGACCGGCGACCTGTATTTCGTTGCCAGCGGCGCGGGAGATGGCTCCCATGTATTCTCGGCCACTTACGAAGCACACTTGGTTGCGCTCAAGCGCTACCTCGCACGACTGAGAGAAAACCGCCGATGACGCGCGCCCGGTTCATAACGCTCGAAGGCATCGAAGGGGCGGGCAAGACCACCGTCGCCGATCGACTCTCGCAGGCATTGCGCGCGCGCGGTATCACCGTGCACGCCACGCGCGAGCCCGGCGGCACGAAGGTGGCCGAGCGCATCCGCGCGCTGGTGCTGGACCGCGGCGAGGAACACATCGGGGCCGTGGCGGAGACGCTGCTCATGTTCGGCGCGCGCCAGGTGCACATCGACAATCTCATCCGGCCCGCGCTCACGCGCGGCGAGTGGGTTCTCTGCGACCGCTTCACCGACGCGACGCACGCCTACCAGGGTGGCGGACGCGGGGTCGATGGGCAGCTCATCGATCAACTTGCCAAGGCGGTGCACGGCGATCTGTGGCCCGACTGCACCATCCTGCTGGATGTGCCCGTGCGCGTGGGACTGGAACGCATGCAGGCGCGCCGCGGCGCCATCGATCGTTTCGAGATCGAGTCGGCGCAGTTCTTCGACCGGGTCCGCAACCGCTATCTCGAGCTCGCGCGGGCGGCCCCTGAGCGCTTTCGCATCGTCGATGCGACGGGGAAGCTCGATGATGTCTGCGACGCCGCCATCGCGGCGCTCGATGCCGCGCTCGGCCTCGAGCCCGCAGAGGCACCATGAGCGCGCGCGCCGCGCTGCCATCGTGGTTCTCGGCCCCGTGCGAAGAGGTCGATGCGGCGCTGCGCGCCGGCCGGCTGGCGCATGGAATCTTAGTCCACGAGGATGCCGGCGCGGGCGGGCTCGAATTCGCGCGCTGGGTGGCGCAGCGCGTGAACTGCCGCGAGGGGAATGCGCCCTGCGGCGAGTGCCAGCAATGCAAATGGATCGCCGCCGATCAGCATCCGGACGTCACGCTGCTCAGGCCCGAGGGCGAGTCCGTGCAGATCCTCATCCAGGCGGTGCGCGACCTGTCCGCCGACCTGGCGCTCACCGCGCACGGGCGCGGCTACAAGATCGCGATCATCGCCCCGGCGGAGGCCATGAATCCCTTCGCCGCGAATGCGCTGCTCAAGACGCTCGAGGAGCCCCCTGCGCGCACGCTGGTGTTGCTCGTGACCAGCCAGCCGTCGCGGCTGCTGCCCACGCTGCGCAGCCGCTGCTCCAAGCTGCGGCTGCCCGCGCCGAAGCGGCGCGAGGCCGCGGAATTCCTCGCGGGCCGGCGCGGCGCAGGCCCCTGGGAGGAGGCGCTGTGCGCCACGGGCGCGGGGCCGTTCGCGCTGCTCGAGGCGGACCCGGCTTTACTTTCGCAGATGCGCGCGGAGACGCTGGATACGCTGCGCGAGATCGGCAGCGGCAATCTTCAGCCGCCGGCCGTCGCCGAGCGCTGGGCGCGCGGCGACCTCGCGACCCGCCTCTCGTGCCTTGAGAGCTGGGTCACAGAAAGCATCCTCGAATCGAGCGCAATCCGCGACGCAACGCACTTGTCAGGGGCCGCTTTGCCCTCGAAGATATGTCGCCTATTCGAGTTCTCGGACGCCATTCGCGACATGCGCAAGCTTGCCCACACTTCTATAAACAAGACCATGGCGGTGGAAACCCTGCTGTGGCGCTGGGCCCGGGCATGAGCGAGGCACGCACCGGTCGCACCGGCTCGAACAAGCCCGGCCTGCTCACGCTCACCATCAAGGACAAGAGCGCGCTGTACCTGGCCTACATGCCGTTCGTGAAGAACGGCGGGCTCTTCATCCCGACGAACAGCAACTACCGCCTCGGCGACGAGGTGTTCATGCTGCTCAATCTGATGGGCGAGGACGAGAAGCTCCCGGTCGCCGGCCGGGTGATCTGGCTGACGCCCAAGGGCGCGCAGGGCAAGCGCACCGCCGGCATCGGCGTGCAGTTCTCCGACCAGGACCGCGGCCAGACGCAGAAGAAGATAGAAACCTATCTAGCCGGCGCGCTCGCCGGCGACAAGGCCACGCATACGATGTGAAAAGGGGACAGATCTATTTTCGCGAAAATAGATCTGTCCCCTTTGTCGTCAGCCCGGGCGCCGCATCGGCAGGTTCGACGAAGTGATGCCGCCTTTGAGCACGTACGCATCGAAGCCGCGCTCGGAAAGAATGAACGCCGCGGCCGATGAGCGCCGCCCGGTGTCGCAGACCACCACGTAGGGCATCTTGCGGTCGAGCGCATTGAGCTTCAGGCGCACGAAGTACAGTGGGATGTTGATGGAGCCTTCGATGGCGAGGTTCTGGTACTCAGACGGCAGTCGCACGTCGAGCCACTGTCCTCGCGCCTGGATGATCTTGAGCGCCTGCGCCTCGTCGACCCAGCGCAGCAGCGGCTCGTGCATGAGATCGCGAAAGTCCTGCTTGTTGAGCCGCATCAGCACGCCATCGGAGAGCATCGTCACCGTGGCATTGCGCTTGGCCTCCGCGATCAGGGCTTCCTCGCCGAAGGTCTCGCCGACACCGAGCTCGGCGAGCTTGATGCCTTTCTGATTCAGCGGCGACTCGCGCGTGACCAGGCATTTGCCCTGCACGATGGCGTAGAAGTAGTCGCCCTCGTCGCCCTGCTTGATGACGACTTCGCCGGCGCGATAGGGCTGGCGGTTCATGCGCATGAAGATCGCCTGCAGGTTCGCGGGCGGGATGCGGTGGAAGGCCTTGGTCTGTAACAGAGTGGTCATCCAGTCGTTGTCGTCCGAGCCGCCGCCGAACTGCGCCTGCAGCTCGCCGACCTCGTAGTTGCCCGTCTGATCCCAGGTGATCATCACGTCGAGCAGGTCGGCATCGATGGCGACGTAGTCGACGTCCTCGACCGCGCGCGCGGTGACCTTGCGCGGCTGGCTCTGGTTGAGCGGTGCGCGTGCCTCGGCGGAACCGCCCTCGACCATGGCGATGGTGCGCCCGCGTTCGCTGATCTCCACCAGGCCGCGGATGATCCAGATGGTGCGTTTGTCGGCATCGCCCTCCTTGAAGAGGGTACGCCCGGCGGTCATCTGCTTGACGCTGACCTTCTTCGCAAGCGCGTGCAGATTCTCGCGCTTCATCCCCTCGAGCGGGGTGAGGGACCGCAACAGCTCTACGCTCACTTCACGGGCATCGGTCGACATGCGGAAATGCTAGCACGCCACTTGCGCGAAGCAGGGCACCGATGGCGGGGCGTTCAGGCGCCCGTCCGCAGGTTTGCCCAGCCGCTGTCGGGCGCGAAGCGACTTCCGTACGTCTGCGAAAGTTCCGTGAGCCGCGCAATGACCGCATCCACGCCGCGCGTGCGCGCGTAGGTGAGCGGTCCGCCACGAAAGGGAGCGAACCCGCAGCCGAAGATGACACCGGCGTCGATGAGGTCCGCGTCGGTGACGATTCCCTCGCGCAGCACCGCGGCGCATTCGTTCACGAGACTCAGGATGAGGCGGTCTTCGAGATCGGCGGGTGGCGCAGGCACCGGGCCGGGCCGCTTGACTGCCTTGCCGTCGCGCCACGAGTAGAACCCTTCGCCGGATTTGCGGCCGAGCTTCTTCGCGGCGATCAGCGCGTCGATGCGTGTCGGGTCCGGGGTCTGCTTGTGCAACGCCTCGGACACGATCTTGCCGACGTGGCGGCACACATCGAGCCCCACGACGTCCGCGAGCTCGACGGGACCCATGGGCATGCCGTAGCGCAATGCGGCCTCGTCGATGACTTCGATCGGAATGCCTTCCTGCAGTGCGAACATCGCCTCGTACAGATAGGGCACCAGCACGCGATTCACGAGGAAGCCGGGAGAGCTCTTGCAGGGCAACGGGAACTTGTCGATGCGGCGCGTGAACGCGATGGCTCTCTGCAGGCTGTCTTCGCTCGAGTTCTCGCCGCGGACGATCTCGACCAGCGGCAGCTGCGCCACTGGATTGAAGAAGTGCACGCCGACGAGCTTGCCCGGATCCGGCAGCTGGTCGTCGAGCTGCTCGAGCATGATGGAAGACGTGTTGGTCGCGAGGATGGCGGTCGACTTCATGCGCGGCTCGACGCGCGCGAAAAGCTCGTGTTTCGCGTCGGCATTCTCGAAGATGGCTTCGAGGATGACGTCGGCGCCCGGAACGCCGTCGCCGGCGACGTCCGCGGTCAGGCGCGTCATGAGCACCGCCGCCTGTGCGGGGTCCCTGAGGCGCTTCTCGAACCCCTCGCGCGCGCGTTGCAGCGCGGGCTGGATGAACTTCAGCTCGCGATCCTGCAGCGTCACGTTGAGGCCACGCTGCGCGCACAGCGCCGCGATGTCACCGCCCATGACACCGGCGCCGACCACGTGCACCCGCTCGATCGGAACCTTCGACTTGCCGCCGATGTTCTTGAGGCGCTCCTGCAGCATGAAGACCCGCACCAGGTTGCGCGACGTCGAGCCGACCATGAGCGCGGCAATGGAGTGGGCCTCGGCCTCGTAGGCCGCGGCGCCGCGCGCGCCGTGCTTCACCCACAGGTCGATGATGGCGTACGGGGCAGGGTAGTGCTCTCGACGCGCCTTGGCCGCCACCTGCGCGACCAGCGTGCGTTTGACGAGGGGTCGCACGAACCACCAGGACAGCATGCGATCCAGGAGCCGGGGCTGCCTGCGCTTGGGCTGGCGCGCGATGAGCTCGCGTGCGGCCGCCTCCGCATCGGACGGAAAGACGAGCCGGTCGAGGAACCCGGCGCGCAGCGCCCGGTCCGCGCGCAGTGTCTTGCCCTGGAGCATCATCTCCAGCGCGACTCGAGCGCCGGCCAGGCGCACCGCACGCACCGTGCCGCCAAAGCCGGGATGGATGCCCAGCATCACCTCCGGCAGACCCACGGAGAACTTGTCGCTCTTGACTCCGACCCGGTAGCGGCAGGCGAGCGCCAGCTCGAACCCGCCGCCGAGCGCGAAGCCATTGATGATGGCGACGGTCGGGCACGCGAGCGCTTCCAGACGGTCGAGCACCCGCTGCGCGGCGCGTACCAGCGTCACCCCCTGCTCGGCATTCTCGAGCTGGATGAATTCCTTGACGTCCGCGCCCGCGATGAAACCGGAGGGTTTGCCGGAGCGCACCACCACGCCCCGTGGCGTGGCCTTCTCGATCTCGGCGAGATGCGCATCGAGCTCGACGAGGGTGTCGCGTGACAGCACGTTGGTGGACGTGCCGGGCTTGTCGAACGTGAGCCACACGATGCCCTGGGCGTCGGATTCGCGCCGCCATGCGGCGCTCGAAGAGGTCGTCATTGCGGCATGGTACCGCTTTACGGACCGGTCACGCCCTATGCAACCGCCGTGTGCGAGGTCGCCGAGTGCGCCGCCGCGGCACGCCGCACGTTGAAATCACACAGCACCGGGCGGTGGTCCGACAGGCGCACGTCGGGCACTTCGAAGTTCACGATCTCGATTTCCTTGCTGACCAGCACGAAGTCGAGCTCGATGCGCGGGATGCGCGCCGGAAACGACGGCAGGTTCTTCTCGTTGGCGCTGCGCAGCCCCGCGGCGCACATGAACAGATAGATCTCGTGGGTGCCCCAAAAGGTGTTGAAATCCCCGGTGACGATGACCGGCTTGTGCGACTTGATGATGAGATCGTGTAGATAGCGCAGCTGGTACTGCCGCTGCCGGTATTTGAGCGCCAGGTGCACGAGGAATATGCACACGTCGTCGAGCTCGAGCTCGATGATGAGCCGCTTTATGCCGGCGTCGAAGTAGTGGAAACGTTCGCCCTCGACGCGCGGCGCGGCCAGGAAGGCGTTGCCCTGCTTGCGCACGATGGGCATGAGGTTGTTGATGGAGCTATTGCCGTACTTGCACTCGTAGGTGGTGTAGTGCCCGAGTGCTTCGGCGATGTGCTCGGCCTGGTTCACCATGCCGCTGCGCACGGACCCTATGTCGACCTCGATGAGGCCGACGATGTCCGGATCTTTTTCCTTCACGAACTTGGTGATGCCGTCGAGCACCTTGCGGTTGGAGCGCAGGTAGCCCGCGCCCGGAAACGGCAGGTGAAAGGCCGGGCCGATGCCCGTGGCGTAGCGGATGTTGTAGATGAGCAGGCGCAAGCGGATTGATGCTAACGTTGCGACGCACAAAAGGGGAGTGGGCGCGCGCGTACGGCGACTAAACTACACTCAAGTCCTCGTCAGGGATCGGTCTATGTCACAAAACAATCCAATTCGATTGTTCATCACGCATGCGTGGAACACGTCCGACGAATATTTGCGAGTTTTTGAGTATCTCGAGAGTGCGCGGAACTTTTTCTACAAGAATCTCTCCGCGCCCGACAAGGCGCCCGCAGGCGGCAAGGAGGCCGACCGCGAGGAGTACCGCCGGCAGATCTCGCAGGCGGAGTGCGTGATCGCGCTGCCCGGCCTCTATCGGCAGCACAGCGATGCGCTGCAGTTCCAGCTCACGTTCGCCAAGGCGTCGGACAAACCCGTCGTGCTCATGCGCCCATTCGGCGCCAATGCCGTGTTGCCGAAGGAGATCACCTCGCTGTCGGACCAGATCGTCGACTGGGACGGCCGCGCGCTCGTGGACGCGATCAAGGCGCAGGCGCGCCACGAGGAATCCAATCGCTGGGACACGATCGAGTTCAAGCTGGATTGACGCCCGCCCGCGCCGCGGATGCTTCGCTAGCTACCGCACCCCGGCGCGCGGCGCCCGGGGCGGGCGCAGGGCGACTAGCCTTCGGCTGCGAACAACTGCACCACCGCCGCGCCGGCGCCCTGCGGCATCGGCAGCTCGAGCTCCTGCTGGCGCGTGATGCGGCAGAACATGCGCACGATGTGCGCGGCGCGGCTCTCGGCCTCCTCGTTCGACATCTTGCGGATCGTCGCGCGTACCGCGTCTTCACCGCGCAATGGGCGTTCGCGCTGCATGGATGACGCCAGCTCGAGGAATTGCAGACGCAACTCGCGCGGCACATCTTCGGGTTCGAGATTGGCGAGGCACTGGCGCCATGCGTCACTCAGCCGCTCCTTGATGGAGCCGTTGCGCGCGAGCAGCAGCGTGGCGCATTCGAGGCGATCGTATACACGCGACATCGTTGTTTTCGTTGTCGCCCCATGAGCCGCGCAAGTCCCTCTCCGCGCGGCAAATCTGACGACACGCCTTTCGTTGTAGTTGTAAACGGAGACCCTGATCCGTCAATGGCGTACGGTCCAAATATAGCGCGGCAACTGTCGAATGCAACGAGAAAAGCGCTACGCGCGCGGACGCCGCAGGCGCGCGAGCGCGAGCAGGCCTAGCAACCACAGCGTCCAAACCTCGAGCGCGCCGCCGCCGCCGCCGCCGCCGGAAGAGGACGACGACGAGGAAGAGGACGACGACGACGACGACGACGAAGACGAGCCGTCGGGAGTCGGGCCGGAAGTCACCGGGCTGCCGCAGGGTGCGGTACCCGCCGAAGCGGGCGCGGCGCTGGAGGCGCGGTTCGGTTCGATCGTCACCTGGGCGCGATCGGTCCGGCCCTGATTGTCCGTGACCGTCAATTCAACGGTCACCGAACCAGTCGCCGGTGCAATGACGGCCGCATTGGCCGTGTCCGCACCCGTCACGGCGGGCGGATTGGTGCTGGGCGCGATCACGGCCCATGAATACGCGGCGACTGTACGCCCGCAGGCGGCCGCGCTGCCGCCCGCGTTGAGCGCGACGTTTTGCCCCGCCGCGACGCTGCCGGGCAGCGCTACCGCGGCGATGGGCCGGTCGGCGGCGTCGACCGCGCCCGCCGCGTCCGCCATGCCCGCGCCACAGACGGCGGTCGTGCACAGACATTGTTCGAGCTGGAAGTCGCTGGTGCTCACGGGCACGTGGCAGGTGGGGGGCTGCGCGGTTTCTCCCGGTCCGAGCACGATGCTGGTGGGGAAGGGCCGGGCGCTCTCACGCAGTCGTGTGAGCATCTGGCTGGTCGACAAATTGTAGTTTCGGGACAGCATGAGCCCCGCGATGCCCGACACGATGGGCGCCGAGAAGCTGGTACCGAGATTGAAGTTGGTCTGGTCGGTGAAGACGTGGGTGGTGGGTGAGGTCAAACCCGCATTGGAAGTCGTGTCGAGCGAGAACAGGCAGGGTCCGCCGTTGACGTTGACGCAGTTGCCGCCCGGCGCACCCAAGGCCACCTCGGGGCCCAGATTGCTGAAGCCGACCTTGCTGCCGGCGTGCCGCAGGGCGGCGATCGCCGCGACCCCGGGACAGTTCGCCGGGGACGACACCATCGTGCCTTCGTTGCCCGCGGAGATGACCACCAGCACCTTGCGCGCGGTCAGGTCCTCGATGACGTCCAGATACGCCGGCTCACAAGGGCTGGTGGCCCCCAGGCTCATGTTGAGCACGCGCGCGGGCGTCGGATTCGCCGGCGTGAACGGTACCGGCAGGCCCGCGGCCCAGCGCATGCCGGCGATGATGTCGCTGTCCAGGCCGCCGCACTTGCCGAGCACGCGCACCGGCAGGATGTACGAATTCCAGTCGAGACCGGCGATCCCGGCGCCATTGTTGCTCCGCGCGCCGATCATCCCGGCGACCCGCGTGCCGTGCCAGGAGCTGTCGGTGGTGTCGCAATCGGCCAGCGCCGCGTTGGCCTTGTCCGAGGTGCTGACCCAGTCGCCCGGATCGGATGGATCCGCATCGCGGCCGTCGCCATCGTTGGCATTCAGCGCCGCGGTGACGAAATCGTAGCCGGGCAGGAGCTTGCCGCCGCGGTCCGCGCCGCCCAGGTCCGGATGGCCGTACAACACGCCCGTATCGAGCACGGCGATGACCACGCCGGTCGAGCCCTGCTCGCGGTCCCACGCGTTGATCGCATTGACGGCCGACACCTGGGTGGCCTGGACGTACCACTGGTTGGAGAACAGCGAGTCGGTGGGAGTCGTGGCGTGTGCGTAGCGGCGGCGGTCCTGCACGGCGAATTCCACCGCAGGGTCGTTTCGCAGG
>JBIOZI010000137.1:0-16029 GCA_044871085.1 Steroidobacteraceae bacterium | reverse complement strand
AAGGGATTCATGGCGGTTCGCCCTCCTGTATGTCCGTGGATAGCCTGCCAGTGGCCGGTGGCTGTCCCACATTTAATTCAGCTATGGCCAATCGCGTGCGGATGCCGGCAAACTCGCCTGACCTTGTCCGGAGGCCTGAATGATCAGCGGAAGCTGCCATTGCGGGGCGGTTCACATATCGGTGGCCGCGAAGCCGCGCGTGCTGGTGTCGTGCAATTGTTCGATCTGCCGGCGCTACGGCACGTTATGGTCTTATTACGACCGCGGCCGCGTGCAGATCAAACGTGAGCGCGGCGCCACCATGGCGTACACCTGGGGACACAAACACCTGCGCTTCGTGCGTTGCGCGAGCTGCGGCTGTGTCATGACGTGGGAGGCGGTCGACCGCGCACGGCGCCGCATGGGCGTGAATTTCCGCAACTTCGATCCGGCCGACATCTCCTCGGCGCGCATCCGCCGGCTCGACGGCGCCAAGACCTGGAAGTTTCTCGACTGAGAGTAGGTAGACCCATGAACACTCACGAACAGATCGATCGACTCGCCGGCCAGCTTCGTTGGCTCAAGGTGTACTGCACCGTGATGACCATGGCGCTGGTCATCCTGCTGCTGGGCGCCGCCGCCAGGGTCAACACCTTCGACGAGCTCACCGTCCAGCGGCTGAACATCGTCGACCCGGCCGGCAAGCCGCGCCTGGTGCTCGCGAACATGGAGCGCTTCCCGGCGCCGGTGATCAACGGCAAGACCTTGAAGCGCGCGGTCAACCCGGCCGGCTTCGTATTCTTCAACGGCAAGGGGGATGAAGTCGGCGGCCTCGCGCTCACCGACCTGGAAGGCGGTCGCCTTTCGGCGCTGGTGTTCGACTATCCGCAGTCCGATGCCATCGGCCTGCTGACGCGCATCAGCCCGGATGGCAAGGATTCCACCGCCGGCATCGTCATCAACTCCAACATGAAGAACCCGTCCAAGCGCATCGAATTGCAGAATCACAACGAAGTGCCCGAGCTCGTACTGTCCGACTCGAAAGGCCGCCCGCGACTGCGGCTGTTCGTCGACGAGGGCGACCATCCGTCCATCGAGATGCTCGACGAGGCGGGTGCTTCCGTTTACTCGCTGCGCAGGTAGGCTCCGCGGCAACGCTTCGTCGCGCCGGCGGCGCCAATCGCCGAATTGCTCGTTGACAGCGCGCGCGGGCGTGCGCACTTTGGCTGCATGATCACCCGAGCTCCACGCGCGCTGGCATGTCTGCTGGCGCTTTCTGCAGCGCTTCCCGCCGTGGCGCAAACCGAGGTCCGCTTCGAGGATCTCGCCGGCTGGTGGTCGGCGGACCCGGCCTTCGGCGGCGAGACCTCGCACCTGGCACTGCAATTCCTCGAGCAGGACGGCAAGCAGCAGGCGCGGCTGGCGATCGCCGCGATCGGCGCCTACGACATCGCGCTCGGCGCCGTCACGCTCGACGGCAACTCCGTCGCCACCGCGGACCTGGCTTTTCCGCTCACCTGGAATCCGGCCACCCGAACCCTGACCGGCACGCTGCCGGCCGACGCCGCGCCTATCTACAACATCCCGATCGAATTCGAGCGCGGCGAGCCGTTCGAGAAGCCGGCCGCCGGCGAATGGAAAGCGCCGCGGCCGAAGGTACGCTGGTCGGTGGAGACCGGCGCGGCGGTGTGGGCCGGGATCGAGCGGGATGCGAACGGCACGCTGTTCGTCGGCAACGAGCAGGGCGCGCTCCATGCCATCGATCGCGACGGCAAGGTGCGCTGGAAGCTCGAAACCGGCAAGCCGATCCGCGCGCAGCCGAAGGTGATCGGCGCACATGTCTATGTGGCGTCGGATTCGGGTTACCTCTACAAGCTCGATCGCAAGACGGGCGCGGAGATCTGGCGGGTGGACATCGCGACGCAGGCGCCGCCGCGCATCCCCACCAACCAGGAGAAGACCCGCTGGGACCGCTACGGGTCGAGCGTCGTCGCGGCCGGCAAGCGCTTGTACGTGGCGAGCCGCGACCGGAACCTGTACGCCCTGGACCGCGAGACCGGCCGAGAGCTGTGGCGCGTGGCCGCCGGCGACATCATGACGGCCACGCCGGCGCTGCACGGCGACTCCGTCATCTTTGCCGCCTTCGACGGCAAGGTGAGCGCGGTGTCGGTGAAGGATGGCAAGCCGCGCTGGACGTATGACGCCCGGCTCGGCGTGGCGGGCGACGTGGTGGTGGCCGGCGATCGCGTGTTGTTAGGCAGCCGCAGCTACGACCTGATCGCCCTCGATGCCGCCACCGGCAAGGAGCTGTGGAAGCACTACTACTGGTTCTCGTGGATAGAATCGCCGCCCGTGGTGCGCGACGGCGTGGTCTACACCGGCTCCTCGGATGCGACGAACGTCTACGCCATGAACCTCGCCGATGGCACTTTGCGCTGGAAGACCGCCGTGCCCGGATGGTCGTGGCAGCGCACCGCCGTGAACGACGAGTTCGTCATCGCCGGCACCGCCGGCGTCGGCACGTTTCCCGGCGCGCGCGCCGGCGCGCTCGTGGCGCTCGAGCGCGCCACGGGAGCTGTGCGCTGGATCTTTCTGGAGCCGCCGTCGAAGGAGATCCTGGAGGCGAAGAAGGGCTGGGGCTTCGGCGCGTCTCCGGTCATCGCGGATGGCGTGGTGTATGCGGCGGATCTCAACGGCAGGGTGCATGCGTTCGACCTGAAGTGAGATGCGCAGCCCGAGGGTCTGGGTGTCGCTGACTCAACGGCCCTTGAACGCGCTCTCGAGCTTCGCGATGTCGAACTTGACCTGCCTCTGCATCTCCGCGGCGACGCGGCCGGCCTTCTTCTTGTCGCGATCGCCCATCATGTCCATGAGCACGGTCGGCACGATCTGCCAGCGGACGCCGAACTTGTCGACGATCCAGCCGCAGGCCACCGCCTTGCCGCCGTTCTTCAGGATCGCATTCCAGTACTTGTCGACCTCCTTCTGGGAGCGGCAATACACCCCGAAGGAAATGGCGTCGTTGAAGGCGTCGTGCTTGCCGGCGCTCATGGCGAAGAAGGGCTGGCCAAACAACCTGAACTCGACGCAGACCACCGAGCCGGGCGCGCCGCTCTCGGAGACCAGCGGCCAGACGCGGTCCACGCGCGACTTCGGGAATATCCTGGTGTAGAACCGGGCTGCCTCTTTGGCCTCCTTGATGTACCAGAGATGGGGCACGATCCTGGCCGATGAACGCTTGGGCATGATTTCGCTGCTCCTTGAAAAGCGCGCACCCTACGCGGCACGGCGTGGGCAGGCAATCGGCGTGACGACTACATTTGCCGTGAGAATCAATCACTCGTAGGCTCCTGCAATGACAACTCTCACCCGTTTCGTTTCGCTCCTCGCCGGCGCGGCCCTGTTCACCGGTACGGCCGCCATCTCGCAAAATGTGGCGGCGCCATCTCCACCCCGCGTCACGCCGATGACGCCGGACGTCATCGACAAGTACGAGCAGACTCTTCCCTCGGCGGACTTCATCCGCCGCGACGCCATGGTGCCGATGCGCGACGGCGTCAAGCTCTACACGTCCATCGTGATGAAAAAAGGCAGCGCCAACGCGCCGATCCTGCTGTCGCGCTCCCCGTACGACGCGCACAAGTCGACGCATCGCGTCGCGAGCCAGCGCATCGTCGACATCCTCGAAGTGATGGACGCCGAGTTCGCCGCGGACGGCTACATCCGCGTCTACCAGGACATCCGCGGCCTGCACCGCTCCGAGGGTGCGTACGTGATGAACCGCCCGCTGGCGGGGCCGCTGAACGACACGGGCATCGACGAGTCGACCGATGCCTACGACACCATCGAGTGGCTGGTCAAGAACACGCCGGAGTCGAACGGCAAGGTCGGCATCATCGGCTCTAGCTACCTTGGTTTCACCGTGTTGATGGCGCTGCTCCATCCGCACCCGGCGTTGAAGGCGGCGGTGCCGCAGAGCCCGATGGTCGACGGCTGGATGGGCGACGACTGGTTCCACAACGGCGCCTTCCGCGTCAACTCGCTGAACTATGCCGTGGGGCAGGGCACCGACAAGGCCAAGGGCGGCGGCGAATTCGCGCTGGGCGTGGCCGACGATTACACGCGGTATCTCGAAGCCGGTTCGGTAGCCGATTTCGCCAGGATGTTGGGCATAGAGGGCACGCCCGGCGTGCGCAAGTTCCTCGAGAACCCGGCCTACACGGAGTTCTGGTCGCTGCAGGCGGTGGACAAGTGGCTGGCGGCGCAGCCGCTGACCGTGCCGACGATGCTCGAAGTGGGCCAGTGGGACCAGGAAGACAGCTACGGCGCGCCGGCCGTGTATCGCGCGCTCGAGCCCAAGGACAAGAACAACGACCTGGTGTCGCTGGTCATCGGGCCGTGGCGGCACTCGGGGGCCAACCACTATGGCTACGACTTGGGCGCGCTCACGTTCACGGGCGACACGGCACGCGAGTGGCGCGTGCGCTACGTCAAGCCGTTCTTCGACCATTGGCTCAAGGGCGGCCCGGATCCGAAGACGCCGCCGGTGCTCACCTACGCAACGGGCGTCAACCAGTGGAATGTCTCCGCGCGCTGGCCCGTGGGAGTCGCCATGCCTATCTACCTGGCGGCAGACGGCGCGGCGACATTCGAGCGCCCCAAGGCGGCCGGGCACGAGGAGTACGTCAGCGATCCGGCGAAACCGGTGCCATTCATCCCGCGGCCCATCGACATGGACGACGCGACGCAGTGGAAGCCCTGGCTGATCCGCGACCAGCGCTTCGTCTCGGAGCGCCCCGACGTCGCCTCGTGGAGGTCGGCGCCGCTCGAGAAGCCCGTGCACATCATGGGCGCGCCCGAGGTCGAGTTGTTTGCCGCCACCAGCGGCACCGACAGCGACTGGGTGGTGAAGCTCATCGACATCCAGCCCAACGACGTGCCGGAAAGCGCCGCGCAGGGCGCGAAGCCCGGCATGGCCGGCTATGAGCTGCCGATCGGCATCGAGATCTTTCGCGGCCGTTATCTCAAGAGCTTCGCGCAGCCGGCGCCGCTCAAGCCCGGCAAGGTGGAACGCTATCGCTGGGCGCTGCCGGACGTCGATCACGTGTTCCTGCCGGGTCACCGCATCATGGTGCAGATCCAGTCGACGCTGTTCCCGCTCTACGATCGCAATCCGCAGACCTATGTCGACAACATCATGTACGCGAAGCCGGGCGACTACAAAAAGGCGACGCAGAGCATCTGGTATGGCGGGGCGACCGCCACCGCGGTGATGCTGCCCGTGGTGCGCTGAGGCCGCGGGCCCCGGGCCGGCTAACTACCGGCCGCGGAGCGGGCGGCCGGCCCGTCTTCGGGACGAACGCGCGGCGCCTCGCGCCGCGCGGGGTGTGCGATGTACTCTGGTGGCAACGAACGGAGACATCATGAGCACCTCTCGCAACACCGCGTGGCGCGGCATCCTGCTCGGCGGATTCTTCGCCGGCCTGGCGGATTTCATCTACCCCACCGTCAAGACGGTCATGGCCGGCGGTTCGTGGATGAAGCCCTGGAAGGGCGTTGCCGGCGGTCTGCTGGGGCAGGCCGGCCGCGACGGCGGCGTCGAGATGGCCGTACTCGGCGCGGCGCTCCATTGGTTCATCTGCTTCGGCGCCGCGGCGATTCTCTATTTCGTCGTGAGTCGCGTGAAGTGGCTGCCGCGGCGCTGGATACCGCTCGCCATCATCCATGGCATCGCGGTGCTGCTCGTCATGAACTACGTCATCCTGCCGCTTTCGGCCATCGGCCGCGGCATCTATCCACTCGATGCGCTGCACGTCCACGCGTTCTGGCACATCGTGCTGGTCGGTCTGCCCACCGCGTTCTTCGTGTCACGCGCGCTGCGCGCCGCCTAGTCTCGCGGCACGCCGTACAGCTCGTGAATGCCCTTGTCGTACGCGATCACCCATTCGCCGATGGAGTTCTGATCGACGACCACTGAGCCCATGGCGCCGAGGGTCCGGTTGCCTTGCGTATCGGCACGGCCGGAATACACTTTCTTGCCGCTGGCGTCGTAGATGCCGACCACGTTCTTCGCCAGCGACTTGCTGGTCGGGACGAACCGGCCGGTGGCCACCGTCCACTCGGAGTACGCGATGAGGATGAAGTCCGCTCCCGCGGCCTTGGCGAGCTTGACCGCGACGTCCTTGTCCACTTCGGCCTTCACCAGCTGTTTGCGGTTCTTGGAGAACAGCGGCATGGTCTTCCCGTCGAACACGGGCAGGCCCACCTCGCGCTGCTCGCCGGCCAGCACCTGGAAATCGTCTTTGCCGGCGAAGGTGGTGGCGCTCACGACGGTCCAGTCCTTCGAGAACAGGGTTTCGATCAGGCCTACCATCTTGTTGAGCTGGGTGCCCATCAACTCGGAGGTGTTGGAGCTGTTCCAGCCCTGCAGGGAGCCGCCGTAATTGTTGGCGGACACGGACACGATGGCGATGGACTTGCCCTTGTTCTGGATGCCGAGGGTGCCGATGTTTCCGGCCATGGCGCCGGCGGCCACCAGCGACGAGGCGAGCAAGGAGGCCGCGAGCTTCGAGAACGTGCGCATGTTCGAATCCCTGAGTGATGCCGGCAGGAACGCCGGGGCGCAGTATATTCAAACCCTGGTGGTTGGTAGTTTGAACCAGCTAACATATCGAGAGGATCGAAATCGTGATTTCCATCAGGCGCATGGCGCCATTGCTCGTGTTCGGCGGTGCGCTGGCTACGGCGGCCGTCTGGACCATGATGTCCGCGCAACGCGTCGAGGCCGCGCCCCGGCCCATCACCCCGCGCGGCGAGCTCACCGCCGAGGAACGCTCGAACATCGGCGTGTTCGAGGCGTGGAAGGGGTCGGTGGTGTACATCTCCACCAGCGACCGCGTGGTCGATTTCTGGACGCGCAACGTCATGAGCGTGCCGCGCGGCACGGGCTCCGGCTTCGTCTGGGATGAACAGGGCCACATCGTCACCAACGTGCACGTCATCTCGGGCGCCGCCGAGGCCACCGTGAAGCTCGCGGACGGCCGTGACTACCCGGCCACGCTGGTGGGCGCCAGCCCGGCGCACGACATCGCGGTGCTCAAGATCGCGACCACCGGAAAGCGCCTGGTGCCGGTTGCCGTCGGCACCAGCCACGACCTGCGCGTCGGTCAGAAGGTGTTCGCCATCGGCAATCCCTTCGGTCTCGACTGGAGCCTCACTACCGGCATCGTCTCGGCGCTGGACCGCTCGCTCGACAGTGAAACCGGCGGCGTCATCCGCCACCTGATCCAGACCGACGCGGCGATCAATCCCGGCAACTCCGGCGGGCCGCTGCTCGACAGCGCGGGCCGCCTCATCGGCGTCAACACGGCGATCTACAGCCCGTCCGGCGCCAGCGCGGGCGTCGGCTTCGCGGTGCCGGTGGACACGGTGAACCGCGTGGTCCCCGAGCTGCTGGCCCACGGCCACTACTCGCCGCCGAGCCTCGACGTCGAAGTCGACGACATGCTGAGCGGCGCCATCGCGCGCGAGCTCGGCGTGGAAGGCGTGGCGGTGCTGCGCGGCGCGGCGCCGTTCCGCGGCGCACGGCTGGGCGCGCGCAATGTCGTGGTGCCGGGCGACGTCATCGTGTCGGTCGAAGGCAAGGAGGTCTCGAGCGCAGCGCAGCTCGCGGCCATCCTCGACGATTACAAGGTGGGCGACGAAGTGCATCTCGAGGTGTGGCGCGAAGGTAAGCGCGTGCAGCTCGGCGCGCGGCTGCGGGCCGAGAAATGATGCAGCTCTTCGAGTGGCGTGGTGTTCCCGTCGTGCTCCACTGGACGGTGCTGCTCGGCCTGCCGTGGCTCTATTTCCGGCACCGCGACGTGGTCGAAATGATCATCGCGTTCCTGGCGTTTTTCCTGTTGTTGCTGGTGCACGAGCTGGGCCACGCGGCGGTGGCGCTGTGGCGCAAGGTTCCGGTGCTCGAGATCCGCCTGCTGTTCCTGCACGGCTTCTGCCGGCACGAGGAGCCGGACCGGCAGTCCGACGCGGTGTGGATCGCATGGGGCGGCGTGGCGGCACAGGCCGTGCTGCTGGTGGTGGCGTACGGCGCGATGCGGCTGCTCATGTCGCTGGCCTTCGAATTCTATCTACCCCTGGAGCCGCTGTTCCGCATCTTCACGCTGACCAATGCGTTCATCATCGTCTTCAACCTCGTACCGCTGCCGTCGTTCGACGGGGCCACTGCCTGGCGCGCGCTGCCGATGCTGTGGGCGCGCCTGCCGAAACCGGACGCGAGGCGCTGGCTGCGGGAGCGCAAGCTGCAGCGCCAATCGAAGCTGGTCGCAGACGACATCATCGAGCGGCTGAAGAAGAAGCCGTGAGAGTATCGATGCCGTCCCGGACGGGCCGCGAAGGAGGGTGAATGAATTGCTTCGTAATCATGCCGTTTGCGGCCGACTTCGACGACGTGTACGCGGTCATCAAGAGCAGCGTCGAGGCCGTCGGCGCGCCGGAGCAAGGTCGCTGCTTCAGGCTCGATGAGTCACGTCCCGCCGGCCGAATCACGGACCGCCTCGTCGCCGAGCTTCGTTCCGCCACCTTTTGTGTGGCCGACGTCACCGGTTCGAAACCCAACGTGATGTGGGAGTTGGGCTTCGCGATGGCACTTTCCAAGCCGACGATCGTCGTCACGCAAGATCTCGACAGTGTGCCGTTCGACATCAAGGACATGCAGACGATCGGATATGACCGCACGCGGCTGAATGTCACGCTCGGCCAAGCGCTGCGGCGTTCCGTCTCGGACACGATGCTTCACTTGCGGGAGCGGCCCGTCGAGTCGAAGCCGACACAATCACCCGGCCCCGAAGATTTCGCCGAGCTGGTCGCGGAGATGGGAAACATCAAGGCGATGGTCAAGGAAGTGGTCGATGCATGGAAGCCGTCCGAGCATGGCCAGGCGCATGCCAGCATCGCGCCATTGGCAGGCGCGTGGGTGAACACCGAATCCGACACGCACTGCTACGCACGCATCATCAGGGGCGAGTTCATGGGCGCGTACTGTTTCGGTGGCAATGAGTCCGTGACGGGCGTGTACTTTGGCTGGCGCCGCGTCGGCGAATACTGGTTCGCGCGCTTCCGCTGGATGGACGACAGCCACACCGGGTTCACCTTCCTGCGCCCGCAAGGCCCGCACGAGCTGCACGGTGCATGGTGGTCTTCGGACGAAGAGTCGGCCGCCGGTGACGTGCCGCCGAAGCGTGCCGGTGTGCAGTCGACGTGGATCCGCGATCCCAAGGCGAAGACGCCAGTTTGGGCGGAGCAGTTTTTCAGCAGGGTTGAAAAAGAAGGGCTTGCGGCAGTCTTCGCTCATTCGAAAATATAGAGCAACGAATAGGCAGCGATGATCGCAATTCCATCCACCGCTCAAAGATTGTTTGTCAGTTACTGCCACGAGGACGAGAAGTGGTTGCGACGTCTGCTGGTACACCTCGCGCCGCTGCTGCGGCACGAACCCATCGAAGTGTGGTGCGATACGCATCTGGCGGCCGGCGATGACTGGCGCGGGGAGATCGATCGCGCGATCCGGCAGGCGAGCATTGCGCTGTTGCTCGTGAGCCCGGATTTCCTGGCTTCCGATTTCATCGCGCGAAACGAGCTGCCACCCCTGCTGGTCCGCGCGCAGGCAGGTGGTCTTCGCATCCTGTGGCTCGCGGTCAGCCACAGCTCCTTTTCCAGCACCGACATTGCCGCCTACCAGGCGCTCAACGATCCAAAGCGTCCATTGAAGGGGCTCAAACCCGTCGAAGTGGACCGGGTTCTCGTCGAGGTGTGCGGCCAGATTCTTTCGGCGACCAGGCCGGATCCTGCGAGCGGGCGCGTCCTCACCGAAAGCTTCGAGGCCATGCCGCGGGAACCCGAACCGGAGTTCTGGAACGCTGTGGAGCAATATCGAGTCAATGCGCCCATCGAACAGTGGAAGCAGCGCGCGGCAGTCGATGTGAAGTTGGCCGCGGCGGGCCCCATTCTGCCGGCATCACGGCTCAGTCAGTTGCTCGAAGAGGCGCCGCACGATCCCGAAATCCAGATGGCCGTGGCCGTGGTCCTGGGAGCATGCGTTTCACCCGACGATGCGCAGCCGGCGGCACACACGTTCGTCCAACTGCTGCGCAGCCCGTTCGAACGCGCGCGCTTTCGCGCCGCCGGCAGCATTCGCCGGCACGTGGAGGCCTCTGCGAGGTCCGCCGTCGAACGGCCGGAAGTGGCGGCGGCGCTCATGAGAGCGATCGCACGCGAACGGTCGACGGCCATGCGGCTGCGTCTGCTTTCCGCTCAGGAGGCGGTCGCCGGCGAATGAACGCACCCCCGAGCCAGGAGCCCGAGCTCTTGCGCCGCCTGCTGCGCGCCAAGGACCGCATGGACGTCGCCTCGCACGAGGAGTGGCCGGTGTCGCGCCTGGCGCGCGTGAGCCGCGTCTCGGCGGCGCACTTCGCGCGCTCGTTCAAGGATGCATTCGGCCTGCCGCCACACCGCTATCTGCTGACCCGCCGGATCGAGCGCGCAAAGGCGCTGCTGCGCGACACGGACCAGCCCATCACCGACATCGCATTCCAGACCGGCTGGAAGAGCCTCGGCACCTTCGGGCGCATCTTCCGTGACATCACCGGCCAGAGCCCGGGCGAGCTGCGCGCGCTCGAGAAAGCCGCGCCGCATGCGCTCGACCGCGTGCCGGCCTGTTACCTGAGCGCCGCGCACCGTCCCGACCTCAAGACCGCAGTTTCGGAGAAGCGCCGCCGGGAGGCCGGCGCTATAAAAGGGCCCATCAAGAAGGAGGTCCCATGAGCCAGGGTGTCGGAGTAGTCGGTTTGTACGTGCGCGACCAGGAAGAGGCGCGGCAGTTCTACGTCGAGAAGTTAGGGTTCCGCGTCCACACGGACGCGAAGAATGGCGACTATCGCTGGCTCACGGTGCAGCATCCGGACCAGCCGTCGTTCCAGCTCGGGCTCTATACGCCCGGGCCGCCGATGCTCGATGCCGCGACCGCGCAGACGCTGCGCGAAATCGTGGCGAAGGGCGCGATGCCGCCGCTGGTGCTGGTGGTCGACGACTGCCGCGCCGCCTACGCGCGCATGCAGGCCCGCGGAGTGGAGTTCACGCAGGAGCCGGCCGACCGCTATGGCAGCGTCGATGCCAGCTTCCGCGATCCGTCGGGCAATGGCTGGAAGATGATCGAAGCGCGAAAGGGTGCGGCATGAGCGTGCGGCAGTTCCATCGTTGGACGTCCATCGTGTTCACGCTGACGGTCGTCGCCAACTTCGTCGCGATGGCGCTGGGGCCGGTGCCCGCGTGGGTGACCTACGCGCCGCTGCTGCCGTTGGCCGCGTTGCTGTTCACGGGGCTGTACCTGTTCGCGCTGCCGTATCTGGCCAGGGGGCGCGCCACGCGTACCTGAGCCCCGCGGTGGTTAGCGACATCGGGAGCCGTTCCCGTTCCCGGTTTGCTTCCCCCGGGGTGAGGATTCAAGATTCGGCCCTTCGCCAGCCAGGAGAATCCCATGTCGCGCCTCTCGACCGTTCGTGCGTATTCATTCGTCGCCCTCGTCGCTGCCGCGGCGCTCACCGCGTGCTCGAAGACCGCG
Source organism: Steroidobacteraceae bacterium (assembly GCA_044871085.1). Taxonomy (GTDB): domain Bacteria; phylum Pseudomonadota; class Gammaproteobacteria; order Steroidobacterales; family Steroidobacteraceae; genus CADEED01. The sequence continues at coordinate 4,433 of JBIOZI010000137.1, read as the reverse complement.
GAGGAGCCGAAAGACACCGTCGCGGCCGCGCCCGCACCCGCACCGGTGGCCGAGGCTCCGCCGCCCGCGCCGAAGCCCGAGAATGCGCACGCCTTCAAGATCGGCGAGCTGTCCGCGATCGCGCTGCGTGACGGATACCTCGAGTTCCCGAACGACAACAAGATCTTCGGACTGGGGCACATGCCCGACGAAGTCTCCGCGCTGCTGAGCGCCGGCGGGCAGCCCACCGACAAACTACAGCTCGGCCTCGAGCCGCTGCTGGTGAAGACCGCGGACAAGGTGCTGCTGTTCGACACGGGCGCGGCAGACAGCTTCGGTCCCACCGCGAACCTGCTGCCCACCTCGCTCGCGGAGGCGGGCGTGGATCCGGGCAGCGTCACGGACATCTTCATCTCGCACGTCCATGGCGATCACGTGGGCGGCCTGGTGAATGCGCAGGGCGCGCTCGCATTTCCAAACGCGACCATTCACATCGCGAAGGCCGAGTGGAATTTCCTGACCACGGTGAAGGCCGAAACGGCGAAGGCCATGGGGCTCGGGACGCGCGATGCGCTGGTCGCGGCCATGAAGCCCAAGGTCGATGCGTTTGCGGCGGGCGCCGAGCTGGTGCCGGGCATCGTGAAGGCGGTCGACATCAAGGGCCACACGCCGGGTCATTCCGGATACAAGATCACGTCCGGATCGGAGTCGCTGCTGTACGTGGGCGACTCGATGCATCACTACCTCATCTCGGTGCAAAAACCCGACTGGCCGATGGCCTTCGACGCCGACCAGAAGGTGGGTGCGAAGAGCCGCGCCGCCCTCATCGCCGATTCCGCCGCGAGCGGGCAGCGCATCTACGCCGTGCACTTCCCGTATCCGGGCCTCGGCAAGTTCGAGAAGCAGGGCGATGGGTACGTGTGGATGGCTGAGTGACGCAACGCGATCTCGCCGCGCTCGAACGGGAAGCCAATGCCCTGCCCGATCCGAAGGATCGGGCAGAGGCGCTGGCCGCCCTCGAAGATCTGCGCCGGCTTCGGTCCAACATCGAAGGCATGCGCCTGCCCGATGCGCCCGCGCTGCCGCGGCCGCGGCCGTTCGCGAACGTGCACGTCGGCCGGTTGGTGGCCGGCAGCGTCGCGTCGATCACGCTGTTGCTCGGCGCGCGGTTCGCGGTAGTTCCGGCGGCGCAATGGGCCGCCGGAGACCGCAGCCCGGGCAACATCGCCTGGGCGCTCATGGGCACGACGGTGGTCGCGCTGGCGGCGGTCGTGCTGTATTTCGCGGTGCGATCACCGGCCGCGTTGGCCGCGCCGGCCGATGCCGAAACCGCGTCCATCATGCGCCGGTTCGGGCGCCGCACGCTGCTGGCGAACATCGCCACGGTCGCGTGGGCCGTGCTCGTCACGATCGCGCTCGTCGCCTGGCCCAAGTCCGCCGGCTACACCAAAGTCGCAGCGGCCGCGTTCACGGCGGCGCTCATCGGCGGCTACTGGCTGCTGTACCGCGTGTTCGTGCGCTGCCCGAGCTGCGAGGCGCCGCAGCGGCCCTCGAGGCGCTTCTCGAGCGGGGGGTCGCGCGACTGCCCGCGCTGTGGCTGCACGCTTCAGTAGAGTGAAACACCACGGCAGGTCTTCGTCGTCCACGTTGCAGTACAGGTTGTTTTCGTTGACGCCGATGACATTTGGCAGGGCGACCTGCGTCAGGCCATTCGGCCCGAAACTGAACTGGTAGTTGCCGTGCGGCTGGCCGGCCGGGAACGTCGTCGAGCCGTACTGCGTCGAAGACGTCAGGTTCAGCCAGGCGGAGGTGTACCAGCCCGTGCGGGTATCGAACGCCTCGATTCCAAAATAGACGTTCTGTATCTGGCCGCCGGTGGCGAGGTCGTAGTTTGGCGCGGTTTGCAGGAGGAGACGACGCACTGTCAATGTTTCCGGCGGCGATGCAGGCGCACAAAAAAAAGCCCCGCCCGGGTTTCCCCGGGCGGGGCTCGGTCAGACGTCGAACGTCTAGCTAGCTATTGGATCTTCCCGATGCCGACCTGGCCCGGCAGGCTCGACGGCAGTCCCGCCGCCGAATCCAGCGTGTAGCTGTACGGCACCGTCACCGTGCAGGTCGAGTCGAACTGTCCGCCGCTGATCACCGGCACCACGAGGGCGCCGTCGCCGACCGAGCGGTCGTAGGTGATCGAGTCGAGGAAGTTCGAGCGCGTCTGCCAGCAGCCGGCCTGCGGAGAATCATCCGAGGCGATCAGCGGATTGTTCGAATTCTTGAAGTAGTTGCCTTCGACGAGAATTCGACCGCCCATGCGCGAGTTCATGCCATGGATCATGTCGCTGTTGCTGAGGTTCGACAGGTAGTTGTTGTAGCTGTGTACGAGGCCATGGCGCAGCAGCGGGACGCGCTGCTGGATGTTCTCGTACCAGTTGTGGTGGAACGTGATGTTGGTGTTGGCGGCATCGTCGTCGCTGGAGCCGATCAAGCCACCGCGGCTGGAATTGCGGTAGTGGTTGTACGACACCGTGACGTTGGTGACACCGGCCTTCATGTCGAGCAGAGAGTCATAGCCATCCGACTCGCCACCGCTGGCTTCCAGCGTGTTGTGGTCGATCCAGATGTTGTTGACCGTGGTCTCCATGCCGATCGCGTCGCCACCATTGGAGATGGGCGAACCGCTCTTCTTCACATTCCTGATCCACAGGTTGCGGATCACGATGTTGGACGAGTTGCGGATGTGCACACCGATCTGGTCCAGGATGGCGCTGCTGCCCACGCCGATCAGCGTGACGTTGCTGACACCCTTGAACTGGATTTCCGAGGCCGTGACATCGCAGCTTCCCGACGCCGTCGCCGTATTGCCGTGATTGATCGTGCCCGTGACGCGGATGATGATCGGCGTGCTGACCGTGGCGCGGGCGCACAGCGCCGCGTTGATCTGCGCACCGGTGCTCGCGGTGACGGTTGCACCGCCAGCGCCACCCGTGGTCGACCGTCCGAAGCCGATCGGAGTACCGGGCGGCGGCGTGGTCGGCGGCGGAGTCGTGGTGGTCACCGTGATCGCGTGCGACTGCGTCGAGCGCGTGCCGCAGGTGTTGGTGTACGTCGCGACCGCCGAACAGGAGGCCGTCGGGCGCACGGTCTGGGTGCGTGACGTTCCCGTCGTGCCGCAACCGGTCCAGGACCAGCTGCCGCCGGAGGCCGGCGTCGGCGCGAAGGCAACTTGCGCGCCCGAGGCGACCGTGGCATTCGCGGTCTGCACGCCGTTGATGATCGGAACGATCGACGTGGCGGGGCAGGTCGGAGGCGGAGTGGTCGGCGGTGGAGTCGTGGGCGGCGGAGTCGTGGGCGGCGGAGTGGTCGGAGGCGGCGTGGTCGTCGCGCCGTACGAGCAATAACGCGGATTGCCGACGTTGATCGCCGGGAAGCGCGAACCGGCGCAGCTGAACGGCCCGGTGATGGTCGCGAAGACGAACGTGCCCGCCTTGCCGTAGGCCACCGAACGAGTGCCGCTGAACGTGCAGGTCTCGCCTTCCTTGGCGCACTTGGTATAGCCACTGGGATAGTCGGTTGCCGCATGGGCGCCCGTCGCGATCGCGAGCAATGCCGCGCCGCCTAGCATTTTCCTAAGCATGAGTCCCCCTCAGTCTGAGTTGTATCGTCGATCTTTCTTCAGCAGATGGCGTCTTGGCTGGCCGCTGCGCACCCTAGGCCAGAGGGGCAAAGCCCCCGCATGACACCGGTGTCAAGCGGAGAGTACCACAGGTCGGAGCCCGAGCATCTCCAGGTAGCGCTCCCAGGACGCCGGAGTGTCGATTTCGCGCCCCGTTCCTACGCCGGGGCGGCGCCGGGGCGCTCCGGCGGAGTGCGAGTTAACTCAATCCACCGCGACCCGCTCGTTGTTAGGCAGATCGCGTGGGCGCGCCACCGGAGCGTCATGAAATTCCGCCCAGCCGCACCTTCTTCTTCCACCCGAACAACTCGATGAAATCCGCGAACACGCGTTCGCTCACCTGCCGGGCATCCGCGGCGTGGCCGTGCGTGTCGCGCAGGATGTGCTCGAGGTGATGCTCGGGGCCCGCGGCCTGCGCCTCGGCGCGGTACTCCGGCACGTGCAGCCAGCGCTGGATCAGCGGCTCGTCGGCTTCGAGATGGAACTGCAACCCGTACGCGCGATCACCGTAGCGGAACGCCTGGTTGGGGCAGGTGGGCGTGCTCGCGAGATGCACGGCGCCTGGCGGCAGATCGAACGTGTACGCATGCCACTGGAAGACGTGCTGGCTGCCGTCGAAGTGCCGGCACAGACGGTCCTCGACCGCCGCGGCCGTGGGGTGCAGGCGGTACCAGCCGATCTCGCGCACCGTGTGCGGCCGGACGTTCGCGCCCAGCGCCGCGGCCAGTAGTTGGGCGCCGAGGCAGATGCCGAGCACCGGGATGTCTCGCTGCAAGGCTTCACG
>JBIOZI010000136.1:0-7950 GCA_044871085.1 Steroidobacteraceae bacterium | reverse complement strand
GAGACGTCCGCGTCATCCGGCAGCGGCACGATGGCCGCGCGCGGCTGCGACATCTCCGCGTGATCCGGCGGCGGCGCGGCCACTCCCGGCAGCGAGACGTCGGCATCAGCCGGCAGCGGCACGGACGCGCGCCGGGATGGCTGCACGGGCGCTGCTGCGGGTTGCGGCGCAGGTGATGGGCTCGGCGGCTCCACCTTCGCCGGCGGCGCTGCGGCCTGCGCGGGCGGCTCCATCGTCGTCAGCGCGAAATCGATGAGGCGCGCCGCATCGCCGGCATTCGCGGGCCGCGCCGCCGGATCCTTCGCGAGCAAGGTGTCGATGAGCGGCTGCAGCTGCGCGATGCGCTCGGGCAGCTTCGGGATCGGCGCCTTCGCGTGGTACACGAGGATCGCCATGTGGTTCTCGGCGTCGAAAGGCTTCTTGCCGGTGAGCATCTCGAACAACATGACGCCGAGCGCGTACAGGTCGCTGCGCCCGTCTATCTCCTTGCCGTGCCCCTGCTCCGGGCTCATGTAGTGAGGCGTGCCGAAGATGAGTCCCTTGTCGGTGACCTCCATCTTGAGCGCCACGTGCTTGGCCAGCCCGAAATCGATGAGCGCGATGCTGCCGTCGTCGCGCAGCATCACGTTGCCGGGCTTGAGGTCGCGATGAAAGATGCCGACCTCGTGAATGGCGTCGAGCGCAAACGCCATGTCGCGCGCGTACACCAGCGACTGCTTGGCCGTGAGCCCCTCGGCCATGCGCTTGCGCATGTCGCCGCGGGCGAAATATTCCATCGCCAGGTACAGGTGATCGTCGGTGACGCCGAGATCGTAGATGCGCACCACGTTCGGATGATGCACCCCGCGCAGGATCTCGAACTCCTGCAGGAAGCGCTCCATCGACTGGTCGACGCCCGTGTCCTTGCGCACCGCGGGCGTGACCTTGAGCACCACGACACCGCCGACTTCCGCGCTCTCGGCCAGGAACAGGTCGGATACCGAGCCTTTCGCGATGAGATCCATGCGGCGATACGCCTTGAGCCGCGCGCCGGCGAAATCCTGCTGCATCTTCGCACCGGCCGACATGCGCCAGCGGCTCTGCGCCTTCGCCTGCTCGTCGGCGGCGCGCTTGATGGCGTCATTGAGCTTGGTGTGTTTGATCTTCGCCTTGCCCAGCACCGCGAAGGCGCCGGCCTCACGCGCGGACACCGCGTCGGGCGAGTCGTCGTCGGCCGCGAGGAAGATCACGGGCGCGAAACCCTCGCGACGCTGGAAATCCCGCAGCCACTCCGACCCCGACCCGCCCCGCCATTCGTGATCGAGCAGCACCGCACTGTAGCCCTGCGCGAGGAAGCCCGGCGTCAGCGGTCCGCGCACGCGCGGGTTGTGGCTCACCAGATCGACGTCCGGCCAGGTGCACGAGATGTGATGACGAAGCAGCGTGCGGTAGCGGGGATCGTCGTCGATGAGGAGCAAACGCATGAGGGGACGAATTAGAGCACGCGTTCGCGGTGCTGGCCACGAAACACATCCGTGCCCCGCTTGAGCCCGATCAGGATATCCCCGACGTTCGTTCCCGTTGGGCCGGTGTGCACGAGATCCTCCGCGGCCTCGAGCGCGGCGGCGGAATCGAACTCGCGCAGCGCGCGCTCGACGTCGCAGCCCGCGAGCGCGGCGCGCTCGAGGGTCGACGCGTCGATGACGGCCCCGGCGTCGTCGGTGGGCCCGTCGGTGCCGTCGGTGCCGGCCGCGAGAATCGTGAGCGGCTCGCCGGCGCGCAATTCGCGCGCGGCCGTGAGTGCCAGGTGCATGTTGCGGCCGCCGCGGCCGTGCCCGACGGGCAATTGCACGGTGGATTCGCCGCCCCATACCAGGCCGTCGGCGGAAGTCGCGCGCAGCGCGGCGACGAAAGCGCGCGCCACATCGGCGGCGTCGCCATCGAAGCGCTGCTCGCGGCGTTCGAGCGCGAGGCCGAGGCTCGCGGCGTGCAGCCGCACTTCGTCCGTCGTGACTGCGATGTTGGCGACGACGATGCGCAGGATGCGATCCGGGCGACCCGCGTCCCCACCTAACAACCCGGAGCCGATCACGCCCGCATCGTCGTCGGGGACATCCGAGATGAACAAGGCATGGGCCGGCCGGCCGGCGAGCAGCCGCGCGACTCCGCCGCCCTTGAGGCGCGACAGCTTCGAGCGTTCCGCATTGAGCCGTGCGATGTCCCAGCCCGCGGCCAGCCCGCGCTCGTTGAGCGCGCGCAGATCCGCGAGCGCATGTCCCGCCTGCAGGCTCTCGAGCAGGCTCGATGCGCCGCCGGAGACGAGGAATACCGGATACACGTCGGGCGGGAGTTGCGCGAGCCGGCGCTCGAGCTCCGCGCCGGCGGTGAGGCTGCGCTCGTCGGGTACCGGGTGCCCGCTTTCGATGACGTGCACTCCGGGAATGCGCGCGAGCCCGGGCTCGGCATGGCCGTCCTTCGTGACGATCAACGCCTGCGTGATCGCGGCGCCGAGCGCGCCGTGAGCGCCGCGCGCCATGGCGCTGGCCGCCTTGCCGATCGCGAAGACCGCCACCGGACCGGCGCCGAAATCGCGCAACACCTCTTCGACACAGTCGTGCCCGTTCGCCGCGCGCAGAGCGGCGTCGAACAATTCGAGCAGGATGCGGCGCGCGCTCATGGATACCGGGCGCGCGCCCGGTGAAAGCTAGGCCTTGACGACCTTGAGGGCGGCCTTGTCCCCGTCGCGGCGCGAGGCCTTGGCGAGGTCGGAACGCTCGAGCTCGAGCCGCGCGAGATACTCGGGTGTCACGTCACCGGTGACGTAATTGCCCGAGAAACAGGACGTGTCGAATTCCTTGATGCTCGAGTGATCGTGCACGCAGGCCTGGATGAGGTCTTCGAGGTCCTGGTAGATCAGCCAGTCGGCGCCGATGAGCGTCGCCACTTCCGCATCGGTGCGCGCGCTGGCGACCAGCTCGCTCTTCGCCGGCATGTCGATGCCGTACACGTTCGGGAATTTCACCGGCGGCGCGGCGGAAGCGAAATACACCTTCCTGGCGCCGGCCTCGCGCGCCAGGTCGATGATCTGCGCGGAGGTGGTGCCGCGCACGATCGAGTCGTCGACCAGCAGCACGTTCTTGTTGCGGAATTCGAGGTCGATCGCATTGAGCTTGCTGCGCACGGACCGCGAGCGCTGCTCCTGCCCAGGCATGATGAATGTCCGGCCCACGTAGCGGTTCTTGACGAAGCCCTCGCGGTATTTCACGTCGAGACGCTGCGCCACCTGCATCGCGCTCGTGCGGCTGGTGTCGGGGATCGGAATGACCACGTCGATGTGATGGTCGGCGCGCTCGCGCAGGATCTTGTCCGCGAGCCGCTCGCCCATGCGCATGCGTGCGCGGTGCACCGAGATGTTGTCGATGAGCGAGTCGGGGCGCGCGAAGTACACGTATTCGAAGATGCAGGGGGCATGGCGCGCGGTGGCCACGCATACCTGCGAGTGCAGGCGGCCGTACACGTCGATGTACACCACTTCGCCCGGGGCGACGTCGCGCACGAGCTTGAAGCCGAGCATGTCGAGCGCGACGCTCTCGGAGGCCAGCATCCACTCGGCGCCCTTGGGCGTCTCGCGCTGGCCGAGCACGAGCGGGCGGATGCCGTTCGGATCGCGCAGGCCGAGCAACCCGTGGCCGATGATCATGGCGACGACGGCGTAGCCGCCGCGGCATCGACGATAGACCGCGCTCACCGCCGCGAAGATGTCCGCGGGCGTCACGCGCGGGGTGCCGACGCGCTGCAGCTCGGAAGCCAGCACGTTGAGCAGCACCTCGGAGTCGGAGCTGGTGTTGAGGTGGCGGCGATCTTCGCGCTCGAGCACCTGGGCGAGCTCACGCGCGTTGGTGAGGTTGCCGTTGTGCGCGAGGCAGATGCCGTACGGCGCGTTCACATAGAAAGGCTGGGCTTCGGCCGCACTGTCGCACCCGGCCGTGGGATAGCGCACGTGGCCCATCCCCATGTTGCCCTTGAGCTCCTGCATGTGGTGCTGCTCGAACACGTCGCGCACCAGCCCCTGCGCCTTGCGTACGAACAGCTCACCGTCGAGGACGGTTGCGATGCCTGCCGCGTCCTGCCCCCGGTGCTGCAGCACCGTCAGAGCGTCATAGATCCGTTGATTGACTCCGCTGGTTCCGACGATTCCGGCAATGCCGCACATTCGTGGATGATCCTCAGGTGGAGATGGAAGGTTTGGACAGATCGAGTCGCTCGAGTTTCTCGCCGACGATGCCGCGCAGCGCGTCGGCCACACCGATGGCATAGGGCATGAGGCGCGAGTTCTTCCAGCGCGGATCCTCGTCCATGCGCAGCGCCTGGATCGCGATGGTGAATGCGCCGACGATGACCACACCGCGAATGATGCCGAAGAAGAAGCCGAGCAGCTTGTCCATGCCCGCGAACATGGAGACGCGGACGTAATGCCCGACGATGACGCTCACCGCGCCGCCGAGCAGGAGCACTCCGACAAAAATGATGGCGCGGGCCGCCCAGATGCGCAGCGGCGACCCCACCAGCACGCCACCCATCAATGGCTCAAGCGCGCTTGCAAAGCTCCAGGCGAGCACGATGCCCAGGAACCAGGTGATGACGGCGATGGCTTCTTTCAGAAGGCCTCTTACTAGGCCCATGATTGCGGATATCAACAGGATGACGAGGATGATGTAGTCAACTGCGATCATGCTGTTGCTCTGGTGCGCATGGAATTGCTGCGACGCCCTCGGTGGAGGCGCCGCATTGTACAAGAGCTTTCAATCGCTTAGGAGCTCGTGGAAGGTCGCGCGTCACGAAATCGAAACGACGCTTCCAGATTGACCCGCGCGCTTGAGCTGGGCCGCCAGGGCCTCGGCTGCGGCGCGATCGCGCGCCGGGCCCACCCGCACGCGGTACAGCTCGCGACCGCTCGTCTTGAAGGGCGCCACGAATGCAGCGAAACCCTTCGCGGTCATGTCCCGGACCAGCCGGTCGGCGTTCTCGCGATTCTCGAAGGTGCCGAGCTGCACCACGAACGCACCGGCGCGTGGAGCATCGTTTCGCGCGGATTGGTCCCTCGATGCGGGACCCGCGGGAGCGGGAGCCGGCGTGGCTGCGGGCGGAGTGCGCGCGGGCTGCGTGCTCGCGAGCGGCGCGGCGGGCGCTGCGTCTTCGCGCGGCGCTGGAGCGGGTGCCGGGGTCGGGGTCGGGGCCGGTATCGGTGTCGATGCCGTCATGGCCGCCTCACCCGGAATCGCGCGCGCGGTGTCGCCGGCCGGCTGCTGCGCGATCTCGGGAAGCTTCACCTCCGGCGGCGGCGCCGGGGCGGCCGGCTGCACCGAGCTCTGCGGCGCATCGACGTCGAAGGTGTAACGGCGCAGGCCGGATTCGTCGGCAGGTGGCGCGGGCTGCGAACTGGACGGGCCGGTGAGCAGCTCGGGCACGAGCAACACGAACAGCGCGACCAGGATCACGGCACCGGTCAGTCGCTCTTTCGCTCTCGAATCCATCCGCGAACTATATCCCAAGGAATTCGAGCGCCGGCCCGACGGTGAGGAAAGATCCGAATACCAGGATTCGATCTCCGCGCTGCGCGACCTCGCGCGCCCGGTGACAGGCGCTCGCGGGACTCACCTCATGGGCGATCACCCGGGCACCGGCCGGCAGCCGCGCCTTCAGCTCCTGCGCCGTGATCGCACGCGGTCCTTCGAGCTCGACCAGGATCCACGCGTCGATGTCGTCGCGCAGCGCCGAGGTGATGCCGGCGATGTCCTTGTCGCCGAGAATGCCGCACACCGCGATCGTGCAGCGTGCGGGCCGCAGCGTGCGCAGGTTGCGCGACAGCGCCTCGGCGGCCGGCACGTTGTGCGCCACGTCGAAAACCCACTCGCGCTCTCCCGGCACCACCTGGAATCGTCCACGCAGTCGCACGTCACGCAGCGCCTGACTGACCGTGTCGTGCGCCAGCAGCCGCTCGAATCCGGCGCACGAGATCGCCGCGAGCGCGGTGGCCGCGTTGCCACGCTGATGCAGGCCGCGGATGGCGGGATCCGGCAGCGGCGATAGCCGCAGCGCGCCGAGCTCGAAGCCCCAGCTGCCACCGTGATCGCGCACGTGGAATTCGCGGCCGGCCGCCACGCTGCGCGCACCGGCCTGCGCGGCCGCGCTGCGCAGCGCCTCTGGAACATCCTGGTCGCCGATCACCGCGGGGCGCCCGCGGCGAAAGATGCCCGCCTTCTCGCGCGCGATGTCGTCGAGCGAATCGCCGAGCAAGTCCATGTGATCGAGGCCGATGGAGCACACGACGGCGACGTCGGCATCGAGGATGTTGGTGGCGTCGAAACGCCCGCCGAGGCCCACTTCGAGCACCGCCGCGTCGACGCGCGCGGCGCGGAAGCGGTCGAGTGCCGCCAGCGCGTTGTATTCGAAGAACGTGAGCGTGATGTCGCCGCGCGCCGCGTCGATGCGTTCGAAGGATTCGATCAGCTCCGGATCCGATGCTTCGACGCCGTCGACGCAGATGCGCTCGTTGTAGCGCGTCAGGTGCGGCGAGGTGAAACGCCCGCAGCGCACGCCGCCCGCGCGCAGCACGGCATCGATGCACGCCACTGTCGAGCCCTTGCCGTTGGTGCCGCCGACGGTGATCACCCGATGCGCGGGGGTGAGCAGCTCCATGCGGCGGGCGACCTCGCGCACGCGCTCGAGCGTCAGGTCGATGGAGCGCGGGTGCGACTTGGTCTGCTGCTCGAGCCAGTCGGCGAGCGAGCGCATTCGCGCGGCCCTACGACGCGGGTGTCGGCGCGGGTTGGCGCAACAGCAGCCGCAGGATGGCGCCGAGTTTCTCGCGCATGTCGCGGCGGTCGATGATGAGATCGAGCGCGCCGTGATCGAGCAGGAACTCGCTGCGCTGGAAGCCTTCCGGCAGTGTCTCGCGCACGGTCTGCTGGATGACGCGCGGGCCCGCGAAGCCGATGAGCGCGCGCGGCTCGGCGACGTTGAGATCGCCGAGCATCGCGAGACTGGCCGACACGCCGCCCGTGGTCGGGTCCGTCATCACCGAGATGAACGGCAGGCGTTCTTTCGCCAGGCGCGCCAGCGCCGCGCTGGTCTTCGCCATCTGCAGCAGCGAGAACAACGCCTCCTGCATGCGCGCCCCGCCGCTCGAGGAGAAGCACACCAGCGGTGCGCGATGCTCGATGCAGTGGTCCACGGCGCGTTTGAAACGCTCACCGACCACCGAGCCCATGGACCCGCCGAGGAAACGGAATTCGAACGCACACGCGACGATGGGCAAGCCGTCGAGTGCGCCTGCGATCGCGATGAGCGCATCGCGCTCGCCGGTGGCCTTCTGCGCGGCCGCCAGGCGGTCGCGGTAACGCTTGCTGTCGCGGAAGCGCAGCGGATCCTCGGGCTGCACGTTGGCGCCCAGCTCGAGCTGGTTGCCTTCATCGAGAAAGCGCGCCAGCCGTTCGCGGCCGCCGATGCGCATGTGGTGGCTGCACTTGGGACAGACGTTGAGATTGCGCTCGAGCTCGGCCCGGTACAGCACGGCATCGCAGGCCGAGCACTTGATCCACAGCCCCTCGGGGACCGAACGCGTGCGGCGCTCGGTCTTGATGCGCGAGGGCATGATTTTCTCGAACCAAGACATGTCGGTGGGCGACCCCTATTCGAAAGTGCGGCCGATGATAGCGGATTGCGGCTCGGAGCCGGCAGCCGGCAGCCCGAACTCGGCCGGATAGCGGACGGCGGCGAGATACAGCCCGTCGGGTGGTGCGGTGGCCGCGTTGGCCTTGCGGTCCCGGGTCGCAAGGACGGCGGCCACGCGTTCCGACGGCGAATCGCCCGAACCCACGGACATGAGCAGGCCCGCGATGTTGCGGACCATGTGATGCAGGAACGCGTTGGCGGTCACGCCGAGAGTGACCCATTCGTCGTTGCGCGTGA
>JBIOZI010000135.1:0-4013 GCA_044871085.1 Steroidobacteraceae bacterium | reverse complement strand
GGCGTACAGCGGATGGCGGCAGCGCGCATACGGCCCGGTGGTCACGAGTTTCTCGTCCTTGTGGCCGGCGATGTACACCGAGCACCAGATGCGGCCGAGGCAGGCGAGGGCGATGAGAACGAACCCCGCCAGGCCCGCGGCAAGATGGTAGAAAAACGGGATCTCGCGCGGGCCGATCAGCGCCGTGGCGGGTATGAGCGCGAGGTAGATCGCGAAGGTCGCGCGCAGGCGCGGCGTGCTGGCGGATTCGGTCATGCGCGCGGGAGTGTAGGCAATAAACCCCGCGCCGGTGCGGTCTTCGACATGGTCCGTCTTGAGTAACGGCAGGGGCGACCCCACACTGCCCGAGCCCCCGATCCTGGAGCTTCCATGGCACTCCTCAGCAAGAAATCCTTCATACCCGCGCAGGACGAGGCGCTGCCCGGCCGCAAGACGCCGCTGCCCATCTCCGGCAAGCACTTCGTGAACGGCAGCGACATCAAACAACCCGCGACGCGCGGCCTCGAAGAGGCGGTGTTCGGGCTGGGCTGCTTCTGGGGCGCGGAACGCAAGTTCTGGCAGATTCCCGGCGTGGTCACCACCGCGGTGGGATACGCGGGCGGCTTCACGCCGAACGCGACCTACGAGGAGGTGTGCTCGGGCGGCACCGGCCATACCGAAGTGGTGCGCGTGCTCTACGACCCCGCCAAGGTGGCCTACGAGACGCTGCTCGAGGTGTTCTGGGAGTCGCACGACCCGACCCAGGGCATGCGCCAGGGCGGCGACGTCGGCACGCAATACCGATCGGCTATCTACTGGACCACGGACCAGCAGCACGAGCAGGCCGAGGAGAGCAGGCGCGCCTATCAAGCCGCATTGACGCAGGCGCATCGCGGCAACATCAGCACCGAGGTGCGCGAGGCGCCGGAGTTCTACTACGCCGAGGAATACCACCAGCAGTACCTGGCCAAGAATCCGAACGGCTACTGCGGGCTCGGCGGCTGCGGGGTCAAATACAGCCCGGTGGTGGCGGCCGGCTGAGCGCGCTCGGGCATTGACTGGTGCGTCGCGCTGCGGGAATCATTGAACGCATGGAAGCGCGGCCAGCCCTCCGCATCGGCATCTTGACTGCGTTGCTCGCGGCCTGCGCGCCGCCCGAAGCGCCCGCGCCCGCGCCCGCGCCGGTCGCGGCGTCCCAACCCGCTCCTGCTTCCCAAGGCGAGCGCCGGCCGCGAACCCTCGACGCGCAGCCGACCCAGTCGAGGCTGCAATCTCCCCTGCCGCCAGGAAGAGCCGAAGCGCTGTTCCGCCTGGACACGGGCGGCGATCAAATGACCGAAACCGCGCGCGAGGCCGGTCTCGTGGTCGTGGTTCGCGTGGGCGCCGATGAATACCGCCAGACCATCGCGTCGTGCGCGGACCCCGGGCTGGGCAGCGCGCTCGGCGGCGGCACGGAGCGCGAGTTGGAAGTCGCCATCTGCAACGGTGAGTTCTATCTGGTCAGCGAGCCGGGCCTGGTCTCGGTCGTACCCGTGAAAGATGGAGTTGAAGGCAAGGCCATCGCGCGCTTCGAGCTGCCGGCCGGCGTGCGCGCGGTGGGAGCCGGGGACTGACGAACATGGCCACCGACTATCTGGCGGCGCTCAAACCACCCGAGCTGGCCAGGTTCTACGGCCGCATCGCCGACGGCGTCGACGCCAACCGGGGTGCGCTCGCGGTGTCGCTGGCCGCGCTGCTGATGCGGCAATGGCTGAAAAACCGCGATCCCAAGGGGCTGTTCGAATTCGACGCGCCGGATCACCTGAAAGACCGCACGGAAGTGCTCGAGACGCTGGCGTTTCAACGGCGCGTGCTGCTCACGCAGGAGAAGGCGCGTTTCACCGGCGGCGTCACCCGGTGGGCCGGCGTCGTGCCGCGCATCGTCGGCATCGCACCGTTCCAGAAATGGGATGCGAAGAGCCTGCTGTCGATGAGCTACGAGAGCCTGGTGGAGATGCCGCTGCGCTACCAGATCACGGGTACGGACGCGGACCGCGACGTGCTGTACGGGCTGCGCGGCTTTCAGCTCAAGAGCGAGGTGACGCTGCTGGCGAACGGCAACGCGCCGAACGGCAATCTCAAGATTCTCTTCCAGACGTACACCGCGCAGGCCTCGGATCGCTACGACTGGAACTACGCCGAGCACATCACCGTGCCCAACCCCGACTTCAGGTCCAAGGCTCCGGGGGCGGTGGCCGCCGACCAGCAGAAGATCGTGGTGTACCACAAGCACGCCAAGCGGCTGGAAGACGCGCAGCTCGCGGCGCCTTACGACCTGCGCACGCGTCCCTGGCAGGTGGATGCGAACCTGCGCCAGCCGGCCGAAGTCCCCACGAAGATGCCGCCCTGACAGTCGAGCACCAGCGCGCCGATCCTGCCCGCGACGCTCGTGGAGCACGGCGTCCGTCGCCGGAACTAGTTAGGCCGCCGCGTTAGCGCTCTCATGCGCCGCTGCCCGCCGGCGCAATTTAACCCTGCTATTTGACAGCCGGGATTATGAGAGCTGCACCCCGTATATCGCGCCGCGCGAGAGAGCCCGGTCGCCTGTCGCGGGGGCCAGACAGTGGCTTACTCCTCACCCTGTCGAGTTCGAAATCAGCGGCGCCCGGTCCAAGAGGGGGCTTCCCGCATCTTCAAAACCAAGCTTGTTTGGGCACACAGTGCATCGAAGGGAGATAAGCGCGATGAAAATGGGCAAAGTTTTTCTGGCCATCGGAGTGGTTGCCGCGGCGGGTTCCGCCCATGCGGCGAACCGGCCGTCTGGCTACGTCACGATCTGCAGTCAAAATCAGACCTGCCCCGCGGTGGCGGCGAATACCAGCGTGGCGATGGGCCGCGCCGACCAGTTCATCTACAAGACTCTGAGCGGCACCTTCGTCTGTAACGCCGCTACGTTCGGCGGCTCGATCGCCGGCGGCGTGAATGAGTGCTCGAAGCCCTCGAGCAGCACGCCCCCGACCACGCCGCCCCCGACCACGCCGCCGCCCACCACCCCGCCTCCGACCACGCCTCCGCCGACCACACCGCCCCCGACCGGCGCGTACCCGGGCTGCGAGATGCCGAGCAGCGCGGGCACCGTGCAGCTGGCCGCGACGCAGGTCGTGAACGCCGGCCAGGTGTTCGATGGCCTGAACAAGACGTACAACCTCTCGGGTGGTGGTGATGCCGAAGGCCAGCCGCCGCTGTTCCTGGTGAAGGAAGGTGGCACGGTCAAGAACGTCATCGTCGGCACGCTGGCGGCCGATGGCATCCATTGCGAAGGCAATTGCACGGTCAACAAAGTGTGGTGGACGGACGTGGGTGAGGACGCCGCCACGGCGCTCGGCCCGGCCGGCACCGTGATGAACATCAGCTGCGGCGCGGCCTTCAACGCCACGGACAAGACGTTCCAGTTCAATGGCCGTGGCGAGCTGCGCATCAGCAACTTCTACGTCCAGAGCGTCGGCAAGCTCGTGCGCACCTGCGGCGACTGCACCGGCAACGGTGGTCCGCGCAAGGTCACCGTCACGAACGTGATCGTGCGCGACGTGTCCTCGACCGTGGTGGGCATCAACTCCAACTACGGTGACACGGCGACGATCCGTGGCCTGACTGTGAACAACAGCGGCACCGGCAAGACCAAGGTGTGCCAGGTGTTCAAGGGTGTCGTGAAGGGCTCGGGCAGCAGCACGGCGCTGGGCGTCGAGTTCAACACCCCGGCGTGCAACGTCAGCATCTCCGACGTCACCCTGATCCCGCCGAGCGTCATCAACACGAGCGCCTGCGCGGGCTCGTGCCCGATCCCGTAGTCCCCCGACTGCGACGATGAATCGAGCGCCCTGACGGGCGCGATCGATGAACGAGGGCGGAAGTCGCAAGGCTTCCGCCCTTTTTTGTGCGCCCGGCAGGGCGCACTCACTTGGAGGTGGAAGTCCTCTACACACCCGGCAAGGGGAAGTGTTAGCTGAGCGGCAACGGTGTCCATCGCGAGGTGGGATCGGGAGGAAGCTGTGGGC
>JBIOZI010000134.1:0-26783 GCA_044871085.1 Steroidobacteraceae bacterium | reverse complement strand
ACGGCTCGCAGGTGTGGGACGCCTACCGCGCCGGCGAGCTGACGCGCATCCGCCGCTACTGCGAGACCGACGTCGTCAACACCTGGCTCATCTTCCTGCGCTTCCAGCACATGCGCGGACGCCTGACGGATGCGGGCCTCGCCGAGGAGCTGGCGCGCACGCGCGCATGGCTGACGGAGGCCAAACAACCCCACTTCGACGAGTTCCTGGCAGCGTGGGGCGCGCAGTGATCTCGCGCTCGGACGCGCGGCATGAATAAGTCTGCGCGTGCGGCCGCCGTCGTCGAGACCGGTGTCGTCGCCGATCTCACCCACGAAGCCGAGGGCGTCGTGCGCGGCAGCGAGCTCGGCGGAAAGACCGTATTCGTCGCGGGCGCGCTGCCCGGCGAGCGCATCTCCTTCCGGCGCCGCAGCTTCCACAAATCGCACGACGAGGCGGAGTTGCTCGAGGTCATCGAGCCCTCGCCCGATCGCGTGACCCCCAAGTGCGCCCACTTCGGCGTCTGCGGCGGCTGCGCGTTGCAGCACCTCTCCCCCGCGGCGCAGATTGCGTCCAAGCAGCAGGAGCTCGCGCAGAACCTCGCGCGCATCGGCAACGTGTCGCCGGAGTCCTGGCTGCCGCCGTTGTTAGGGCCGGAATGGGCGTACCGGCGGCGCGCGCGCCTGTCGTCGCGCTACGTCGCGAAGAAGGGCCGCAGCCTGGTGGGATTTCGCGAGAAGCAGGGCAAGTACGTCGCCGACGTCGCGCGCTGCGAGGTGCTGGCCGAGCCGGTCGGCGCCCTGGTCGGCACGCTGGCCGAGCTGCTCACCGGCATGGAACGGCGCGAGAGCATCCCGCAGATCGAGGTCGCGCTGTCCGACGGCGAACGCGTGCTGGTGATGCGCGTGCTCGACCCATTGCCCGAGGCCGACCTGGCCCGGCTGCGCGCGTTCGAGCGCGAGCGGAGTCTGCGCATCCTGCTGCAGCCCGGCGGGCTCGAAACGATCGCGCCGCTCACGCCCGGCCCCCTCGATCTGCACTACCTGATCGAGGAATTCGACCTCCGTCTCGACTTCGGGCCTACCGACTTCGTCCAGGTCAACGCCGCCATCAACCGCTCGATGGTCGCCCGCGCCATCGAACTACTCGAAGTGCGGCCCACCGACCGCGTCCTCGACCTGTATTGCGGGCTCGGCAATTTCACGCTCCCCCTGGCCCGGCGCGCCGCCGCCGTGGCCGGCGTGGAGGGGGAGGCAGGCCTCATCGGCCGCGCGCGGGCCAATGCCCGCGCCAATGGCATCGAGAACGCCGAATTCCACGTTGGGGACCTGTCGGTGGCCCCCGACAGGACCATTCCCTGGATGCGTGGCCCGTATGACGCCGTGCTGTTAGACCCGCCGCGCGTGGGGGCGCGGGAGGTTTTGAGCGCCGTCGCACATCTGGCCCCGCGCAGGGTGGTGTATATCTCCTGTCACACGGGCTCGCTGGCGCGCGACCTCGGAGTCCTGACTCATGAGCTGGGCTTCCGCTTACGCGCGGCCGGGGTCCTTGATATGTTTCCACACACCACCCACGTGGAGTCCGTGGCGGTGCTCGACCGGGCATCTCGAGGGGGCTCCTGAGATAGGTTTTAGGCAGTGACGCTGGGCCCACTGATGGTCGACGTTGCCGGTCTCGAGCTCACGCCCGAGGACCGCGATGTGCTGCGCCACCCGCTCGTGGGCAGTGTGATCCTGTTCACACGCAACTACGCGGACTCCGAGCAGCTGGTGCGCCTGGTCGCCGACATCCACGCCGTCCGCTCGCCGGCGCTCATCGTCGGCGTCGATCACGAGGGCGGACGTGTGCAGCGGTTTCGCAAGGGCAGGTTTTCGGCGCTGCCGCCCGCGCGCCGGATCGGCCACGAATTCGATCTCGACCCGAAGCACGGGCTCACGCTCGCGCGCTCCATGGGCTGGCTCATGGCCGCCGAGCTGCGCGCCCACGGCATCGACCTGTCGTTCGCTCCCTGCGTCGACCTCGACTACGGCGTCAGCGAGGTCATCGGCGACCGGGCGTTCCATTCCAAGCCTGAGGCCGTGGCGCAGCTCGCGCTCGCGTACCTGCAGGGCATGAAGGATGCCGGCATGGCCGGCACGGCCAAGCACTTTCCCGGGCACGGCGCGGTGGTCGCGGATTCGCATCAATCGCTGCCGGTAGATAGGCGGGACTGGGCGGGCCTCGCGGACGACCTGCTGCCCTACCGCCGGCTCATGGCCAACGGCCTGCCGGGAGTCATGGTGGCCCACGTGTTGTTCCCATCGGTTGCGCCCGCGCCCGCCAGCCTGTCGCGGCGCTGGGTGCAGAACGGCCTGCGCCAGGAGCTGCGCTTCGAGGGCGCGGTGTTCGCCGACGACCTGTCGATGGGCGGCGCCGCCGAATACGGCGACATCGTCGCGCGCGCCGCCGCCGCGCTGGCCGCCGGCTGCGACGTGCTGCCGGTGTGCAACGACCGTCCGGCGGTCATGAAATTGCTGGACGGGCTCGAACACGAGCTCGATCCGAGCGCGCACCTGCGGCTGGTGCGCATGCGCGGACGCGCGGCGCCCGAGCGCGAGGAGCTGTATGCCGGCGCGCCCTGGCGTGGCGCCCAGGAGCTGCTCGCGCGCGCGGCGCAGGCGCCGCCGCTCAGCCTCACGGCGGGCAACGCATGAGCGGCTTCCAGTCGCAGAGCCTGCGCGCCGCGCTCGACGTGGCGCCCGACGGCGTCGTCATCTGCGAGGCGGAAGGCGAGCGCATCGTCGTGTACGCCAATCCGGCGTTCTCGCGGCTGACGGGCTACGAGACCGCGGAGCTCATGGGCAAGAACCTGCGTTTCCTGCAGGGCGAGGACCGCGACCAGCAGGAGCTCGACACGCTGCGCGAGGCGCTGCGGCACGGCGAGGCCACGCGCGCGCTGCTGCGCAACCGCCGCAAGGACGGCACCGTGTTCGTCAACGACATGCAGATCCACCCGCTCAAGGATCCCGAGGGCAAGCTCACACACTTCATCGGCTATCACCGCGAAGGCGGCTCGCGCTCGCGCACCACCACCACCGGCGAGAGCGGCATTCGCGGCCTGCCGAACTGGGTGCGCGAAGACCGCCTCACCGGGCTCGCGTCGCGCTACTACTTCGAGGACGTGCTCAAGCGCGACTTCGCGCTCGCGCAACGCGACAAGACCGAGATCGCGCTGCTGCTGTTCGACATCGATCAGTTGGGCCCGTACAACGAGATCTTCGACCGCGCCGGCGGCGACGCGCTGGTCAAGCGCGTGGCGCGCGCGATTGCCGGCGCCTTCCGGCGCGGCACCGACATCGTCGGCCGCTGGGAGGGCGCGAGCATCATCGCGCTCATGCACGGCACCCAGAGTGATCACGTCATCCAGCACGCCTCCACCGTCGCGCACCGCGTGCGCGAGCAGCAGATCCATCACCCGCGTTCACAGCAGAAGTACGTCACCGTCAGCGGCGGCGTCGCCATCCACATGGCGCGGCCCGATGACACCGCGGAGGGCTTCCTGCGCGCGGTCGAGGCCGCCGTGGCGCGCGCCAAGGAGCAGGGCCGCAATCGCGTCATCGTCGCCGACGAGGGCGATTTCACCTGAGCGCGGCGCGCCCGCACGAGCCCTGAGACCCAGGACTTCCCGCGTAGCGGCGAATCGGAGAACCCATGGTCCCCTCGAACGAGCTACTTTTGTTCACCGGCGCGGCATTGTTGATGGTCCTCACTCCCGGACCCAACATGATCTACCTGATCTCCCGCTCCATCTGCCAGGGCAGGCGCGCCGGCGTCGTCTCGCTATTCGGCATCATCACCGGATTCCTGGTGCACATGTTGGCCGCCGCCGCGGGGCTGACGGCGCTGTTCATGACCATCCCGCTCGCCTATGAGGCGTTGAAATGGGTGGGCGCGCTCTACCTGCTGTGGCTCGCGTGGCAGGCGGTCAGGCCCGGCGCACGCTCTCCGTTCGAGGCTCGCGACCTGCCGATAGATGGCGCGCGCAAGCTGTTCTTCATGGGATTCATGACGAATGTCCTGAATCCGAAGATCGCCATCTTCTACCTGTCGATATTCCCGCAGTTCGTCTCGCCCGGGCACGGCTCGGTGTTCGCGCAGAGCGTGCAGCTCGGCCTCGCGCAGATCGTGGTCAGCTTCAGCGTCAACCTGTGCATCGCGCTGTCCGCGGCCAGGCTCGCGGCGTGGTTTGCGCGCAGTCCGCGCTGGCTGGCCGCCCAGCGCTACATCATGGGCAGCGTGCTGGCGGCGCTGGCGGTCCGACTGGCCCTCGAGCGGCGCAGGGCGGCCTGAGGGCTGCCTCAACCGCGGGTCATCTCCCGCCGGTGGACGCATTCGCCGGCGTCACCAGCGCGATGACGCCGAAGGCCGGGTGGTCATAGTAATTGCGCTCGTAGCGCTTCACGCGCCGCGACTCCGACATCGTGAACACGGTGCCCGGCGCCGCGGACAGCCCCGGCGGCGGGTTGGAAGTCTGGTAGCTGAGCGTCATGCCGAGGTGCAGGTAGCTGCCGGCCTCGAGGAAGATGATTCCCGACAGGCCGGGCACGTTGCCCGCCAACTTGGCGACGGTGAAACCGGCGCGCGAGCCCCAGGAGCTCGCCGTCTGCTGCCAGGCGAAGTGCGCGATGGGTTGATAGTTAGTCGTGTTGCGCAGCTTGGCGGCGATGTCGTTGAGCTGGAACTGCGAGGCGGGAATCGTCCCGACGAAGCGGCCGGTCACGGGCGAATCCGGGGCTTCCGGCCCGCGCGCGGACGGGCGGGCGCTCCAGTCCTCCGGCCCACCCGCG
Source organism: Steroidobacteraceae bacterium (assembly GCA_044871085.1). Lineage (GTDB taxonomy): Bacteria > Pseudomonadota > Gammaproteobacteria > Steroidobacterales > Steroidobacteraceae > CADEED01. The sequence continues at coordinate 21,978 of JBIOZI010000134.1, read as the reverse complement.
CCGCTCAGATTGCGGAACACGATGAGCTCGACGGTGTAGACGGTGTTCGACGGCGCGGTCTGCGCGGGCGCGTTACCCGCGAGGACGGCGAGTACGACTGCGGCAGCGAGGAAAACGATGCGCGAGCGGCCGAATGAGGCGGTCATGGGCGCGAGTATACCGAGTCGGCCATGTTCAATTCGGAAGGGTCTATCGGGATGGCTATCGGGCGGCGGGTCGTTTCGCGGCGCCGGCCGGAGCGGGCTGCGCGGCGGGCGTGCCCCGCAACGAGCCGAGGAACTTCTCGGCGAACTCGAAGCGCTCGGCGTCGGTTTCGGACTCCACGGAAATGCGCAATTTCAACGCGCCCTCGAGCCGGTAGTCGCGGTCTGGATGCTGCACCAGCCGTATGACCGCGCGCGGGTCCACTTGGTTCGCTTCCTCGAACAGCGCATAGCCACCCTGCGGCCCGAGGTCGAGTCGGCGGATTCCGAGCGCGCGTGCGGTGAGTTTGAGTCTTGCCACGCGTAACAGGTTGGTGGCCGGCGGCGGCAGCGGACCGAAGCGATCCACGAGCTCTTCGGTCAGCTCGTCGATGGCCGCATTGTCGAGCGAGGCCGCGAGGCGCTTGTACAGCGCCAGTCGCACGGGTACCTCGGCCACATAGCTCTCGGGCAGCAGCGCCGGGATGCGCAGCTCGACCTCGGCCGTCGCGGCCAGCGGCCGGTCGAGCGCGGGCTCGCGGCCTTCCTTCATCGCCTTCACGGCCTGCTCGAGCAGGTCCAGGTACAGCGACAGGCCGACCTCGGTGAGCTCGCCGCTCTGCGACTCGCCTAACAACTCGCCCGCGCCACGGATCTCCAGGTCGTGCGTCGCCAGCACGAACCCGGCGCCGAGATCCTCCAGAGATTCGATGGCCTCGAGGCGCTTGACCGCATCGGCCGTCATGGCCTTGCGCGGCGGCGTGAGCAGGTAGGCATAGGCGCGGTGATGCGAGCGGCCGACCCGGCCGCGCAGCTGGTGGAGCTGCGCCAGGCCCAGCCGGTCAGCGCGGTCGATCATGATCGTGTTGGCGGTGGGTACGTCGATGCCGCTTTCGATGATCGTGGTGCACACCAGCAGGTTGAAGCGCCGGTGGTAGAAATCGACCATGAGCTGCTCGAGATCGCGCTCGCGCATCTGGCCGTGGCCCACGCGTACTTCCGCCTCCGGCACCAGCTTCGCGATCTCCTGCGCCGTCTTCTCGATGGTCTCGACCACGTTGTGAACGAAGTACACCTGTCCGCCGCGGCGGAATTCGCGCAGGCAGGCCTCGCGCAGCGTCGGCGCGTGGAATTCGGTGACGAAGGTCTTGATGGCGAGCCGCTCGGCGGGCGGAGTGGTGATCAGCGACAGGTCGCGCAGACCGCCGAGCGCCATGTTCAGGGTGCGCGGGATCGGCGTCGCGGTGAGCGTCAGCACGTGGACTTCGGCGCGCAGGGTCTTCAGGCGCTCCTTGTCGCGCACTCCGAAGCGATGCTCCTCGTCGACGATGACCAGCCCGAGGTCCTTGAAGCGCACGTTGGCATGCAGCAGCCGGTGCGTGGCGATGACGATGTCGACCGTGCCGCGCTCGATGCCCTCGAGGACGGCGTTCGATTCCTTGGAGCTGCGGAACCGCGACAGCGACTCGATGCGCACCGCCCAGTCGGCGAAGCGGTCGCGGAAGTTGTTGGTGTGCTGCTCGGCCAGCAGCGTGGTGGGCACCAGCACGGCCACCTGCTTGCCGGCCTGGGCCGCGATGAAGGCGGCGCGCATCGCAACCTCGGTCTTGCCGAAACCGACGTCGCCGCAGACCACGCGGTCCATGGGCTTGTCCTTCGCGAGGTCTTCGAGCACCTGGCGGATGGCCTCGGCCTGGTCGGCGGTCTCCTCGAACGGGAAGCTCGAGGCGAACGCCCGGTATTCCTGCTCGCGCGAAGGCAGCGGCGGGCCGCGCCTCGCCTGGCGCTGTGCGTACAGGTCGAGCAACTCGGCGGCGACGTCGCGGATCTTGTCGGCCGCTCGCTTGCGCGCCTTGGCCCATTGGTCCGTGCCGAGCTTGTGCAGCGGCGCGCTCTCGGGCGCGGCGCCCGAATAGCGCGACACCAGGTGCAGCTGCTGCACCGGCACGTAGAGCTTGTCGCCGCCGGCGTATTCGAGCACGACGAACTCGCCGTCCTGGCCGGCCACCTGCATCACCTGCAGGCCCTGGTAACGGCCGACACCGTATTCCTCGTGCACCACCGGCGAGCCGGGGCCGAGCGCGGTGAGATCGCGCAGGATGGCCTGGGGATCCGATTGCGAGCGTCGGCGCCGGCGTTCCTGGCGGGCGCGCGCGCCGAAGATCTGCCCTTCGCCGAGCACGGCGATCGGGGGGGAAACGATGTTCAGCCCGGCCATCTCCGGCGCGACCGTGATGGCGAAGCGGGCGTCGCCGTCGACGAACTCGCGCCAGCCGGCGATGGCCGCGGGCGTGAGACCGTGCGCGCGCAGCATCTCGAGCAGCACCTCGCGCCGTCCGGCGGAATCTGCGGCCAGCAGGACCCGGCCCGGGTAGGTGGACAGGAAGCTCTCGAGCGGCGTGAGCGGACGCTCGGCGCGCAGGTCGACCTTCCATTCCTGCGGCCTGGCGGTGGGGAAGTTGTGGCCGCCTTCGCTGCCCGAAAGCTCGGTCTCGACCTTGAACCGGTCGTACTCGACGCGCGTGAACGCGTCGAGGCGCGTGGCGAGCTCCGCCGGCGTCAGGAACAGCTCCTCGGGGCTCAGCACCGGGCGTTCGATGTCGTGCCGCCGTTCTTCGTAGCGCTCCGCCACCTCGCGCGCGGCGCGTTCCACGGCGCCCGGCAGGTCGGCGCCCGCGCACACCACGGTATCGGGCGGTAGATAGTCGAGCAGCGTGTCGGTGGTCTCGAAGAACAGCGGCAGGTAGTACTCGATGCCGGGCGGGGCGAGACCGTCGCTGACGCCGCGGTAGATGACGCTGCGCGCCGGGTCGCCCTCGAAGCGCGTCCGGTAGCGGCGGCGGAACGCCTTCACGGAATCCGCATCGAGGGGCAGCTCGCGGCCGGGCAGCAGGCGCACCTTTTTCAGCGATTCGAGCGAGCGCTGGGTGTCGGGGTCGAACTCGCGGATGGCATCGATTTCGTCGTCGAACAGGTCCACGCGCAACGGCGCACCCGCGCCCATCGGGAACACGTCGAACAGCGAGCCGCGCAGCGCGAACTCGCCGGGTGCCGTCACCTGCGCCACCGATGCATAGCCGCTCTCGATGAGGCGGGCGCGCAGCGGCTCGAGCGGCAGCCGGTCGCCGACGGCGAGGTTGAAGGTGCGCCCGTCGACGTAGCCGCGCGGCGCGAGGCGCTGTCCGAGCGTGTCGGCGGAGGCGAGCATCACGGCGCCCTTCAGGCGCGGCAGCTCGGCCAGCGCGGCCAGTCGCTCGGAGATGATGTCGGGGTGCGGCGAGAACACGTCGTACGGCAGCACCTCCCAGTCGGGCAGGGCGTGCAGCGCGCGCGCCTTGCCGAGGAAGAAGCCGAGCTCGGCGCGCAACTGGTCGAGCTCGCGCGCGTCGCGCGCGAGGACCAGGTAGGCGCGCGTATCCGCGGCGATGGCTTCGGCCAGCGCGAGGCTGCGCGCCGAGCCATGGAGCTGGCGCCAGCGCGCGATTCCGCGCGGTGCGGGCAGAGGGGGATTGAGGAGGGTCGACATTGCGAAAGCGCGGCAGCTTACGCTGGCTGGCGCGGGACGCAAATTCCTGCGTCGCCCGCCGCGCGATTATGATGTCGAGGCGAAGCGGGGGAGGCGTTGGTTGAGCAGTCGGTTTCCACGTGAATACCGTGTCCGGAACGCGGATCGGGTCTTCATGTATTGCTTCGGCGTACTCTTCGCCGCCGGCGGCATCGCCGTCGTGGCGTGGACCATCGTCAGTGGCGGCCTGGTGTGGAATTTCTTCCTTGGTCTGGGCGCGGTTTTCATGCTACTGGGCGTGGCCGTGATCCTGGAGTCGGTCCGCACACGCGTGATCCTCACCGCCGATTCCATCGAAGTGCGCGGCTTGATGCGCCGGAGACGTCTGGAGCGTGCCAGCATCTCGGCCTGCCGATTGATCCCGACCGGACGCGGCCGCCGGTCGTGCATATCTACTCTGGAGCGGGTCGAGCGGCCGGCGGATTTCGTCTGCCGCAGGGCATCGACTTCGATCGTGAGCTCGAAGAGTGGCTGGCGGACTTCCCGAATCGCGAAGCGGCAGAAAGGCGCGCGCTCGCCGAATGGTATTTCAGTCACTCGACAGCTCCTGGTTCGCGGGCGGAGAAGGAACAGGCGCTCGCCAGGGCGCGCCTCGTGGCGCGCGTGCTGGCCTTCACGAGTCTCGCCGCGGCGCTCTGGCTCGCGGTGCATCCGCTTCCGCTCGTGATCGCGTTCGGTGTCAATGCGATGTTGCCGCTCATCGCGCTGGGACTGGCCGCGAGCGCGGAGAAGGCCTACGTGTTCGGCCTCGACAAGGGAAGGGTGCTCGCGGACCTCACCATCCCGGTGTTTTTTCCGGCCGTTGCGCTCGTCGCGCAGGGGCTGCTGACTGTGGAGATGCTCGACTACTCGCGAACGTTCTCGATGGTCGGCATTGCGACGGTGGCGGGCGGTGCCGCCGTGCTCTGGCGGGTGCGCTCGATTCCACGCCGTTGGTGGCCGGCCGTGAAAACGCTCGCGGTGACGGCGCTGTATTTCGCGGGTGCGATTTCGCTGGCGAATCGGGCACTCGACTTCGCGACGCCCGAGGTATTCGCCACCGAGGTGCGCGAGAAGTGCGGGTCGGGGAGCTCGAAACGCTATCTGCTGCGGCTCGCGCCCTGGGGTCCGCGGGAGGCGCGTACGTGCGTGGAAGTGAACCGCGCCTTCTACGAGAGCACCGCCCCCGGCGACACGGTCTGTGTGTCGCTGTCGCCGGGCAGGCTCGGCGTGCGTTGGTACGAGGTGGGACGCTGTGCGCGGCCGCCGCGCTGATCAGCCGCGGACCACGACCGCGTGCAGCACCTTGTCGTTCTCGAACACCACCACGAAGTTCGGGTAGAACCACTTGGTGATGGCCGGGTTGCCGACCGGGCCGGCCTTGTTCGCCGGGGCTCCGAACTTGGCTTCCACCGCTTCCATTGAGGCGCCGCGTTGCGGGGTCTCGATGCCAGCGGGTTTGACGGCGACCTGGCCGTCTATGGCCAGAGTTTCCGCGAACGCAGGCACGGCGGCCGCGAGACCCAACGCGATCACGGTCAACTTCATCGTGCGAGCAAGCATGGCCTTCTCCTTGAGGGCATCCCGACCGGCGGAAATATACGCCCCGGTGTGGCAAAGTCAGCCGCTGTCGCCAAGCGCCGACTCTGCCTAACAGCGCTTTTGTGAACCGGGTCCGGTTTTTGCGTAACAATCCATTTCAATGCTGAATTCGCTGCCCCTGTTCGTCGGCCTGCGGTACGTCCGGCCGCGCTCCCACGAGTTCTTCGTCTCCTTCATCACCTGGGTTTCGCTGCTGTGCGTGTGCCTGGGCGTCACGGCGCTCATCGCCATCCTGTCGGTCATGAACGGGCTCGAGGGCGAGCTGCGCCAACGCCTGCTGTCGCTGTCGGCGCATGCGCGCGTGTTCGTCGCGCCCGGCGCGCGGGTCGTGCCGGACTGGGCCGCGCTCGCCGACCGCATGCGCACGGCGCCGAACGTGCGCGGCGTCGCGCCGTATCTCGAAGTGGAGGCGCTGGCCGTGCGCAAGCCCGAGATGCTGCCGGTGCGGCTGCGGGGCATCGACCCGCGCCAAGAACGCGAGGTGGAGCGCCTCAGCCAGGCCATGGTCGACGGCCGGCTCGCGGATCTCGAGCCCGGGCTCGATCGGGTCATCGTCGGCAGCACGCTCGCGCAGCAGCTCATGCTGCGCACCGGAGACCCGCTCACCGTCCTCGTGCCCACCACCGACGCCAGCGGCGCGCCGCAGCCGCGGCTGCGCGAATTCATCGTCGCCGGCCTGTTCGACGCCCAGCAGCAGGAGTACGACGGCGGGCTGCTCATCGCGACGCTCCCCGACGTGCGCGCGCTGCTGCCGAACCCCGACGCGCGCATGTCGCTGCACGTGAACTTCGCCGAGGCGCTGGACGCGCCGGCGGATTCGGCCGCGCTGGCGCGCACGCTGCCCGCCGGCCTCGAGGTGCGCGACTGGACGGTGGATCACGCCAGCTATTTCCGTGCCATCCGCATCGAGAAGACGATGATCGCGATCATCCTCATGCTGATCGTCGCGGTCGCGGCGTTCTACCTGGTGGCGATGCTCGCCATGGTCGTCACCGACAAGCGCACCGACATCGCGATACTGCGCACGCTCGGCACCTCGCCGCGCCGGGTGATGGCGATATTCCTGATCCAGGGCAGCGTCATCGCCTGGCTCGGGGTCGGTCTCGGCGTGCTGCTCGGCGTCAGCGTCGGACATTTCGCGGGCGCGGTCGGCGCCTTCCTCGAGCGGCTGTTCCGCTTCGAGTTCTTCAATTCCGAGGTGTACGTCATCACGCGGCTGCCCTCGGAGGTGCGCTTCGAGCAGGTCGCCTGGATCGCCGGCATCGCGATGTTCATCACCCTGCTGGCCACTATCTACCCGGCGTTTCGCGCCTCGCGCGTGCCGCCCGCCGACGCGCTGCGCTACGAGTAGTCATGGCATACGAGTGGACCATCGGCGTTCGCTACCTGCGCTCCACGCACCGCAGCGGCCTCGTGTCGTTCGTCGCGTCGATGTCGGTCATCGGTCTGGCGCTCGCGGTGGCCGTGCTCGTGGTGGTGTTGTCGGTGCTCAACGGTTTCGAAGCGGAGTTGCGCACGCGCATGCTGGCGGTGACCGCCCACGGCACCATCTGGGGCATGAATGGCCGGCTGCCCGAGTGGCGGCGCGCGCAGGCCGAAGTGGCGGCCGGTCCGGGCGTGAGGGCGGTGGCGCCGTACATCGAGGCGCGCGGCCTGCTGGCGAAGGGCGAGCGGGTGTCGGGTGCCATGGTGCGCGGCATCCTGCCCGAAGAAGAGGTGAAGGCCAGCGGCCTCGGCGGACGCATGACGTCCGGCTCGCTCGAGGCGCTCACGTCGGGCTCGTACCGCGTCATCCTCGGCAGCGCGCTGGCGCGCGAGCTCGATGCCGGTTTGGGCCAGGCCGTCGTGCTGATGACGCCGGAGGGCACGGCCACGCCGGCGGGCTTCGTGCCGCGCATGAAGACGTTCACGGTCGCGGGCATCTTCGATTCGGGCATGTACGAGTTCGACCGCGGTCTCGCGCTCATGCACATGGCCGACGCCGCGAAGCTGTACCGGTTCGGCGACCGCATCACCGGGCTGCGCGTGGCGCTCGACGACCCATTCCTCGCGCCGCAGATCATGAACAGCGTCGCGTACAACATCAGCACGCCCGGGCAGCTGCTGGTCAGCGACTGGACGCGCGACCACGCCATGTTCTTCCGCTCCATCGACCTCACGAAGTCGATGATGTTCTTCATCCTGCTCACGCTCATCGTGGTGGCGTCGATCAACCTGATCGCGACCCTCGTCATGATCGTCAAGGAGAAGCAGGCCGACATCGCGCTCCTGCGCACCATGGGCGCGGCGCCCGTCAACGTGCTGCGCATGTTCCTGGTACAGGGCGCGCTGATCGGGTTGATCGGCACCGCCGCGGGCGCGGCGCTCGGCTGGGTGCTGGCGCTGAACGTCACGGGCGTGGTGCACGCCATCGAGCGCGCCTTCGGCATCCAGTTCCTCGACCCGAGCGTGTACATCATGAGCGACCTGCCCGCAGAGGTGCACCTGGGCGACGTGCTGCAGGTGTCGGCCGTGTCGCTGCTGCTCGCGGCCCTGGCCACTATCTACCCGGCGTGGCGCGCGTCGCGCACGTTGCCCGCCGAGGCCCTGCGGCATGAATAAAGGATGTGAGTGACGACATGACCGACGAACGAGTGCTCGAAGCCACCGACGTGCGGCGCGCCTTCCGGCAGGGGCCGATCGACCTCGAGGTGCTGCTCGGCGTGAACCTGGCCGTGAAGGCGGGCGAGCGCATCGCCATCATTGGTGCCTCGGGGTCGGGCAAGACCACGCTGCTGCAGGTCCTCGGCGGCCTGGACAAGCCCACCGCGGGCACCGTGCGCATCGCGGGCCAGGACATCCACGCGCTCGGGGAGAAGGCGCGCGGCAGCCTGCGCAACCGCACGCTCGGCTTCATCTACCAGTTCCATCACCTGTTGCCGGAATTCTCGGCGCTCGAAAACGTCGCGATGCCGCTGCTGGTGCGGCGCGAGCCGAAGGCGGAGGCGGAGAAGCGCGCGCGCGCCATCCTCGGGCGCGTGGGCCTGGCCGAACGACTGGTGCATCGCCCGCACGAGCTGTCGGGCGGCGAGCGGCAGCGCGCGGCGGTGGCGCGCGCCTTGGTGACCGAGCCGCGCATCGTGCTGGCCGACGAGCCCACCGGCAACCTCGACGGCAACAACGCGGAGAGTGTGTTCGCGCTCATGCTCGAGCTCAACCGCGAGCTTTCGACCAGCCTCGTCGTGGTGACGCACGACCGGCGCCTCGCGGCGCGCATGGACCGGGTGCTCGAATTGGAACGCGGGAATCTAGTCGAACGCACCTGATTGAGCGCGTGCGGCCGCGGCCCGCTCGCGGTATTTCTTGCGCACGCTGTAACGCCACAGCAGGTCGAACGTCGCGTAGCCCACGAGGCCGAACAGCGTACCGGAGACGCCGCACCCGACCAGGAACGGCTTCCACATCGGTCCGAGTCCGTGCTGCACCCAGTCCCAGCTCATCTCGAACGCGAAATGGCGTTCGGGAGCGCTGGTGACGATCACACCGATCTTGTAGGCGAGCAGATAGGCCGGAACCATCGTCAGTGGGTTCACGAAGAGCAGGGCGAGCATGATCGTCGGAACGTTGATGCGGCAGAAGATGGCGACCATCGCCGCCAGCGGAATGTGAATGGGCAGCGGCACGAAGCAGATCGCGAGGCCGGCGCCGAATGCGGGTGCCACCGTGCGCCGCTGGGGAGACCACAGACGCGGGTCGCCGAAAAAACGGCTGAAGGGCTTGAGCGCCCAGTGCTTGCGCAGCGTCTCGCTGCGGGGCGTGATCTTGCGCAGGAAGTTCCGTGGCATCGGCGCCGACTTTAGCACCCGCACTGCTCCGGTGTGATCGACGGCCTCGCATTGTTCGCGGGTGTGTTGCTCGGCCTCGGTGCCGCCGCGCCGCCCTCGACCGTGTGGATGCTCGCCACGGCCGCGACCATCGGAATGGGCGCCGTGACGCCGCTGCGCCATGCGGCGGGGTTTCGCGTGCTGTGTCTGTGCGCGGCCGGGTGCCTGCTCGCGCTCGGTGTGGTCGCGCGCTGGCATGCGCTCGAGTTGCCCGCCGACATGGCGCAGGGACGGCTCCTCGTCGAAGCGCGCGTTCTCGACGTGCCGCTGCGATCCGGGGCCGACGTGCGCTTCGATGCCGAAGTGCGGCTGCTGGAAGGGCCTCTGGCCCAGGACGGGCGGACGCGGCGTGCGCGGCTCGCCTGGCGCGAGCCGGCCACCGTGCCGCGCGTCGCAGAGCGCTGGCGCCTCGTGGTGCGGGTCGCGCCGTCGGCGGAACAGCGCAATTTCGACGGCGCGGACCTCGAGCGCGTCGCGTTTCGGGATCGCATCCATTTCACGGGCCGCGTGCTGCCCGCGGCGCTCGACACCCGCGTCGCGCTCGCGAACGTCTCCGTCGACACGCTGCGCGCGCGCATCGCCGCGCGCATCGCGGACGACGTCGCAGATCCCGACGCCGCGGCGCTGCTGACGGCGCTGGCGGTGGGGCTCGACGACCGTCTGTCGCCCGATCAATGGCGCGTCTTCAACGCCACCGGCACCACGCATCTCGTGGCCATTTCGGGGCTGCACGTCACGCTGTTCGCGCTGGTGGCGTTCTTCTGCGCGCGGCGCCTGTGGCGGCACCTGCCGCCGGCGCGCCGCATCGCGCGCGAGACCTTCGCGCTGCTCGCCGGCAGCGCCGCGGCCGGTGGCTACACGCTGCTCGCGGGCTTCTCGGTGCCCGCGCAGCGCACCTGGCTCATGCTCGGCATCTTCGCGCTGGCGCGGCTGCAGGCGCGGCACACCGGCGCGGGGCACGTATGGTCGCTGGCATTGATCGCGGTGCTGCTGCTCGATCCCTGCGCGCCGCTCGCGGCCGGCTTCTGGCTGTCGTTCGTCGCCGCCGGCGCGATCCTGTGGACGCAGACCACGACCCTTGGCCGGGTCGAACCCGTCGATCGGCCCATTCTGCCGCGCGCGTGGGGTGCGCTGCGCATGCAGCTCGCCGTCATGCTGGCGCTCGCGCCCTTGACCATCGCGGTGTTCGGCGGCGTGTCGCCCGCAGGGCTCGCGGCGAATCTCGTCGCGATTCCGCTGATCTCGTTCGTGCTGGTGCCGCTGGTACTCGCCGGCGCGCTGTCCGCCTGGTTCGTTCCGCAGTGGAGCACGGGCTGCTTCGATGCGGCTGCGACGCTGTACCACTGGACGTGGCCCGGGCTCGTGTGGATGGCCGATGCGCCGCTCGCCCTGGTGCGCGTGGTGCCGCCGGCCGGATGGTGCGTGGTCGCGCTGGTTGCGGGCGCGCTCGCCGTGCAGCGCTGGCCCTGGCCGCTGCGCATCTCCGGCCTCGCACTCGCGCTGCCGCTGATGTTTCCAGTGTCGCGCATGCCGGAGCCCGGCAGCGCGCGCGTGACCGTGCTCGATGCCGGACGCGGCAGCGCCGCGCTGGTCGTCACGCACACCCACGCGTTGCTGTTCGACACGGGGGACACCTGGAACACCGGCGGCGCGCGCCTGCGCCAGGCCGTGTTGCCCGCGCTCGATGCGCTCGGGCTGCCGCGCGTCGACCTGCTGGTGCTGCCGGAGCTCGATCCGGACCGTGCGGCCGGTGCCGCGTTGTTAGCGTACGAACGCGGCGTGGCGCGCATCGTCACGGGCGGCGGCTGGCCCGGCGCCACCTTGCCGGTCACGCGCTGCCGGGATGAAACCCTGCGCTGGGATGGCGTCGTCATCGCGTTGAACGCCGCGGGCACGTTGCACGAGCGCTGCGTTGCGCGCGTGATGGCGGGCGGGCACTCGCTGCTGATCGGTGGCACTCTCGAGGCGGACGGCGAGCGCGGCCTCGCGCGCCGCGTGGGCGCCGCGCTCGCCAGCGAGGTGGTGATCGTGAGCCGCCACGCCAGCGCGCTCGCCTCGAGCCGCGAGTGGATAGATACCGTGGCCGCACGGCTCGCCATCGCCGCGGGCGGTGTTTCGTCGCAGTCGCGGCAGCTCGTGCTCGAGCGCTGCCGCCGTGCCGGAGCGGCGACTCTCGACACGCGGCGCGATGGCGCCATCGAGCTCCATGTCGGGACGGCAGGCATCGAAGTGCTGCGTCTGGCGCGCGCAGGCGGATATCCCTTCGCCTGGAGACGTTTGCCGTGACGGCCCTTGGGCGGGTCGGTATGATCCGCAGCATATGTGGGAAATCGTGAAGGCCGGCGGCCCATTCATGGTGCCGATCATCATCTGCTCGATAGTGGCGGCCGGCATCCTCCTCGAACGACTCTGGACCCTGCAGCGCAAGCGTGTGCTGCCCGAAGACCTCATCAAGCGCGTTTCGCAGCTCGCGGACGCCAACCAGGTGAACCCGAAGGTCATCGACGCGCTCGAGAAGAACTCACCGCTGGGCCGCGTGCTCGCCGCGGCCCTCGCCAACCGTGACCGCGGCCGCGCCATCATGATGGAGCGGGTGGAGGACACCGGGCGGCACGTCATCCACGAGCTCGAGCGCTTCCTCAACTCGCTCGGCACCATCGCCAGCATCTCGCCGTTGTTAGGCCTGCTCGGCACCGTCACCGGCATCATCCGCGCCTTCAACGCCGTCATGCTCGGCGGCATGGGCGATCCGCGCATGCTCGCGGGCGGCATCTCCGAGGCGCTCATCACCACCGCGGGCGGCCTGGCCGTCGCCATCCCTTCGTTCATCGCCTACCGCTACCTGCGCGGCAAGGTCGAGCGCATCGTGGTCGACATGGAGAAGATCGCGGTGCGGTTCGCGGACTCGCTCGGCGCGGTCGACCATGCAGCGCATTCCGACGGCGGCATGGCGCGCCCGGCAGCATGAAGCTGCAGACTCGCAAGTCGAAGGAAGATCCCGAGATCAACCTGATCTCGCTCATCGACATCGCGCTGCTGCTGGTCATCTTCTTCATGCTGTCGTCCACGTTCATGCAGGAAGGGCGGCTCAAGATCGAGCTGCCGCAGACCAGCCTCGCGCCCACGGGACGCCAGAAGGCCGACCCCGTCGTGGTCACCGTCACGCAGAGCGGCGCGTATCGCGTCAACGACCGCGAGCTCATCAACAACAGCCCCGACACGCTGCGCGCGGCCATTCTCGAAGTGGCGGGGCCCGACCGCGAGCGGCCCGTCACCGTGCGAGCCGATGCGCGCTCGACCCACCAGACGGTGGTGACCGCGATGGACGTGCTCGGCAAACTCGGCTTCGTGCGCATCAACATTGCGACGGTCGAAGAATCCAAGCCGCCGAAATAAACCCCCGAATTTATCCCTCCCCCGATTTACGATAAATGAGCAACCGATGAATGCGCCGCCGCCGGTTGCGCCAGTCGACGCCGGATATGTGTATCGGCGTCTGCTCGGCTACGCGCGCCCGCACCTGGGCATGTTTCTCATCGGCATCGTCGGCATGGCGCTGTTCGCGGCCACGGGGCCGGGCTTTGCGTGGCTGGTCAAGAATTTCGTGGATCTCGGCTTCGTCGAGAAAGATCCGCGCGTGTTGTGGCTGGTGCCCATCGGGGCGCCCGTGCTGTTCCTGCTGCGCGGCGTCGGCGACTACATAGGCGTGTACTTTCCGGGTTACGTGTCGCGCCAGATCATCAAGGCACTGCGCCGCGACTTGTTCCGGCAGTACCTGAACTTCCCCGCCAGGCACTATGACCGGCAGTCGACCGGAACGATGCTCTCGCGGCTCACGTTCAACATCGAGCAGGTGGCCGAAGCCACCACCAACTCCACGGGCGCGCTGATTCGCGACTCGCTCACCATCATCGGGCAGATCGCGTACCTCTTTTTCATCAACGTCAAGCTGGCGCTGTTCGTCGTGATCCTCGCGCCGCCGCTGTCGTTCCTGATCCGCCAGGTCACGAAGTCGTTCCGGCGCTATAGCGCGCGCATCCAGGCGTCGATGGGCGACGTCACGCGCGTCACCAAGGAGGCGCTGGACGGTCAGCGCGTCATCAAGGTGTTCAACGCGCAGGAGCAGGAGGCACGCGACTTCGAGCTGGTGAACGAGCACAACCGGCGCAGCAACATGAAGCTCATCGCGGCGAAGGCGACCAGCAACCCGGTGGTGCAGTTCATCGCCTCGGTCGGTCTCGGCGGCGTGCTGTGGATGGCGCTCGTCCAGGTGAACGAGCACCAGCTGACGGTGGGGGAATTCTGGAGCTTCCTCACCGCGCTGATGCTCACCACCGCGCCGATGCGCACGCTGGTGACCGCGCTGGGTCCACTGCAGCAGGGTCTCGCGGCCGGCGCCAGCGTGTTCGAAGTGCTCGATGAGCCCACCGAAGACTTCAAGAGCGGCCGCAAGCTCGGCCGGCTCACGGGCGCCCTCGATTTTCGCGACGTGAGCTTCGAATACACCAGTGAGAAGGGCGGCGTCCTGCACTCGGTGAACCTGAGCGTTCCGGCCGGCAAGAACGTCGCCATCGTCGGGCGCTCCGGGAGCGGCAAGTCCACTCTCGTCGGCCTGGTGGCGCGTTTCTACGACACCACCTCGGGCGCGGTGCTCGTCGATGGCATCGACGTGCGCGAGTGCAACCTGCGCGAGCTGCGCGACAACGTCGCGTTGGTGAGCCAGGACGTGGTGCTGTTCAACGACTCCATCCGCAACAACATCGCATTCGGTGTCGACAACCCCGATCCGCAGGCGGTGGAGAAGGCCGCGCACATCGCGTACGTCGACGAGTTCGCCGCCGAATTGCCGCAGGGCCTGGACACGCCGGTGGGCGACCGGGGCGCGCTGCTGTCGGGCGGCCAGCGCCAGCGCATCGCGATCGCGCGCGCGCTGCTCAAGGATGCGCCCATCCTGATCCTGGACGAGGCCATGTCCGCGCTCGACAACGAGTCCGAGCGGCGCATCCAGCAGGCGCTGGTCGAGCTCATGCGCAATCGCACCACACTGGTGATCGCGCATCGCCTCACCACCATCGAGCACGCCGACGAGATCATCGTCATGGAAGACGGCCGCATCGTCGAGCGTGGCACGCACGCCGAGCTGGTCGCGCGCGAGGGCGCCTACGCCAGCCTCAAGCGCGCGGAGTTCCGCAATTGATCCGGCGCGCCCCTCCGCGATGCGCTCCATAGAAAAAATGTGGTACGGCGCGCACGGGTCGCCCTGGCTCGTGCCACTGTCGTTCATCTACGGCACGGTCATGGCCGTGCGCAGCGTGTTCTACCGCCTGGGCCTGCGCCATCGGGTGCGCGTGCCGGTGCCGGTGGTCGTGGTGGGCAATCTCACGGTCGGCGGCACGGGCAAGACTCCGCTGGTGGCCTGGCTGTCCATCAAGCTCTCCGCGGTGGGCATGAAGGTGGCTGTGGTGTCGCGCGGCTACGGCGGGCGGGCGCGCGGCGTCACGCGCGTCACCGTGCACAGCCGTCCCTCCGAGGTGGGCGACGAGGCACTGCTGCTGGCACGGCGCTCGCAGGCGACGGTGTTCGTCGGCAAGGATCGGGTCGCCGCCGCGAAGGCCGCGGTGGCGGATCGCGCCGACATCGTGATCACCGACGACGGCCTGCAGCACCTCGCGCTCAAGCGCGACTGCGAGATCGTCGTCATCGACGGCCAGCGCGGCTTCGGCAACGGCTGCCTGCTGCCGCGCGGGCCGCTGCGCGAGAGTCCACGCCGGCTGCGGCGGGTGAACGCCGTGGTCATCAATGGCGCCATCACCGCGGCGAACTTCCAGCTGCCGCGCATGGTGAGCAGCACGCACTTCGCGATGCACATGCAGCCGGGCGACGCGCGGCCCGTGTCGGGCGGCGGCGGCCTGCGCGCGCTCGCGAGTTTTCGCGGTGCCGGCGTCCACGCCGTCGCGGGCATCGGCAACCCGCAGCGTTTCTTCGACACGCTCCGCAATGCGGGCCTGACGGTGTACGAACACCCGTTTCCCGATCACTTTGCGTTCAAGCCGGGAGATCTGAACTTCGGCGACACGCTGCCCGTCCTCATGACGGAAAAAGATGCCGTAAAATGCGCGCCATTCGCCGACGAGCGCTGCTGGTTCGTGCCGGTCACCGCCGAGTTCGCCGAGGACGAGGCGAACCAGCTCATCGATCTCGTGCTGGCGCGCGTGAAGGCTTTCAAGACCTCCGGGATGCAGGCGTGAAGAATGGATGACAGACTGCTCGATATCCTCGCCTGCCCGGTGTGCAAGGGGCCGCTCAAGCTGCAGAAGGCCGCCGAGGTGCTGGTGTGCCGCGCCGAGCGGTTGGCGTTTCCCATTCGCAACGGAGTGCCGATGATGCTCGAAGAAGACGCGCGTGCGCTGGCGCACGACGACCCGTTGCTGGAACGCTGATGCAATTCCGCGCCGTCATTCCCGCCCGCTTCGATTCCTCGCGTCTGCCGGGCAAGGCGCTGCTGCCGCTCGCCGGCAAGCCGATGCTGCAATGGGTGCACGAACGTGCGCGCGCCTCGCGGGCCGCGGAAGTCATCATCGCCACCGATGACGAGCGCATCGCGAACGCCGCGCGCGGCTTCGGCGCGGAGGTGGCGCTGACCGCGCGCACGCACGTCTCCGGCACGGATCGCATCGCCGAAGTGGCGGCGGCCCGCGGCTGGAGGGACGACGAAATCGTGGTCAACGTGCAGGGTGACGAGCCGCTCATCCCGCCGGTGATCATCAACCAGGTCGCGGAGCTGCTGGCGCAGCACGCGCGCGCCGACATCGCGACACTGGCGGCGAAGATCGATTCGCTGGCGGATTTCAACGACCCCAACAACGTCAAGGTCGCATGCGAGGCGGGCGGTCGCGCGCTGTATTTCTCGCGCGCGCCCATTCCCTGCAACCGCGACGCGCAGGCGACGCTGCCACCCGCATGCCTGCGCCACGTCGGCATCTATGCATATCGCGTCGCGTCGCTGCGCCGCCTGGCCGCTCTGCCGCCGGGCCGGCTCGAGCAGAGCGAGAAGCTCGAGCAATTGCGGGCGCTCGAGAACGGCATGGAGATCCGCGTCGCGATCGCCGTCGAGCGGCCGTTGGCCGACGTGAACACGGCGGCGGACCTCGAGCGTGCCGAACGCGCGCTCAACCTGAGGCCATGAGCCGCGCAACTCTCACCGGGCTCGCGGTTTATCCGGTCAAGTCCTGCCGCGGGATCGCGCTCGACAGCGCGACCATCGAGGCCACCGGCCTCGCCGGCGACCGCCACTGGATGGCGGTCCGGCCCAACGGCCGGTTCGTCACGCAGCGCGAGCTGCCGCGCCTGGCGCGGATCCTGACGCAGCTCGACTCCGCGTCTCTGACGCTGGCCGCGCCCGGCCGCGCGCCCCTGGTGGTGCCGCGCGATGCGGCCGGCGCCGCGCGCGACGTCACGGTGTGGAAATTCGACGGCCGCGGCATCGATTGCGGCGACGTGCCCGCCGCGTGGCTCACGGAGCTCCTCGACACACCGCTGCGCCTGGTGCGCTTCGATGCCAGCGTGCCGCGGGTATGCAGCCCGGAGTGGACGCCGGGTACCCGGGCGGTCACGGAGTTCTCCGACGGCTTCCCGATGCTCGTGATCTCGCGTGCGTCGCTGGCGGATCTCAACGCGCGCCTGCCGAAGGCGCTGCCCATGGAGCGCTTCCGCCCGAACCTCGTCATCGACGGCGTCGATGCCTACGATGAAGATCGCATCCACGAGCTGCGCGCGGACGGTATCGCGATCCGCATCGTCAAGCCCTGCGCGCGCTGCGCGATCACCACCACCGACCAGCAGCGCGGCGAGCGCGACGGCGAGGAGCCCCTGGCTACCTTGAAGTCGTATCGCTTCGACCAGAATTTGCGCGGCATTCTCTTCGGCCAGAACGCGATTCCGGTCGCCGGAGTCGGGAGCGCGCTGCGGGTGGGCCAGGAACTCGACATCGCCTGGAAGTGAGTGGAACCGGGAAGGGGTTTGTCGGGGTCACGCACCGATGACGCACGAGTCAGGCGTGAACAGTTCGTAACCCCGACGAACCTCTTCCCGGTACCACCCGTCTACCTCTGGCGCTGCGCGGCGTTCGCCGCCAACCCGCCATGGCGCGACGGGTTGTAGATCTCGATGCGATCGCGTCCCTGCGTCTTCGCCACGTACAGGGCGATATCCGCGCGGCGCGCCACCTGGTCGAACAGCACGTCGCCATGCTCGTACGTTGCGAGCCCGAGGCTGAGCGTGACGGAGACGTCCTGGTCCTCGACGCGCATGCGCTGGTCGCGCAGCGTGTTGCGCAGGCGCTCGGCGGACTGCCGGGCCTGGTCCATGGTGCAATCGGGGAACAGCACCAGGAATTCCTCACCGCCATAGCGGCCGAACACCTCGCGGCTGTGCAGCGAGGTGCGCAGCGCGGCGGCAAACCGCTGCAGGAGCTGGTCGCCCACCGCGTGACCGTACCGGTCGTTGATGGTCTTGAAGTGATCGAGGTCGATGAGGCCGATGATGAGCGTGCCGCGCGATTCGCGCGCGCGCGACAGCAGCTCGACCGCCTTGCGGACGATGGCGCGGCGGTTCAGCAGGCCGGTGAGCTCGTCGCGCTCGGCCAGCCGGATGAGCTCGGCGCGATGCCGTCGATGCGACAGCAGCGCATAGCCGAGGAAGAACGCGGTGACGAGCCCGGCGATACCCGCGATCGCGACCAGCTGCGTGGTGCGCGTCTGGCTGTTGATGCGCTCTTCGGCGAGCTTGTTGTCTTTTTCGAGCAGCACGATCTTCTGCTTTTCCTGGTCGTTCTCGAATTGCACGCGCAGCTGCGCCACTTCGCGGATGCGGTCGAGCGCGCCTTGCTCGCGTACCCGCCGCAGGTATTCGCCCTGGTCGGTGAACGCGGCCGAATAGTTGCCGACGGCGGCATGCGCGCGCGAGCGCAGCTCGTAGAGCTCGGCGATGTCGTCGGCGGGTTGCGCTCCGCCGGGCGCGATGGCGCGGTCGAACTGCGCGATGGCCTCGCGCGACTTGCCGAGCGCGAGGAACAGCCGGCCGCGCAGCGCGGCCAGCGTGCGGTAGTCGTTGTCGTCCATGCCGCTGGTCTGGCTGAGCGTCTGCTCCGCGCGATCGCACCAGCGCGCGGCCTCCGCCAGCGCGTTGCGGTCGATCTCCACGTTGCACATGCGCATCTGCGAGAGGCCCGTGCCGACCCGGTCGCCGATGCCTTCGTGGATGCGCAGCGCCTCGGTGGCCGCGATGTACGCCTCTTCGAGCCGGCCCGCGGCCTTGAGGATGGCGGAGCGGCGGTCGAGCGCGGTCGCGAGGCGCACCTTGGCATTCTGCTCGCGGAAGAACGCGATGGTCTCGTCGACCAGACTCAGTGCCGCGGTGTAATCGCGCACGCTGAACTGCGCCATCGACAGGCGACCGGCCGCGACCATGGCTTCGTCGCGGCTGGCGTACTTGCGCAGCAGAGCATAGGAGCGCAGCAGATCGTCGAGCGCCTGGTCGGGATTGCCATCGCGGAAATTGAGCCAGCCGCGGTCGCGCAGCACGCAGCCGAGCGCGAGCGGACGGTCGCGGATGGCCTCGACGACGCGCGTGAGCTCGACCGTGGCCGCGTCGATGCCGCCGACGTTGGTGGACACAACCGCGCGCACCGTGCGCATGCGGACGGCGAGATCGGACATGTCGCCCGCGGGCAGCAGCGCGAGGCCGGCGTCGGCGTGCGTGATGCTCTGGCGCGAGAAGCCGAGCTGACGCGCCGCTTCCGCGGCGATGGCATGCAGCGCCGCGCGGCGTGACGGTGGAATGTCGGTGGAAGCGGCCAGCGTGCTCGCGAGCTGCGGCAGCGCCGTGGCCGGATCGCGGAAGGCGCGCTGTTCGAGGTCGGCGAGATCGCCGCCCTGCTGGCCCACGCAGGCCGCGAATGCAGCGGGTGCAAAACCGGATGTCAGTGCCAGGAGGCAGCCGACGCGCAAACAGACTTTCCTGGTGACCCGGCGATTCACGGCGCGTAGTGTACGCGTCCGTGGTGCAGCGCGGTCAGCGCTGTTTTACTGAATCCTGCTTGTTCTGCGCACTGGTACCGCCGTCGAGCGGCACCGTGAAATACCCGAAGCCCGATCCGGCGGCGGTATCCATGGTGACCAGCACGCGCAGCGCCGCGGGCGCGGAAGTGCCGCGTGTGAGCGCGTACTGCCGCCGGTACACGCTGCCCGAACCGGACTTTTGCACGGTCAGCGCACCGGCCGTGAGCTGGATGCCGTCCTCGGGTTTCACGTTGACCTCGAAGCGCGTGCCTTCGACCTGGGGGATGGCCGCGAGGTGCAGGGTCATCGGCCCGCCGGGGGTGGCCGCTTCGATCTGGTAGCGCAGGTCGACCGCCACGCTCATCTTCGCGCTGGCCTGCGCGAGCTTCATGGCATCGAGGGCCGGCTCGCTCGACGTGGGGGTCGGCACCGGGGAGGAATCCTGCGGCGGCGGCGCGGCGGGCGCCGGTTGGGCGGGTGCGGCCGGGGCCGTATCCGGTGGCGGCGCCTGCGAATTCGCCGGGGCTGCCGGGGCCGCCGGGGCCGGCTCCATGTTCGCAGGCGCGGGCGGCGGCGGTGGCACGGCCTCGGGCTGCGGTGCGCGGCCGCATCCGGCCAGCGCCACGCCTAACAACAACGCGGCGGCCAGGGCGGAGCTCTTGTGGGTGGTGGTCATGCTGCCTCAGTTGATCGTCACGGTGAGGTCGTAGTCGCCTTCGGTGCCGTCGTCGTCGTCGCAACCGTTCGAGCATTCGTACACGTCGAGCACGTAGTCGCCCGCGGTGAGGCTGGTGTACGTGAAGGACTCGTTGGCGTTCGGCAGCCCCTGGCCTGCGGCGGCGGTGCCAACGACCACACCTTGCTTGTAGAGCCTGAAGTCTGGATCGGGAGCGTTCAGGTTATTCGAGGTGACGGTGATTGTGGTGCTTGTGCGCCCGGCCGCGAGCGTGAAGCGCAAGAAGCGGTGATTGCCGAGCTTGTTGTGACTGCCGGCGTCGTTGACGCTGCGCAGGGTCACCGGCCCGCCCGGCACGTTGATGCTGGTGAACAGCGGCAGTGCCGCGGCCATCGCCACCGGCGTGGGGACGTTCGTCTCCGTGCTGCCGTACGCGTCGATGGTGGCGGCGGTGATGTTCTGCGCGCTGAGCAGCGTGTCGATGGCCGTGGCCTGGGCGGTCTGCGCGGCTTTCAGCGCAGTGGCGAATGGGAAGATGCTGGTGGCCGCGGGCGTGGTGCGCTGCGCGCCGGTCAGCACGTTCCACAGCGGCGCGAACCCCATCGCGACGGTGTCGTTCGTGTCGGCGGCCGTGTCGTAGAAATCCCAGAGCAGCGACCACACCGACGATTCGCTGGCCCAGGTTCCGGCATCGCCCGGCACCAGCGGCGAGGTGGGTGGATTGGTCTCCACGTTGAACGCGGCCGAGGTGCGCGTTCCCACCGTGTTCGTGAAGCTGTCGCGCGCGATCGGGTCGTTGAGCACCATGGCGGCGAACGCGTAGCCGAAGCCTTCGCCGAACGCGACGCGCACGTCGAGGCGGTTGCCGAGGCCGTGCGAGCCGCCGATGTTGTCGGCGCGCGAGAAGTTGTGCTCGATGTAGTGGCCGAACTCGTGCGCGATGACGTGCTGGTCGAACTCGTCCGTGTCGGTGGCGAGATCCGCGAGCAGCGCGATGTGCGGGCTGGGAGTGTTGGAGAAGAACGTGCCGAGGTCCTGGCTGCCCCAGTCGACGACGAGCGCCGGGAAGCTGGTGGTCGGCGCCACGCCGAGGATGCGCTGCTGGCCCTGGTAGATAGTGTCGAGGATGGCGAAGGGCGCGGATGTCGCGGTGCGCGCGACGGTCAGCGAGCCGTCGGGGTTGTGGCCGCTCGGGATCGCGACGTCGTGCGTGATGCCGTTTGCCGTCGCGTTGAACGTCACATTGTCGGTGTACTGGTATGGATTGGTGCCGGCGACGCCGTCCTGCACGCGCACATCCCAGCGCGGCAGCGCCTGGGTGTTGTCGCGCTGCATGCGCGCGAACACGATGGTGCGCAGGTTCGCGTTCGGCGCCACCGAGAACCAGTAGCGGCCCTGCGAGTCCGTCACCGTGTTGGCGAGGATCGTATCGTTGTCTTCGTTGATCAGCTGCACGGCCACGGCGCGCGCGGGCACCTGTGCCGCGCTGCCGTACGCCAGGCCGACGCCCGACCCCACCGTGCCGAATGGCACCCGCGCGAAGGTGACGATGCCGGAAACCACCACGTTGCCGGCCGCGGGCGGCGGATTCACGAGCACGTCCACGGTGGATGCCGTGCTGGTGTTGCCGGAGTTGTCGGTGACGGTCAGCGAGAACGTGAGGGTCGTGGCGGCGGTCACGGTCGGCGCGGTGAATCTCGGCGTGGCGGTGGTGCCAGTGCCGGGGTCGAACATAACGGTGGGCACGCCCGCCGTCTGCGTCCACGTATAAGTATTGATGGTGCCGTCGGGGTCGCTGCTGCCCGTGCCGTCGAGCGTCACCGCCACCAGCGGCACCACCGTCTGCGGGATGCCGGTGCGCGCGGTGGGGATCGTGACGCTGACGCTACCGCCACCGCCACCGGAGGAGGAAGACGAAGAACCGCCTCCGCTCGACGAACTACCGCCGCCCGACGAGGAGCCACCGATCGGAGCACTACCACCGCCGCCGCCGCCGCAGGCGGCAAGCAGCATTGCCGCCATGCCGGCGCCGGCGAAGCCAAGCATTTTTCGC
>JBIOZI010000133.1:0-4260 GCA_044871085.1 Steroidobacteraceae bacterium | reverse complement strand
CAACGGCGCCGCGCGCGTCAACGCGTGGCGCGCCTCGGGCGCGGCCACGGCGGCGGACACCTGCAACACCGCGGCGCCGCCTGCGAGCAGGCCACCTACCAGCATCTTGTTAGTGACTCTCACCGGTTCAAAGAGGCTTGTATTCGATGTGGCATGCGCGGCAGCCGCGCGCGAGGCGCAACGAGCTGTCACGCGCCGCACCGTAATTTCCCGCGCCGAGCTGGCGGATGGCCGCGGTCACGAGCGCGCGTCCCTCGCGCGACATGCGCACTGCGGGCTGCGCGGCGCCCCGCGCGGCGAAAAACTTTTCCATGAGCCCGTACAGCTCTTCCAGCTCCCGCGCGAAACTCAACGCACCATCGCGGTCGCGCTTCGCGATGCGCCGCTGCAGGTCCTGGTTGCCCTCTTCGACGCGCTGCATCCAGCCGTCGAAGTCGAACACGCTCTGCGCATTGGCCGCCGGCATCACCGTCATCGCACCCCACATCGCCCACAGCGCCGCCGGCCCGGCGCGTTTCATTCGGGCGGCTTGTATGCTTCGTGACAGGCCTTGCAACTGCGCACGACGCCGCGCAGGTGCCCGTTGGCGGCCTCGAAATCACGGGCCTCGATGGCCGCGAGCGTGGCCGCCAGGTGCTGCTGGCCCTCGCGCACGTAGCCCACGCCGAGCGGCGCTTCCGGCTTCTTCACGAAGTATTGCTCGGCCCAGGCCAGGCCGTCGCGCAACACGACGACGTTCGCGCGCGAGGCGTTCGAATCCTGGCCGCCGAGATTCGAGTCGAGGTCCTTGATCGCGTCGTCCATCTCGCGCATGAGCGCGTCGTCGAAATCGGCGAAGTCGAGCGCCGGCGGCGCGGCCAGGGCGGCCATGGCCAGGAAATTCGCCGCCGCAAACCATCTGCTACGCATTCTCCGCGGCTGCCTCAGGCCAGGATGTTCTTGATGATGTCGCCGAACACGGTGGTGGCCTTTTCCGTGCGTCCCTGGTGCTGGAACGTGAGCTTCTGGAAATCGAGCCCGAGCTGGTTCAACACCGTCGCCTGCAGGTCGTAGGTGTCGACGATGCCTTCCTGCGCGCGCAGGCCGATCTCGTCGGTGGCGCCGTACGAGCCGGGCTTGATGCCCGCGCCCGCGATCCAGCTGGTGTAACCCCAGGGGTTGTGGTCGCGGCCGTCGCCCGTCTGGCCGTAGGGCGTGCGGCCGAACTCCGAGGTCCAAACTACCAGCGTCGAGTCGAGCAGCCCGCGTGCCTTGAGGTCGCGCAGCAGCGCGCCGATGGGCTTGTCGACGGTCCTGGACATCACCGAATGGTTCTTCTCGATCTCCTGGTGCGCATCCCAGGACTGGATGCCGTCCTCCTGAGTACCGGAGATCACGTGCACGAAACGCACGCCGCGCTCCACCAGCCGGCGCGCGCGCAGCACCGCGGTGCCGTACTCGTCGGTCGGGGTCTCGCCGATGCCGTACATCGCGCGCGTGGCCGCCGTCTCCTGCTTGAGATCCACGGCCTCGGGCGCCGCCGCCTGCATGCGGTAGGCGAGATCGTAGGAGCGCGTGCGCGCCTCGAGCTCCGTGTCGGTGGGATAGCGCGCGGCGTGACGCTCGTTGACGGTCTTCAGCAGATCGAGCGTCGCGCGCTGCTCCTCCTGGGCGACGCGGTCCGGACGCGCGAGGAACAGGATGGGCGAATCGCCCTGGCGGAAGGCCGTGCCCTGGTAGGTGGCCGGCAGGAAGCCCGCGCTCCAGATCACCTGGCCGTTGCCGCCGCCGGCGCCGCCCTTGCCGGTGGGCAGCACGACGAAGGCCGGGAGATCCGGGTTGGCCGCGCCGAGCCCGTAGGTGATCCACGCGCCGAGCGACGGGCGTCCCGGGGTCAAACTACTGGTGTGCAGCTTGAGCGACGAGATGACATGCGTGCTGCCCTCGGTCTTGCACCCCTTGAGGAACGCGATGTCGTCGACGTGGCGCGCGATGTTGGGCAGCAGGTCGGACACCCACGCGCCGGTCTCACCGTGCTGCTTCCAGGTGCGCGGGGTGGCGGTCAGCGCGCCCACGCCGCCGTCGGTGGCGGTCTTGAGGCCCTTCGAGAACGACTCGGGCAGCGGCTGGCCGTGCAGCTCGATCAACCGCGGCTTGTAGTCGAACAGGTCGAGCGTCGACGGCGCGCCCGCCATGTGCAGCCAGATCACGGACTTCGCCCTGGCCGGGAAATGCGGTTGCTTGGGCGCGAGCGGATCGACGAACGATTCCGCCGCCTGGCTCGCGAACGCGCTGCCGGGCAGCAGCGCGCCGAATGCCAGGCCGCCGGCCCCGAGTCCGGCGCCGATGAGGAGGTCCCTGCGGGAGGTGATGCGGTTCATGGAAGCGGTTCCCTTTGAAATAGTTAGAAGCGGTAGCTGAATTCGTTCGAGTTGGCGAGCGCATGCGCGAGGTCGACGAACGCCGCGGCGCGCGCCGCGTGCGGGCCGGCCGGCTGCGGCACGGCCCCGGTGGCGGCCGCGGAGTTGGCGGGCTCGCTCTTCTGTTTCTCGATGAACGAGATCAGCGAGGCCTTCTCGTAGTAGTCCGGCTCGCGGCCGTTCACGGCACGGTAGAGCTTCGCGGCCTCCGCGCCGACCTGCGGGTCGCGGCCGAAGCCGTCCGGCGCTGCGATCGCCTTGCCGGCCGCGAGCTGCGCCGCGAGCACCGGCTCCTGGCGGTCGAGGAAGGCGATGAGCGTGCCGGTCTCCTGCTTCGTCGGCCGGCGCGCGTACAGCACCTCGTAGAGTTTCTCGATGCGCCTGGCGTCGCTGCCGGCCTCGTTCCACACGCGGCCCGCGAGCACCCGCGACCAGCCGAACACCAGGTCGCTGTTGATCAGCGCCAGCGCCTGCGGCGCGGTCGTGGTCACCTCGCGCTTGCCGTGCACCGCCTGCGGGTTGGCCCAGTCGAAGGTATCGAGCAGTGGATAGGGGTTGTTGCGCTTGACGAAGATGTAGACGCTGCGCCGGTTCTGGTCGCGCGGATTCTCCGAGGTCTTCCAGGTGTTCTCGTTGAAGCCGGCCTGGTTCGCGAAGCTCGGCTGAGGCGGATACACCGGCGGGCCGCCGATGGTCTCGTCGAGCAGCCCCGCCACCTGCAGCAGCGAGTCGCGGATCTGCTCGGCGTCGAGGCGCTGGCGCGGGAACACGGCCAGCAACTTGCCCTGCGGGTCCTTCGCATCGACGTCGTCGCGGTGCGCCGAGGACTGCCGATACGTGGCCGACAGCAGGATCTGCCGCTGCAGCGCCTTGACGCTCCACCGGCCGTCGTGCACGAACGAGTCGGCGAGATAGTCGAGCAGCTCCGGGTGCGTCGGCTGCGCGCTCATCCTGCCGAAGTCGCCCACGGTCTCGACGATGGCGTGGCCGAAGTACTGGCCCCAGAGCCGGTTCACGAACACGCGCGCGGTCAGCGGGTTCTGCGGGTCGACTATCCACTTCGCCAGCGCGGTGCGCCGCCCCGACGAGGTAGCCGTGGGCTCGATCCGCGGCTGAGCGGCGGCGAACAGCGCGGGCACCCCGGGCTGCACCTCCTCGAGCGGGCGGTCGTAGATGCCCTTGAACAGCACGTAGGTGGGCGGCGCGTCGGCGTGGCCGAGCTCGGTCACCGCGGACAGATAGCCCGGCTCCTTCGGCTTCTGCTTGTCGAACTTCTTGAGGTCGGCCTCGAGCTCCTGGTACTCCAGGTATTTCGCGGCATCCTTCTGCTTCAGGCGCAGCACGGCGTTGCGCGTGCGGCCCTGCATCGTCCACAGGTTGCGGTGATAGATCCAGCGGTCATAGGCGTTGCGCTCGTTGTCCGCCTTCATGATGGACTCGCGTGTCTGCGGCACGAAGCCGGACAGGCGGTCGTCCTCGAGCTTGTCGATGACGGGCTGCAGGATGGCATCCATCTTCGCCTGGATGTCCTGCGTCGCGGCTTCGTACTTCTCTTTCTTCTTCTGGTAGGCGGCCCACTCGGCGTCGTCGACGACGGGGATGTCGTCGCGCCAGCTCGTGTTCACGAAGTACGCCTGCAGCTGGTAGTACTCCTTCTGTGAAATCCTGTCGAACTTGTGATTGTGGCACTGCGCGCAGTTCACGGTGCTGCCGAGCAGCACGGTGCCCACGGTGTCGGTGAGGTCGTTCGCGACCTCCTGCTTCTTCAGGTTGAGGTCGCGCGCATTGATCTCGTCGGGGAAGTTGCGCAGGAATCCGGTGGCGATCAGCGCCTGCTTGTCGGCGGGCCACAGCTCGTCCC
>JBIOZI010000132.1:0-4946 GCA_044871085.1 Steroidobacteraceae bacterium | reverse complement strand
GCGACCTCGACGACTGGCGCATCACCTTCGTCGATACCGGCATGCACTCGAACATCGGCACGCGGCTCACGAAGGTACGCAAGTATCTCGAGGGCGAAGACGCGTTCCTGGCGAACTACGCCGACGCGTTGACCGACCTGCCGCTCAACGACCACATCGCCGACTTCAAGAAGCGCGACGTGGCGGCGCACTTCGTCGCCGTGCCCACCGGCGGCAGCTTCCACGCGCTGCAGGCGGCCGAGGAAGGCATCGTCACCTCCTTCGGCGCATTGACGGACTCCGCGCAGCTCATGATCAACGCGGGCTACTTCGTGCTGCGCAACGACATCTTCGATTACATCGAGAAGGGCGACGAGCTGGTGGAGGCGCCGTTCCAGCGCCTGATCCGCAAGCGCCTGCTCGGCGTGAACCGCTACCACGGGTTCTGGCAGCAGATGGATACGTTCAAGGACAAGATCACCTACGACCGCATGGAAGCGCAGGGCAAGTGCCCGTGGATGCTGTGGCGTAACAACGGATGCTGAGCTTCGATCTCAACCTGCCGCGCGGCAAGCAGCCCACGATCCTGTTCCTGGGCGCGCACAGCGACGACGTCGAGATCGGCTGCGGCGGCACGGTGCAGGAGCTGCTGCGGCGCTATCCGCGCGCGGACGTGCACTGGGCGGTTTTGAGCTCGGAGAACGGCCGCGACCGCGAGGCGCATTCGAGCGCCAAGGCGCTGCTGGGGCCCGCATATCGGGCGGCGAACCTGCACGTCGAGAATTTTCGCGGCAGTTATTTTCCGGCGGAGTTCGCGGCCATCAAGGACTTCATCGAAACGCTGAAGCCGATCCGCCCCGACGTGGTGTTCTCGCATTGCCGCGAGGAGCTGCACCAGGATCACCGCGTGGTCGGCGAGCTCACCTGGAACACCTTCCGCAATCACGCGGTGCTCGAATACGAGATTCCGAAATTCGACGGCGGCCTGGGCTCGCCGTCGGTGTTCGTGCCGCTGACGCAGGCCATGGTCAAGCGCAAGGTGGCGCATCTCATGAAGATGTTTCCCTCGCAGCGCGCGCGTTCGTGGTTCACGCCCGAGACGTTCGAGGGTCTCATGCGCCTGCGCGGCATCGAGTGCAACGCGCCGTCCGGGTATGCCGAGGCTTTCTATTCCCGCAAGCTGGTGTTTGGCGGAGACGCCGCGGCCGCGCCCGCGGCGCGCCGTCGGTAACTCGGGGAGGGTGCGCCGATGATGGAACGCCGCAAACTACTCATCCTCGAGAACGACGCCACGCTGCGCGCCGAGCTCGAGAACGTGTTCCGCGATCTCGACGTGTCGAGCGGCGGCCTCGTCGACCAGCCGCAGGCGCTGGCGCTCGTGCGGCGCATCGAGCCCGACGTCATCCTGTTCGACCTCGGTGAGGGGCGCAACGCGGCCGAGGCGCGCCCGAACCTCGAGCTGCTGCGCCACGTCCTGACGCTGGCGCCCGACATCAAGATCATCGCAATGACCGAGCACGACGCGCGCGAGCTCGCCGTCACCGCGGTCGGTCTCGGCGCCACGGATTTCTACTACAAGCCCATCGACCCCATCGTGCTGTCCATCGTCGTGCGCCGCGCATTCCGCATCCGCGAGCTCGAAGAGGAGAACTGGCGCCTGCGCGAGCAGACCGGCGCCATGGCGCTCGACGGCATCATCGGCGTCAGCGACAGCATGCGCAGCGTGTGCCGCTCCATCGAAAAAGTGGCGCCGACCAATGCCACCGTGCTGCTGCTCGGCGAGAGCGGTACCGGCAAGGAGCTGCTGGCGCGCGCGGTGCACCGGCTCTCGCGGGTCGCGAACAAGCCGTTCGTCGCGATCAACTGCGCGGCCATTCCCGACACGCTGCTCGAGAGCGAGCTGTTCGGTTACGAGAAAGGCGCGTTCACCGGCGCCGCCAAGCGCACCATCGGCAAGCTCGAGCACGCCAACGGCGGCACGGTGTTCCTCGACGAGATCGGCGAGATGCCGGCATCGCTGCAGGCCAAACTATTGCGCGTACTGCAGGAGCGCACCATCGAGCGCGTCGGCGGCCGCGAGCTCGTGCCGCTCGAGCTGCGCATCGTCTGCGCGACCAATCGCAATCTCGACGAGCGCATCGCGGCGGGCTCGTTCCGCGAAGATCTCTACTCCCGCATCAGCGAGGTGACGGTGCGCGTGCCGCCGCTGCGCGAACGGCCGGGCGATTGCCTGCTGCTCGCCCAGTTCCTGCTGCGGGAGATGGCCGAACGCTACTCGCGGCCGACGCGCATCCTCGCGCCCGACGCGGCGCGCGCGCTGCAGGCATACGCGTGGCCCGGCAATGTGCGCGAGCTCGAGAACCGCATCAAGGGCGCGGTGATCATGGGCGAGGGCGCGGTCGTGACCGCGGCGGAGCTGGGCCTCGAGGACCCGAGCGAAGACCCGCTGTGCCTCAACCTGCGCTCCGCGCGCCAGCGCGCCGAGGTGCAGGCGGTGCGCCAGTCGCTGGCGGTCGCCGGCGGCAACCTGTCGCGCGCCGCGGAGCTGCTCGGCGTCACGCGGCCGACGCTGTACGACCTGCTCGAGAGACATCACATCGATGCCGCGCCGTTCAATCCGAACGCCGCGCGCGGCGACGAAGAAAGATAGGAGAGGCGTGTGCAGCGCGTCGACGCATTTACCAACGCATTCACCATAGACGTCGAGGACTACTTCCAGGTGGAGGCCCTGTCGCGCGTGATCCCGCGCGAGCGCTGGGCCGACATGGAATACCGCTGCGAGCGCAACGTCGCGCGGCTGCTCGAGCTGCTCGCCGGGCAGCGCGTGCACGGCACCTTCTTCATACTCGGCTGGATCGCGCAACGCTCGCCGCAGCTGGTGCGCGACATCGCCGCGGCCGGGCACGAAGTGGCCTGCCACGGCATGAGCCACAAGCTCATCTACCGCCAGACCCGCGAGGAATTCCGCGACGAGACGCGTCGTTCCAAGGCCATGCTCGAGGATCTCATCGGCCGGCCGGTCGATGGCTATCGCGCCGCCAGCTTTTCGATCGTGAAGTCCTCGCTGTGGGCGCTCGATGAGCTCATCGACGCCGGTTTCGTCTACGACTCGAGCGTGTTTCCGGTGCGGCACGACAACTACGGCATGCCCGATGCCCCGCTCGAGCCTTACGAGATCGTGGCGCCTTCGGGCCGCCGGCTGGTGGAGTTCCCGATGTCGATGGCGAACTGGGGCCGGGTGCGGCTGCCGGTGTCGGGCGGCGGGTATTTCCGCATCCTGCCGTACTGGCTCACGCGCAAGTCGCTGGCGCGCATCAACGAGCGCGAGCGGCGCCCGTTCGTGTTCTATCTACATCCGTGGGAGATCGACGCGGGCCAGCCGCGTGTGCGCGCCAGCCTGAAATCCCGGCTGCGGCACTACACCAACCTGTCGCGCTGCGAGGGACGGCTGAAGCGCCTGCTGGGCGAGTTCGCGTTCGCCCCGATGCGCGACGTGCTCGCGGGCACCGCCGTCGGCGCGCACATGCGCGCCAGGGACGCCGCGTGACCATCCGCGCATTCGGCGTCATCTGGCATGCACCGCTGGTCGCGATGGCCGCCTGCTTCACCGCGTCGCTGTGGTTCGTGCCGCATTTCGTCGAGACCGTCGTGTGGGGTTTCGGCGACCTGCCGGGCTTCCTGGTGGTGGAATTCGCAACCCTGTTCGCCGGCCTCGGCCTGGCCGCCACGTGGGCGCTGGGGCTGTTCAGCCGGCGCCAGCGCGCGAGCATCGCCGGCCTCGGCATGCGGGCGTTCGGCGGCACGCTGATCGCCGGCCTGCTGAGCTACCTGATTTCGCGCATGACGAGCCTGGGCGAGATGGGTGGTCGCACGATCCTGCTGATCACGCTGGTGGCCGCGGTGATCTCGAGCATCGTCGTCGCGATGATGAGCCGCCTGATCAGCGAGGACCTGTTCCGCCGCAACGTGCTCATCTACGGCAGCGGGTTGCGCGCGCAGAGCATCTCGTCGCTGCGCCGGCGGGCGGATCGGCGCGGCTTCCGTGTGTGCGGCTACATCCAGCCGCTGGACGAGATCGTCGAGGTGCCGCCCGAGCGCGTCGTCGCCCCGCAAACCTCGCTGCTCAAGCTCGCGCTCGAGCAGGAAGTGGATGAGATCGTGCTGGCGATGGACGATCGCCGCCGCAATTTCCCGGTGGCGGAGCTGCTCGAGTGCCGCCTCGCGGGCATCGAGATCACGGACCTCGTGACGTTCCTGGAACGCGAGACCGGCAAGGTGCACCTCGAGGTGCTGAACCCGAGCTGGCTCATCTTCGGCGAGGGTTTCCGTCGCGACGCGCTGCGCCGCTACTCGGAGCGCACGTTCGATTTCATCGCGAGCCTGCTGCTGCTCATCATCACCTCGCCCATCATGCTGGTCACGGCGCTGGCCATCGTCATCGAGAGCGGCCGGCCGGTGTTCTACAAGCAGAAGCGCGTGGGCTTTCGCGGCAAGCTGTTCGAAGTCATCAAGTTCCGCAGCATGCGCGTGGATGCCGAGAAGAACGGCGCCGTGTGGGCGAAGGCGGGCGATTCACGCGTGACGCGCGTGGGAAACATCATCCGCAAGCTGCGCATCGACGAACTGCCGCAGATCCTCAACGTGCTGAAGGACGACATGAGCTTCGTCGGCCCGCGGCCGGAGCGCCCGGAGTTCGTCGCGCAGCTCTCGGAGACGATTCCCTACTACAGCGAGCGCCACTGGGTGAAGCCCGGCATCACCGGCTGGGCGCAGCTGTGCTACCCGTACGGAGCGTCGGAGCGCGATGCGCTCGAGAAGCTGCAGTACGACCTGTACTACGTGAAGAACCACAGCCTCATCTTCGATTTCATGGTGCTGGCGCAGACCGCCGAAGTGGTGCTGCTCGGCAAGGGCGCTCGGTAATGGGGACATTCCTCATTTCCCTGTAACAATCGCGCGCAGCGCAA
>JBIOZI010000131.1:0-12434 GCA_044871085.1 Steroidobacteraceae bacterium | reverse complement strand
CTCGCGGCGGTAGCCGCCGGCTGCGACGCCGTCGACGGCGCCATCGACGCGATGTCGGGATTCACCTCGCAGCCGAATCTCGGCTCCATCATCGAAGCGATGCGCTACAGCGAACGCGACCCCGGCATCGACCACGCCGCCGTGCGCGCGATCTCCATGTATTGGGAGCAGGTGCGCAAGAACTACCTGGCGTTCGAGAGCGACATGCGCGCAGGCGCCTCCGAGGTCTACGTGCACGCGATGCCCGGCGGGCAGTACACCAATCTCAAGGAGCAGGCGCGCTCGGTGGGGCTCGACGATTCGCGCTGGCCGGAAGTGTCGCAGGCCTATGCCGACGTCAACGAGATGTTCGGCAACATCGTGAAGGTCACGCCTTCATCCAAGGTGGTCGGCGACCTGGCCATCCTCATGGTGTCGTCCGGCCTCACGAAGGAGCAGGTGCTCGACCCGGGCTTCGAGGTCGCCTTCCCGGAATCCGTGGTGCAGATGATGCGCGGCGACCTCGGCCGGCCCGAGGGTGGCTGGCCGGCGGGCATCCAGAAGAAGGTGCTCAAGGGGCAGCAGCCGCTCGCGCAGCGGCCCGGTGCCACCATGGCGCCGCTGGACCTCGCCGCGGAGCGCAAGAAACTCGACGAGAAGTTAGGCCGGCCCGCGACCGACACGCAGTTCGCGTCCTATCTCATGTATCCCAAGGTGTTCCTCGACTACGCCCGCGACCGCGAGGCGTACGGCGACTGCGCCATGCTGCCCACACCCGTGTTCTTCTACGGCATGGAGCCGGGCGACGAGGTGTCGGTGGACATCGAGCGCGGCAAGACGCTGATCGTGCGTTTCGTCGCGGTATCCGAGGCGCGCGACGACGGCACCCGCCAGGTGTTCTTCGAGCTCAACGGCCAGCCGCGCTCCATCGTCGTCGCCGACCGGTCGCAGGTCGCGAAGCGGCCGCCGCAGCGCAAGATGGAGGCGGGCAACCCGAAGCACGTCGGCGCGCCCATGCCGGGCACCATCGCCACCGTGAAGGCCCTCGTGGGCCAGAAGATCGCGAAGGGCGATCTGCTGCTGACGATGGAAGCCATGAAGATGGAGACCAGCGTGCGCGCGGAGGCCGACGGCACGGTGGCCGAGGTTCTGGCGAAGCCGGGGCTGCAGGTGGATGCGAAGGACTTGTTGGTGGTCCTGAGCTGACGGCGGCCCTGCCATTGACTAGTTAGCAGTGGCACGGCTTACTACCTCCTCAGATTCAAGGAGGATCCATGAAGCCGAAAGTCTGCTCGCCGGCATGGCTGTTTGCGGCAATTGCTTTCGCGGCCGCAGGTTCGTCGGTCGCACAAAATACGCCCCTGACGGGCTGGAACGTCAAGGCATTCAACGCCAAGGGCGACAATCTGACCGACGACACCTGGGCATTCCGCCAAGCCATCGCAGCATGCGCGGCCAGCGCCGACCAGCACTGCACAATTCATGTTCCGGCGGGCAACTATCTATTTTCGCCGAATCCCAAGGATCCCCAGGGAGCGCCCCTCACTGATCCGGTCCGGGGTTTGCAGGTGCCGGCGGGCAAGTCCATTTCGTTCGTTGGCGACCACGAACGAACCTCGGCATTGATTCCGGCCGGGTTTTCCGCAGGTCAGACGCTGCTGACCTATGGCGCACCGAGTCAATGCATCGCAGACCCGTCGGGTGAGATACAAACTCCAATGATCGAGATTCGAAACCTGTTGTTCCTCGGGACGGGTGCCGGGAATGGACTCGCCCTAAATTGCGTCACCAAGAGCGTCGTCGACAGAGTTTTGTTCCAGTCATTGACGAACGCTATCAGCTGCGTGCGGTCGACATCGAACACTTTCTCCAACCTCAACACCTTCGCGTTGGCCGGCGCCAGCCTCACGCTCGGTACCGACTGCAACAACACGCTCGTGCTGGGCGGCGCATTCGGCAGTGCGTCGCACGGCATTCTCGTCGAAGGCGCTCTCAATGGACTCTCGATCGTGGGCTCGAACTGCGAAAGTGTCCTCGGGAACTGCATAACGATCACCCCGGACGTCACTCCACACCCGGCAGAATTCGTACCGCGCGTGGACGGAGTGAGCGTGCTCAATACGCACTTCGAAAATGTGGTGGGTGCCGCCCTCTACGTCTCCGCGCCCAGTGCCGATTCGGTGCGCAATCTGAAGTTCGACAACAACGTCGTGGCGGGCGGCGCGGTCGAGCATGCGAATTCGTCGACGCCGAACCGATCCAGTTACGCGCTGATCCTGCGAAGCACTTCCGGATTCGAAGTGACGAACAATGTGTTCTCTGATTGGGAGCTCAGCGCAATTTGGCACGATTCAGCAGTGTCGCGCGGAGCCGTCGAGCGCAACACTCTGACTCCGCCGGGCACCACCATGACGCTCGTGAGCCCGGCACTTCCCGCGAGCGTCCGCGTGACGAACAACGCGCGGTTATTCGGAGCACCGGAGCCAATTGGCCGGCAGGAGAGCTTCGTCAGCGCAGCACCGGTTGGGAACTGTGGCCGCGGCGACATCTCCTGGAACACATTACCCGTGTCCGGAGCGCCGGTGGGCTGGGTCTGCGCCGGTTCGCCAGCCAGCTGGAAATCGTTCGGCGCGGTGCAGTGATCGGATCAGCGGTAGCGGTATAACCGCACCTTCTGGATCTGCGGTTTGCCCGGCGGCAACCGGATGTGCCGTCCCTGGTGCGTCTGATCGCCGTTCAGCCGCCGCCCGGCCAACCACCTGCCGTTCGCATCGAACTCTCCCTCCTCGGCGACGTCGATCCCGGCCAGCGGCGGGCCTTCGCCCGCGCCGCGGAACGTGATCGTGATCCCCTGGCCCGCGACCCAGAAGTCCTCGCCGCCGGCGTGGATCAGCATGCCGCCGTGATTGCCGATGGTCTGCTGTTCGCGCGGCGTCCACGGGTCCGTGAAGCTCACCGTGAATTCGTAGCCTGCGATGGTCGTCTTAACGGGTGTGTCGAGCACGGTACCGTCCTCGAGCACCGTCGGGCGGAAGCCCGCCATGCGTCCGCTGCCGCGCGCGTCAAGGATCAACGGCGTGAGCTGGCCCAGGACCTCGTACGCCCGCGACAGGTGGTTGGGCGCATCGTCGAGCGACTCGACGGAGAACGGCGAAAACCCCAGCGAGTCGAGCTCGCCGAAGGCGTAGAACGCATTCGCCGCGCCCTGTGGGTTGGTGGCGTTGTTTGCCTCGGGCACGAACAGCAGATTGTCGGCGCGGCGGAAGCGACCGGCGAGCTGCATGAAATTCGGGAAGTAGATGTCGGGCGCCAGGAAATCGAGCGACGGCGCGCCGGCCTTCCACACGTCGAGCAGGTGGGGCAGGGGCCCGCCGCTTGGGTACTCGCCGGGTTTGCGGCCGGTGCGGTTCAGCGCCGCGTTCACGTACATGGGCAGCGCGTATTTCTTCTTGCCGGCGCGCACCAGGGCGTCGGTGAAGCGCGCGTAGTGCCAGGCGGTGAACACCTCCTCGCCCCAGGCATCGTCGCCGAACACCTCGGCCCAACTACCGGCGGTCTTCGAGCCGCGCGCGCGCCAGCGCTCGAGCAGCTCCGGCTCGAGCTGCGTGGCGCGCAACGCGCTCAGCAGCTCTGCCGGCACGGGCTCGCGGAATTTCCCATCGGCGACGCGCCCGCGCTCGCGCGCGATGGGCAGCATGCCGATCTCGTTCTCCACCTGCACCATGAGCACGGTGGCGCGGGCGTCGGTCGCCGCGAGATGCTCCATGAGCGCGGCGAACGCACGCTCGTCGGCGCCGCGCGTCTCGTCGCAGAACACGGAGAGAATCTCCACCGAGCTGCCGTCCGCCACCTGCACGCGCGGGAAACGCGCGGCGTCGCGCTTCACCCACGATGGTACGTAGGTGGACATGCTGTTCTTCCACGCGCCGAACCACAGGACCACCAGGCGCAGCTGGTGCGCGCGCGCATCGCGCAGCAGCGCATCGACGGAGGTCCAGTCGAATCTGCCCTCGACCGGCTCGATGAGCTCCCAGTACACCGGCGCGAGCACGGTGTTGAGATGCATCGCCTGGAGCCGCGGCCAGTGCGGCTTCAGGTACTGCGCGTTCGACGCGCTGGAGTTGCCGAGCTCGCCACCCAGGATCAGGAAGGGCTTGCCGTCGACAATCAAGGATTGCGTCGTACCCTGTTTTTCCAGCCGCGGCGGCGCGGCGTGCGCGGCACAGGCGAGCGTCAAGGCGGCGATCATCGGCGCGAGGCGGGTGGTATTCATCGTGGGTCGGAAGATAGCAAACGGGTGCACGGGCTCCGCGAAAACAGCTCCGCGGCCCAGTCGACGAACACGCGCACCTTGGTCGACAGGTGGCGGTTCGCCGCGTACAGCGCGTGCACGGGCAGCGGCGGGGGCTGCCACTCCTGCAGCACTGGGACCAGATCGACCTGCGCACCGTTGCACGACACCATGAACGACAGCAGCTGGCCGAGCCCGAGCCCCGCGCGCAGTGACTGGAAGTGCGCGCTCGAATCGTTGACGGCCACGCGCGGGCTCGGCTGGATCTCGATGCGCTTGCCGTCGCGCTCGAAGAACAGCGGGCGCATGCGGCCGCTGCGCGGGAAGAAATAGCCCGCGAGCACGTGGCCGGATTCGAGATCCGTCGGGTGCGTGGGCCGGCCGTAGTTCGCGAGGTAGGCGGGCGTCGCGCAGGTGAGCCAGCGCAGGTCGCCGATGTGCCGCGCCACCAGGGAAGGCTCGAGCAGCGGGCCGCCGCGGATCACGCAGTCGACGTTGTCGCCGATGAGGTCCACGGGCCGGTCGCTGATGCCGAACTCGACGTCGATGTCGGGATATTTCTCGAGGAAGCCGGGCAGCGCCGGCAGCACGATGTAGTTCGAGATCGCGGCGCCGCCGTCGATGCGCAGCCGGCCGCGTGGCTTTTCCTTGGCGTGCGTCACCGAGGATTCGATGTCCTCGAGATCGCCTAACAAGCGGACGACGCGCTCGTAGTACGCGGAGCCGTCCGGCGTCACGCTGACGCGCCGCGTGGTGCGGTTGAGCAGCTTGATGCGCAGGTGGTTCTCGAGCCCCTGGACGAGCTTGGTGACCGTGGGCTTCGGAATGCGCAGCGAATTCGCCGCGTTGGTGAACGTACCGGCCTCGACCACGCGGACGAACACGCGCATCGCGAGCATCTGGTTGAAGTTCAGGCTCCCATTGGCCATGGGACGATTATTCCCTATTGGAAATAAAGATGTCACACGGAAGGGATTTATCGCTTCGCCGGCAGCTAATACCGTACGTCCAACGCGAATCAGCGCGCCAAATCAACCGAAACGAGGAGAAAGGCCATGAACAAGAAACTCACCGGCAAAGTCGCCCTGGTCACCGGAGGCTCGCGCGGCATCGGTGCCGCCATCGCCCGCTCGCTGGCCGAAGACGGTGCCGACATCGCCATCAGCTACGTGAGCACCCCCGACAAAGCCAAGGCGCTGGTGCGCGAGCTGCAGGACAAGGGCGTGCGCGCCGCGGCCTTCCAGGCCGACCAGTCGCGCCCGGAAGAGGTCGCGAACCTCGTGCGCAAGACCGCCGAGCACTTCGGGCACCTCGACATCCTCGTGAACAACGCGGGCGTGTTCATCACCGGCCCGGTGGGCGAGGTCAGCGACGCGGACGTCGCGAAGCAGTTCGCCATCAACGTGGGCGGCGTCAACGCCGCGGTGCGCGAGGCCGCGAAGATCATGACCGAGGGCGGTCGCATCATCACCATTGGCTCGATGGCCGCGATCAGCTCGCCGTGGCCCGGCATCGCCGACTACTCGGCGACCAAGGGCGCGGTGTCTGCGTACACCCGCGGCTGGGCGCGCGATCTCGGACCCAAGGGCATCACGGTGAACGTCGTCGAGCCGGGTCCGATCGACACCGACATGAATCCCGCCAGCGGTGATTTCGCGGCGGTGCAGAAGGCGGGCGTGCCGCTGGGCCGGTTCGGACGTCCGGAGGAAGTGGGCGCGACCGTCGCATTCCTCGCCAGCAAGGACGCGGGCTACATCACCGGCGCGAGCATCGCGGTGGACGGCGGGCACAGCGCCTGAGCGGAATGGGGTCGGACGCCGTTTCCCGGAAAACCGGGTCTGACCCCATTTTCAGAGCCGCGCCTCGCCGAGCCGCGCACGCAGGCGCGGCGCAGCGAAATCCAGGAAGGCGCGCAGCTTGCCGCTGAGACGGCGCTCACGCACGTAGATGAGGCTCACCGGCAGCGGCGCGGGCTCGTGCCTGCGCAGCACCACGACGAGCTTTTTCTCGCGCACCGCCGCGGCCACCTGGTACGACAACAGGCGCGTGATCCCCACGCCGGCGAGCGCGGCCTCGAGCGCGGCGTCCGCCGAGCTGACCACCATGCGCGACCGCACCTGGATGGCGTCGCCGCCCGGAAAGCGCCATTGCTCGCCCGGGCCCAATGCCGAGAACGACACGCAGTCGTGCCCTCCGAGCGCCGCCGGCGACTTCGGCGTGCCGCGCCGTTCCAGGTAGCCCGGGCTCGCGCACACGACGCTGCGCACCTCGCCGATGCGCGCCGCGACCAGCGCGCTGTCCGGCAGCTCGCCCACGCGCACGGCGAGATCGAGATGTTCATCGACCAGGTTGAGCGGCCGATCGGAAAGCACCAGGCGCACGTCCACCTGCGGGTGTCCGGCGATGAACTCCGCGGCCACCGGCACCACGTGCAGCCGGCCGAACGTCACGGGCGCGGTGATCACGAGCTCGCCCTGCGGCGCGTTGTACGCGCCGGCCGCGCCGCGCTCCGCCTCCGCCACCGCCTCGAGGATGCGCCGGCACGCCGCCAGGTACGCCTCGCCCGCCTCGGTGAGAGCCAGCCGGCGCGTGCCACGCACCAGTAGTTTGGCGTGCAGGTGCGCCTCGAGCTCGGCGATCTTGCGGCTGACCGTGGGCAGGGGCATGCGCAGCTCGCGGCTGGCGGCGGAGAAACTGCCGCTGCCGACCACCGTGGTGAGCACCGACATCGCGGAAAAACGGTCCATGGCGAGCCTTCCGGAATTCGAGAGGAAGCCTCCAGAATTTACCGTCTAGTCTCGTTTAGTGAAAGGCCATAGCTTGAGGTCCGCCGCGGCGCCGTCGCGGCTGACGACTTTCACCGGAGGATTCCATGACCCGCATCCATACCCCCGCCACGATCGATGACGCGCCAACTGCGTCGCGTCCGCAACTCGAGGCCGTGAAGAAACTGCTCGGCTCGGTACCGAACCTGTTCCGCATGGTGGCGAACAGCCCGGCCGCGATCGAGGGCTACCTCGGCATGTTCGGCGCGCTCGCCAAGGGCGCCTTGCCGGCGGCGACCGGCGAGCGCATCGCCATTGCCGTCGCCGAGCTCAACGGCTGCGACTACTGCGCCTCCGCGCACGCGTATCTCGGCCGGCACGTGGCGAAACTCGACGAAGCGGAAATGGCCGCCAACCGGCGCGGCACGTCGAACGACCCGCAGGCCGCGGCCGCCGTGCGCTTCGCGCGCCAGGTCGTCGAGCGGCGCGGGCACGTGAGCGACGAGGAGCTGCAGTCGGTCCGCGGCGCCGGTTACAGCGATGCGCAGATCGTCGAGATCGTGCAGCACGTCGCGTTGAACACGTGGACCAACTACGTGAACAGCGTCGCGCGCACCGCGATCGATTTTCCCGTGGTCGCGACGCGCAAGGTGGCGTGAGGCGGGCCCCGCCGTTCGCCGGTGTCGCCGGTATGGCGGGTGAGGCGGCGCCGGCGGCCGGCCCGGCGCCGCTCTCAGCGCGATTTCAGGTAGGCGTGCATCGCCTCGACTTCCGCGGGCGTGAGGTACGCGAACCGCGCCTTCGCCGTCGGCGTCATGAGCTCGAAACTGCGGCCGCCGGGTCCGCTGCCGTCGTGCAGCAGCCGCTCGAACGCTTCGAGCGAGTAGCCCTTCACCACCGAAAGTGCGGGGGTTGCGTGCGCTTCGGGCCGGCCCTCGAGGTCCTGCCCGTGGCACTCGCTGCACAGGCTCATGACTAGATAGGCGCCGCGGCCCGGCGCGATGCGCGTTTCGCCGGCCTTCTCGAGCCGCAGTATCTCCTCGGCGCTCGAGCGGAAGTCGCCCTTCGCGACGATCAGCCGGCCGAGCGGGCGCAGGCGCGTCGTCTCCGTGATGCCCTCGGATTTCGGCATGAGCCGGATCCACGCGATGATGCGCGCCAGGTCTTCGTCGTGCAGGTGGCGGTACATCTCCGACGGCATGAACCATGCCGCGGCGCCGTCGCGCTTCACGCCCCGGCGCAGTAGCCCGACGAGCTCCGCATCGCTGTAAGCCGGCAGGATGGTGGTGAGATTCGGCGCGACGAAGCGCGCGACGTTCGGAATGTCGAGCGGCACGGCGCCGGCGAGATTCTCGCCGTGACAATGCGTGCAGCCCGTGAGTCGCGCGAGCCGGCGTCCTTCGGCCACCGCGGCCGCGTCCGTCGGCCGCGGCACGCTCAGCGTTTCATTGACGGTGTAACGCTTCTCGAGCTCGCGATCGGCGGCGGAATACACCAGCCACACGGCGCCCGCCGCGAGCGCGACGAGGCCGAGCACGACGATTCCCAGCCACCGAAAGAACTTCTTCGTCTTCTTCTTCAATATTCACCCGAACACAAGCTGTTGACATTTCCTTGTCACGGAACACAACATCTTGTCGTGCATCGGTTCGCGCGCAAGCGCGATGAAAAGGGAATGCGGAGAGCCAAACGCTCCAACCGCAGCTGCCCCCGCAACTGTAGGCCGCTGGCGATTCTTCGTCCGTCTCTGACGAGGTCACTGGGATTTCCCGGGAAGACCAGAAGAATCGCGATCAAGCGGCGAGCCAGGAGACCTGCCGGCGCGCATTTTAACTACTGAACGGACGGGGTGTGCCGGCAGCAGCGTAGAGCGCGTGCCCGTGCACTCTCGCGTTGCGCCGTCCCTCCTTCCCCGGAGGAACGAGATGGCGAGTCAACCAGTTTCCGGCGTGCGCGAGTCGCGCAAGCCCGCGGCCAGGATGCTGCGGAAAACCGCACGTGCGGCGCTCACGCCTGGCGCGGATTCCGCCAAGGCGGCGCGCGCCGCCATCGAAGTGCACACCGACGCCGCGCGCGATGCGCTGCTGACGAACTTCGGCCGCGCCACGCTGCAGGACCGCTACCTGCTCGCCGGCGAATCTCCGCAGGACCTGTTCGCGCGCGTGGCGCGCGCCTACGCGGACGATTCCGCGCACGCACAGCGGCTGTACGACTACATGTCGCGACTGTGGTTCCTGCCGGCGACGCCCATCCTCTCCAACGGCGGCACCGAGCGGGGGCTGCCCATCTCGTGTTTCCTGAATGCGGTCGAAGACAACCTCGACGGTATCGTGGGCACGTGGA
Source organism: Steroidobacteraceae bacterium (assembly GCA_044871085.1). Taxonomy (GTDB): domain Bacteria; phylum Pseudomonadota; class Gammaproteobacteria; order Steroidobacterales; family Steroidobacteraceae; genus CADEED01. Next base: position 3,056 of record JBIOZI010000131.1, on the reverse strand, counting down.
CGGAGAACGTGTGGCTGGCGTCGAACGGCGGCGGCATCGGCACCTACTGGGGCGGCGTGCGCTCGATCGGCGAGACGGTGAAAGGCTGCGGCCAGACGTCGGGAATCATTCCCTTCGTGCGCGTCATGGATTCGCTCACGCTGGCGATCTCCCAGGGCTCGCTGCGCCGTGGCTCCGCGGCCGTCTACCTCGACGTGCATCACCCCGAGATCGAAGAGTTCATCGAGATCCGCAAGCCGTCGGGCGATTTCAACCGCAAGAGCCTGAACCTGCATCACGGCATCTGCATCACGGACGAATTCATGCACGCGGTGCGCGAGGACCGGCGGTTCGCGCTGCGCAGCCCGAAGACGGGCGAGGCACTGCGCACCGTGAACGCGCGGCAACTGTGGCAGAAGATCCTCGAGACGCGCCTGACCACCGGCGAGCCCTATCTACTGTTCAGCGACACGGCCAACAACCAGCTCGCGGAACACCAGCGCGCCCTCGGCCTCAGGGTGCGGCAGTCGAACCTGTGCAGCGAGATCCTGCTGCCCACGGGCACGGACCACCTGGGCCGCGCGCGCACCGCGGTGTGCTGCCTGTCGTCGGTGAACTTCGAGACCTGGGAGCAGTGGCAATCGCAGCCGCGCTTCATCGAGGACGTGCTGCGCATGCTCGACAACGTGCTGCAGGAGTTCATCGACCACGCGCCGGCCTCCATGGACAGCGCGCGCTACTCCGCCATGCGCGAGCGCTCGGTGGGCCTGGGTGCGATGGGGTTCCACTCCTGGCTGCAGAACAACGGCATTCCGTTCGAGAGCGCGCTGGCGCGGGCCGCGAACCTGCGCATGTTCAAACATCTGCGGCGCGAGGCGGACGCGGCCTCGCGCGTGCTGGCCGGCGAGCGCGGCGCGTGTCCCGACGCCGCGGAGCGCGGTGCCGGGGAGCGCTTCAGCCACAAGCTGGCCATCGCGCCCACCGCCAGCATCAGCGTCATCTGCGGCGGCACCAGCGCCTGCATCGAGCCGATTCCCGCCAACATCTACACCCACAAGACGTTGTCCGGCTCGTTCAGCGTGCGCAACCCGGCGCTCACCAAACTACTCGCGTCCCGCGGGCTGGACAGCGAGGAGACCTGGCAGTCGATCCTGGCGCACGAGGGGTCGGTGCAGCACCTCGAGGGCATCACCGACGACGAGAAATCCGTGTTCCGCACCGCGTTCGAGATCGACCAGCGCTGGGTCATCGAGCTCGCGGCGGATCGCGCGCCGCTGGTGTGCCAGGGGCAGTCGCTGAACCTCTACCTGCGCAGCGACACGCACAAGTGGGACCTGCTGATGCTGCACTGGACGGCGTGGGAGCGCGGCGTGAAATCGCTGTACTACTGCCGCAGCAAGAGCGTGCAGCGTGCCGGTTTCGCGGGCGTGGAGGCCGACAACACGCGCGCGTGGCCGCAGAAACCGCTGGAAACCGACAACTCCAAATACGACGAGTGCCTGTCATGTCAGTAATCGAGAGCACCAGGCAGATCGAGTTGATCACGCGTCCCGGCCTGCTCACTCCGTCGCGCAGCTACAAGCCTTTCCGCTACCCGTGGGCCATCGAATACTGGCGTCGCCAGCAGCAGATCCACTGGATGCCGGAGGAGATCCCGCTGGGCGAGGATTGCAAGGACTGGAACAGCCGCATCACGGATGCGGAGCGCAACCTGCTCACCCAGGTGTTCCGCTTCTTCACGCAGTCGGACGTCGAGGTGCAGGACAACTACATGGAGCGCTACGCGCGCGTGTTCCGTCCCACCGAGATCAAGATGATGCTCGCGGCGTTCGCGAACATGGAGACGGTGCACATCGCGGCCTACGCGCTGCTGCTGGAGACGCTGGGCATGCCCGACAGCGAGTTCACCGCGTTCATGGACTACTCGGCCATGCGCGACAAGCACGACTATCTACAGGGCTTCGGCGTCGAGACCGATGCCGACGTGCTGCGCACGCTGGCGATGTTCGGCGGCTTCACCGAGGGCCTGCAGCTGTTCGCGAGCTTCGCCATCCTGCTCAACTTCCCGCGGCACAACAAGATGCGCGGCATGGGCCAGGTGGTGAGCTGGAGCGTGCGCGACGAGACGCTGCACTGCGAGGGCATCATCAGGCTGTTCCACACCTTCGCGCAGGAAACCGGTGCGCTGTCGCAGTCCGTGAAAGACGACATCGTCGAGTGCGCGCGCACCGTGGTGAAGCTCGAGGATCGTTTCGTCGATCTCGCCTTCGAGATGGGACCGGTGGAGGGGTTGTCGGCCGCCGAGGTCAAGGCATACATCCGCTACATCGCCGACTGGCGCCTCAAGCAGCTGGCCCTGCCTCAGCTCTACGGCGTGAAGGACCATCCGTTGCCGTGGCTCACCGCCATGTTGAACGGCGTCGAGCATGCGAATTTCTTCGAGACGCGCGCCACCGAATATGCCAAGGCCGCCACGGGCGGCGCCTGGCACGGCAGCGAAGGCGCATGGGGATTGTTCGACCGGCGGGTCGCGCGTCGCGGACAGCTCGATCTCATCGGCGGGAGGGACGCCCACTGACGCGGCGCGTTTGAAACAGCCGCGCCGGGCTGAGTCGAGGTATCAGTCGACGCGGTTGGCGTGCAACGTGCGCATCTGCTTCGCGAGCTCGGCGGCGTCCGCGACGCCTTCACGCGACTCGGGCACGCAGGTGGCGGTCAGGTCGGTGATGGGGGCGTAGCGCCAGATGTCGCCGCTGGCTCTTTTCTTCCTGTCGTAGTCCGGCGTTTCCATGTACGTCGTCTTGACCGCCCACGGCAGGAGATATTGGAGATTGGACGGGTTGACCCCGTGAATCATCGACCCGTAATAGCGCGGCGAAAGACCAAGTGGCAGCCGATCGGACTGAACCGAGCTGAGCTCGACGAAAGGCATCTCCCGCTGCATGCACAATTCCGCTGCCCGCAGCATCGCCAGATCTTCCACGGTGGATAGGGTCGTGTGTTCGTTGCCGACGAAGCGCACCTGGAAGTGGTTGGTCTGCACTTCCTGCTCCCAGAAGCCGCCGTCATTCCAGGTC
>JBIOZI010000130.1:0-5274 GCA_044871085.1 Steroidobacteraceae bacterium | reverse complement strand
GATGAGCAGCCGCCAGCGGCCGTCGCCGGCATGTTCGGGCAGCGTGAAGTTCACGAGGTCGTGGTGCGCGTTCAGCACCAGCAGCAGCGTGGCGTCGACGCCGCGCTGGCGCAGGCCGGAGGGCTGGGCGCGGCCGTCGAGCAACATGCCGAAGCACTGCATGCGCGGGTCGGACCAGTGGCCGTCTTCCATCTCGTCGCCGCTGGCGTTGATCCAGGTGATTTCCTTGAGCCCGATGGCCTCGTTCTCTTTCGCCGAGAGAAAGCGGCTGCGCCGCAGGATGGGATAACGCGCGCGCAGGTGTGCGAGCTCGCGCACGAAGTTCACCTGCGCGAAGTTCTTGTCGGCGAGGTTCCAGTCGAGCCAGCTGATGTCGTTGTCCTGGCAGTAGGCATTGTTGTTGCCATTCTGCGTGCGCGCGAACTCGTCGCCGGCCAGCAGCATCGGCGTGCCCTGCGAGAGGAACAGGGTGGCGAGGAAGTTGCGCATCTGGCGGCGGCGCAGCGCGCCGATCTCCGGGTCGTCGCTCGGACCCTCGACGCCGCAGTTCCAGGAACGGTTGTGGCTGTGGCCGTCGCGATTCTCCTCGCCGTTGGCCTCGTTGTGCCGCTCGTTGTACGACACCAGGTCGTGCAGCGTGAAGCCGTCGTGCGCGGTGACGAAGTTCACGCTGGCGTACGGCTTGCGCCCGAGGTGATCGAACAGGTCGGCCGAGCCATAGAGTCGCGGCGCGAGCTCGGCCGCGGAGGTTTCGCCGCGCCAGAAGTCGCGCACGGTGTCGCGATAACGATCGTTCCACTCGGCCCAGCCCGGCGGGAAGCGGCCCACCTGGTAACCGCCCGGACCGCAGTCCCAGGGCTCGGCGATGAGCTTCACCGTGCTCAGCACCGGGTCCTGCGAGCAGACCTTGAGGAAGCCGCTGCGGTTGTCGAAGCCGCCCGGCTCACGCGCGAGGATGGTGCCGAGGTCGAAGCGGAAGCCGTCCACGTGCATCTCCTGCACCCAGTAGCGCAGGCTGTCGGTGACCATCTGGATGACGCGCGGGTGCGAGAGGTTCAGCGTGTTGCCCGTGCCCGTGTCATTGATGTAGTAGCGCTGCTGCCCGGGCATGAGCCGGTAGTAAGACGCATTGTCGATGCCCTTGAGGCTGAACGTCGGGCCGCGCTCGTTGCCCTCGGCCGTGTGGTTGTAGACGACGTCGAGGATCACCTCGAGTCCGGCGTCGTGGAATCGCGCCACCATCTCCTTGAACTCGCGCACGCCGCGCGACGGATCGGCGCAGTAGCGCGGATCGGCGGCGAAGAAGCCGATGGTGTTGTAGCCCCAGTAGTTGGTGAGGCCGCGCTCGAGCAGCAGGCTGTCGTTGACGAACGACTGCACCGGCATGAGCTCGAGGGTGGTGACGCCCAGCGCCTTCACGTAGTCGATGACCTCGGGCGTCGCGAGGCCCGCGAACGTGCCGCGCAGGCGCTCGGCCACCGCCGGATGGCGCCGCGTGAAGCCGCGCACGTGCGTTTCGTAGATGATGGTGCGATCCCACGCCACGCGCGGCCGGCCGTTCTGCTTCCAGTCGAAGTTCGAATCCACGACCACGCACTTCGGCACGTACGGCGCGCTGTCGAGATCATTGAACGAGAGATCGTCGTCGGGTGCGCCGATGCCGTAGCCGAAGCAGGCGTGGTTCCACTCGAGCAGGCCCACGAACTCGCGTGCGTAGGGGTCGGCGACCAGCTTGTGGTGGTTGAAGCGATGACCCTCTTTCGGCGCATACGGGCCGTGCACGCGAAAGCCGTAGGCATCGCCCGGGCCGAGGCCCTCGACGTAGCCGTGCCAGATCTCGTCGGTGTACTCGGGCAGCGCGATGCGCTCGAGCTCGGTCTTGCCCTGCGGGTCGAAGATGCACAGGTCGACCGCGGTGGCGTGCGCGGAGAACAGCGCGAAATTCACGCCGCGGCCGTCCCAGACGGCGCCGCATGGATGGGGCAGGCCTTCCCTGAGGCGATACTTCGAGCTCAAGCGCTGGATGCGGGCTGGTGGTTCACGGGATCGGCAGCGTAGAGCGTTTGCCGCCGCTCGGAATGAGCCAACCCTGGCACCCTGCGTAGGAACGTTCCCACACATCGGCAAAGCCGATAAATTGCAAATATCGGTATAGCCAATATAATGCCGTTATCGCTTTTACCGATATTCCCTCATGCAGACCATCAGCACCCCCAAGCAGATCGGCGGCCTCCTCCTCGGCCGCCGCAAGCACCTGAAGCTCTCCCAGACCCAGGTGGCGGAGAAGCTCGGCCTGAGCCAGGCCCGCCTGTCCGAGCTCGAGGCGAACCCGCAGACGCTCACCGTCGAGCAGCTCCTGGTGCTGCTGCGAGTGCTCGGGCTGCAGATGTCGGTACGCGACCGCGGCGCCACGCGTACAACAACAGTCGAGTGGTAGTGCATGGCCACGCGCGTGCGCGACCTCGCCGTCTGGGCCAACGGAGTGCGCGTGGGCCATTGGCGCTGGCCGGCCAATCGCCCGATGGAGTTCCAGTACGACCCTGACTGGCTCGCGGCACCCGAAGCGCGGCCGCTGTCGCTGTCGCTGCCGCTCACCTTCGAGAGCGTGCCGCACAAGGGCAAGGTGGTCGAGGCCTACTTCGACAACCTGCTGCCCGACAGCGAGGCCATCCGCCGCCGCATGCAGAGCCGCTTCCAGACCGCGTCGCGCGGCGCGTTCGACCTGCTGGCCGCCATCGGCCGCGAGTGCGTCGGCGCGGTGCAGATCTTGCCGGCGGACGAGACGCCGCAGGACACGCGCCGCATCGACGCCGAGGCGCTCGACGAGAAGCAGATCGCACGCGAGCTCTCCGCCGTCACCAGCCCCACTGCGCGCCACCTGGGCGAGGACGATGAATTCCGCATCTCGCTGGCCGGCGCGCAGGAGAAGACCGCCTTCCTGTTCCACCGGGGCAGGTGGTGCAGGCCGGGCGGGTCCACGCCCACCACGCACATCTTCAAACTACCGCTGGGCCTGGTCGGCGGCATGAAGGCGGACATGCGCGCGTCCGTCGAGAACGAATGGCTGTGCGCGCAGATCGTGGCGGCGTTCGGCATTCCGGTGGCGGAGTGCGAGATGGCGACCTTCGGCGAGCACAAGGTGCTCATCGTCGAGCGCTTCGACCGCCAGCTCCACTCGAGCAAGCGCTACTGGCTGCGGCTGATGCAGGAGGATTTCTGCCAGGCCACCGGCGCGCCGAACACGAAGAAATACCAGAGCGACGGCGGCCCCGGCCCCGAGGCCATTGCGCGCATCCTGCAGGGCTCCATCGAATCCGAGCACGACCTGCACACCCTGTTTCGCGCGCAACTGCTGTTCTGGATGCTCGCCGCCACCGACGGGCACGCGAAGAACTTCAGCCTGCGCATGCTGCCGCAGGCGGAGTACCGGCTCACTCCTTTATATGACGTGCTGTCCGCCTGGCCCGTCATCGGCAAGAAGGCCAACGAGCTGCCGTTGCAGAAGGCGAAGCTCGCCATGGGCGTGCCGTTCGGTCGGCCGCACTATCAGATTGCGAAGATCCAGCGGCGTCACTTCGAAACCCTGGCGAAGGACATGGGCTTTCGCACCCTGGGCGCGCAGATCATCGATGAGATGATTGCGAAGACCCCCGCCGTCGTAGAGCAAGTACAGCGCAAGCTGCCGCGCGGATTTCCGCAGGGGATGCTGGAGCGCGTGCTGCAGGGGCTCACCAAATCGGCGCAGGCCCTGGTTCCTTAGCGCCGAGTCCGAGAGGCGGCGGCGAAGCACGCCTACAGGCATCCCACGCGCGGCCGCGCATGCTCGCGGCATGCCCGTCGTCGAACTCCTCGCCGTCGTCTTCTGCGTGCTCGCGCTCGTGCCCGCCATGGCGCACGTGCTCGAGCTGCCGAACAAGCTGCCCCTGTCGCGCGAGGCGTATCTCACCGTCCAGAGCATCTACCGCGGCTGGAGCCTGTCCGGCGTGCTCGTGGTCGGGGCGCTCATCACCACGCTGCTGCTCGCGATATTCGGAGATGGTGAAGCGCGCGGCGAAGCGCTGCTGGCCTTCGCCGCCATCGTCGCGACGCAGGTCGTGTTCTGGACGTTCACGTTTCCCGTGAACCGCGCCACGGACAATTGGACCCGCGTGCCCGAAGGCAACTGGGAGCGGCTGCGCGACCGCTGGGAGATCTCGCACGCCGCGAATGCGCTGCTGCATTTCATCGCCGTGGTGTGCGTCACGCTGGCCGTGTTGGCCGAGTAGTTTGCCGGGCGAGCGCGCCTTCCCCAGACTGAGTCTCGAATGCACCGCAATGGCGTCGCGTTCCCGAGTGCCGGCGGGGAACCGCCGGCGCATGGCGCGTTACCTACCTACTGATCGAAGTGCGGAGCGTTCGAAGCGGCTGGAGCATTTCTGTATCTGACAGCCGCTACCGCGGCGCATCTGCGAACCCACGCGTTTTCACGCGCGCCTGGAAAGATAAGGATAGCCAGATCGTGTTGAAGCCTCTCGCCGTCGCGGTGGGAAATCTGCTCGTGGGCGCCGCCCTAGGCTTTGGCCTTGCGCGCCTGTATTCGACGACCGAGGCCGTGCACGTCCCCGGGGTCCTGGCGGGGACGCGCACGGCTCTCGCATTGAGCGACCGCCAGGTGGATGCGCTCGCCGACCGCATCGCGCCGGCGATTGCCCGGCGGCTGGTGCCGGCCGCGAACAAGCCGGCGCGGGAAGCCGCGTTCGAGCACGCCGCGCAGATAGTCGACCTCATGATCGCGAACCGGCGCATCACGCACGAAGGGCTCAACCACGCGCATGCGCTGCTGCGCGAGACCGGCCAGACCGATCGCAGCTACGAGGTCCACGCGCGCATCGCCGCGGCCATCAATCGCGGCGAGCTCACCCTCGAGCAGGCCGGTTGGGGGCCCGAGCAGTAGCGCGCCGTCCGCGCGTCACTGCCCGCCGAGCGCCCAGCTCGCGCACTGCGTGAGGAACCACTCCTTGCCCACCTTGCGCCAGGTCGTTGCGACACGGATCGGCAGCGTCGGCTGGTCCGCGCCGGCGAACGTGAACAGGTAGTACGCCGTTGCGAGATCTTTGCCCACGCGCACGTCGAGATCGCGCAGGTCCGTGAAGCTCGCCGTCCGCCATTGCTGGAAGTTGCGCGTCATGAAGGCGCGGAAGGCGTCCACGCTGGTCACCGTTTCGCCGGGACCGGCGATGAGCGTGAACTCGCGCTTGTCGACCATGGCCATGACACCGTCCTGGTCGTTTTTCT
>JBIOZI010000129.1:0-5010 GCA_044871085.1 Steroidobacteraceae bacterium | reverse complement strand
CGAGCACGTGCGTGCGCAGGCCCGCGGGCCGGCCGTGGAACGATCGCTCGTAGCCGATCAACGCCCCGGCGCCGACCGCCGTCAACAGCCGGATGAGCATCTCGATGTCGTCATGACGCAGGTCCATCACGTGAGACTCGCGCGAGTCGCGGCCCCCGTCAATGCGCGTTCAGCGCGCCCGGCGCTGCGCGCTGCGTCGCAGGGCTTTGCGCATGAGCGCCAGCCAGTTCTCGAGCGTGAGCGGGCACAGGCAGATGAGCATGTCGCCCTCCGCGTGGCCGGGATTGGCACGCGCGAAGAACTGCAGGTTCGGGTCCGCGTCGGCTGTCAGCACCAGCGGCGCCGTGCTCGTCTTCAGGCGCTTCTGCCCGGAGCGCACGGCGACTCCGCGGGCCGGACGCCATGCCGGGCCATACATCTCCGAGGCGAGTTGATCCATCAGCGCGACGCGATCCTCCGGCGTCGGCTCGTCGTAGCGCGGCCAGTAGCGCCGGAAATTGCGCGGCAACAGCAGGTAGCTCTTGTAGCTGAACGAGTCGAAGAACCAGTAGATAGGGCGGAACGGATGCCGCAGGCGCGTCTCGATGAAAGTGCGGAAGCCGAGCTTCTGGAGGAGATTGCGCCCGCGCCAGTTCTCGCGCAGCAGCACGTGCGAGGTGTTGATCACCATGAGGCGGCGGCCGCGGAAGCGCGCCGGGTACACGTCGATGGACGCCATGCCGAGCAGCGCGCCGTTCATGACGAACAGCGCCAGGCGCTGCCGCCGGCGCAGCTCGGCTTCCGCGTACCCGCGCTCCACGTCGTAGAGCTCGCTCGTGAGCTCCCAAACGTCGTTCCACTGCGAAGCGGAAAGCTCGGCCGGCGGCAGTACGATCGTCCTGACAGTGTCCATGCGGCTAGGGAATCCGTGGCTGCGCGGCGTACGCGCGGCCGATGTGCTGATCTGGTCCGACCGTCAAACAGGCCATCCTCCCATCCCATGGACGGCCTACTATTCCGAAAATCGGCGATCACCGCCATCCGGGAGACGCCATGAGTGAAAAAAAGGTCCGCGCGAGCATGCTCATTCGGCGGCCGCCGCGCACCGTATTCGACGCATTCACCGACCCGCAGACCCTGCGCCGGTTCTGGCTGCGCGACGCCAGCGGGCCGCTGGCCGCGGGCGCAACCGTGAGGTGGGAATTCATGGTGCCCGGCGCGTCGGAAACGGTGAGTGTCACCGCATTCGACGTGGGCCGGCATCTGGCGTTTCGCTGGGGCGGCGGCGTGGAGGTGGACCTGCGTTTCGAGGCGCTCGGCGACCTGGGCACGCGCGTGGCCGTCACCTGCGGCGGCTTCGATGACCAGTCCCTGCTCGAGCAGGCCACGAACACGGTGGAGGGCTTCAGCATCGTCCTGTGCGACCTCAAGACGCTGCTCGAGCTCGGCCAGTCGGCGAATCTGGTGCGCGACAAGGCGGAATTGATCACGCGCGCAATGGGCGAAGTCCGGCGCGGATCGACGTAGCCGATCCAGTGGCCCGTGCCGCCGGACACTGGATGGACGGGTGTGCCGCCCGAATATAAGGTGCCGTCATGCCGTTTCCCCAGTTTCATCCCGCCGTGCGGGCGTGGTTCGACGGCGCCTTTCCCGACGGCGCCACCAAGGCGCAGCTCGACGCATGGCCGGCCATTGCGAGCGGCAACCACGCGCTGATCGCCGCGCCGACCGGCTCGGGCAAGACCCTGGCGGCATTCCTGGCCGCCATCGATTCGCTGGTGTGCGAGGCGGCCGCCGGCCGGCTGCGCGACGTCACCCGGGTGGTGTACGTGTCGCCGCTGAAGGCGCTGTCGAACGACATCCAGCGCAATCTCGACGCGCCGCTCGCGGGCATCGGCGCGCAGCTCATGAACAGCGGCGCGCTCGTGCCGCAGATCCGCGCCCAGGTGCGCACCGGCGACACGTCGCAGAGCGAGCGCGCCATGATGCGCCGGACGCCGCCGCACATCCTCGTCACCACCCCCGAATCACTCTATCTACTCCTCACCAGCGCGTCGGGACGCGAGATGCTGGCGAGCGTGCGCACGGTGATCGTCGACGAGATCCACGCCGTAGCGCAGACCAAGCGCGGCGCGCATCTCGCGCTCACGCTCGAGCGGCTGGCCGCGAATGCGGCGCAGCCGGTGCAGCGCATCGGCCTGTCGGCGACGCAGAAGCCCATCGAGGAGGTGGCGCAACTGCTGGTGGGAGTCGGAGGCGACGTGCTGCCGCGAAGGGAAAATGGGGACATTCCTGATTTGCTAGCAAAAGGGGACAGGCCTCGTCAGGCGTCGCTGCCACTCGGTGTTTCGTCACCGGGAGGCCCGTCCCCTTTTGCTAGCAAATCGGGAATGTCCCCATTTTCCCGTCCCGGTACCACCTCCACCACCATCGTCAACACCGGCCACATCCGCGAGCGTGACCTCGGCATCGTCATGCCGCCGGCGCCGCTCGAGGCGGTGATGTCGGGTGAAATCTGGGGCGCGGTCTACGACCAGTTGGCCGAGCTGATCCGCCAGCACCACACGACGCTGTTGTTCGCGAACACGCGGCGCATGGTGGAGCGCGTGTCGCGCCACCTCGCAGAGCGCCTCGGTGATACCGCGGTCGCCGCGCACCACGGTTCGCTCTCCAAGGAGACGCGCTTCGACGCCGAGCAACGACTGAAGGCAGGCCAGCTCAAGGTCATGGTCGCCACGGCTTCGCTCGAGCTCGGCATCGACATCGGCGACGTGGAGCTCGTGTGCCAGCTCGGCACGCCGCGCAGCATCTCGGTGTTCCTGCAGCGCGTCGGCCGCGCCAATCACTCGGTCAATGGCATTCCGAAAGGGCGCATCTTTCCCGCGAGCCGCGACGAGCTGGTGGACTGCATCGCGCTGCTCGATTCCGTGCGCCGCGGCGAGCTCGACCGCCTGCACATCCCCGAGCATCCGCTCGACGTGTTGTCGCAGCAGATCGTCGCCGAGGTCGCGGCGCGCGAATACGGCGAGGACGAGCTGTTCGCGCTCATGACCCGCGCGTATCCCTATCGCAACTTGCCGCGCGCGGACTTCGACGCAGTCGTGCGCATGCTGTCCGACGGCATCAGCACCAAGCGCGGCCGGCGCGGCACCTACCTGCACCGCGACGCCGTCAACAAAGTGCTGCGCCCACGCAAGGGCGCGCGGCTCACGGCCATCACCTGCGGCGGCGCCATCCCCGACAACGCGGATTACTCGGTGATCCTCGAGCCCGCGGGCATTCTCGTCGGCACGCTCAACGAGGACTTCGCCATCGAAAGCCTCGCGGGCGACGTCTTCCAGCTCGGCAACACCTCCTACCGCATCCTGCGCGTCGAGGCCGGCCGGGTTCGCGTCGAGGACGCCAAGGGCCAGCCACCCTCCATCCCGTTCTGGCTCGGCGAGGCGCCCGCGCGCACCAACGAGCTGTCGGCCTCCGTCTCGCGGCTGCGGGCGGACATCGAAGCACTGCTGCCGGAAGTGACCGCCGCCACGGTGGGTGCCGCCATCGAAACCGTCGAAGCGCGCCATGCGTTGCCGAGACCCGCCGCGCAGCAGCTGGTCGAATACCTGGCGGCCGCCAAGGCGGTGCTGGGCAAACTACCCACGCTCGACACGCTGGTGTTCGAACGGTTCTTCGACGAATCGGGCGGCATGCAGCTCATCATCCACGCGCCGTTCGGCGCGCGCGTCAATCGCGCCTTCGGTCTGTCGCTGCGCAAGAAGTTCTGCCGGACGTTCAACTTCGAGCTGCAGGCCGCGGCCACCGAGGACGCCATCGTGCTGTCGCTGGGCGAGACCCACAGCTTCGAGCTCGAGAGCGTCGCGCGCTTTCTCAACAGCAAGACGGTCGAGGACACGCTCATCCAGGCGATGCTCGATTCGCCGATGTTCACCGCGCGCTGGCGCTGGAACGCGAGCATCTCGCTCGCCATCCGTCGCAGCTCCGGCGGCAAGCGTACGCCGCCGCAGATCCAGCGCATGGCGTCCGAGGACCTCATCGCGGTGGTCTTTCCCGACCAGATCGCCTGCGCGGAGAACCTGTCCGGCCCGCGCGAGATCCCCGATCACCCGCTGGTCAAACAGACCCTGGCCGACTGTCTTCACGAGGCCATGGACGTCGAGGGATTGAAGCGCGTGCTGCGCGGCCTGGAAGCCGGCGACATCAAAGTGGTGGCGCGCGATCTGCCCACTCCCTCGCCGCTGGCCGCGGAAATCCTCACCGCGCGTCCCTACGCGTTTCTCGACGACGCGCCGCTCGAAGAGCGCCGCACGAACGCGGTGTCGCAGCGCCGCTGGCTCGACCCGGAAACCGCCGGCGACATGGGCAGGCTCGACCCGGCGGCCATCTCCCAGGTGCGCGCCGAGGCCTGGCCCGAGGCGACCAATGCCGACGAGCTGCACGACGCGCTCAATTCACACGGCGTGATCACCGAGCAGGAAGGAGCCGGCGCCGGGTGGACCCGCTTCCTCGATGAGCTCATCGCGGCGCGCCGCGCGACGCGGCTGACCACCGGCGGGCGCACGTTCTGGGTGTGCGCGGAATGCCTGCCCATGGTGCGGGCTATCTACCCGGAATCGACCCTGTCACCGGACATCGCGCCGCCCGCCGGGCTCGCCGCGCGCACGTGGACCCGCGAGTCCGCCATCCCCGATCTCGTGCGCAATCGCCTGCAGGCGCTCGGGCCGGTGACGGCGCTGGATCTCGCGGAATCGCTGCTGCTGGCCGCTTCCGACATCGGCATCGCCCTGGTGGAGCTCGAGAGCGAAGGCTTCGTGCTGCGCGGGCGGTTCACCGAAGAGGCCGGCGCCCCGGAGGCCGTGCAGCAGGGCGATGCCACGCTCGAGTGGTGCGAGCGGCGGCTGCTGGCGCGCATCCACCGCTACACCATCAAGACACTGCGCGCGGAGATCGAGCCGGTGTCGCCCGCGGATTTCATGCGCTTCCTGTTCGACTTGCAGGGCGTCACGCGCACGCCCAAACCCGAGGGCG
>JBIOZI010000128.1:0-5121 GCA_044871085.1 Steroidobacteraceae bacterium | reverse complement strand
CTCGCGGCGTGAAGGTGGCGTTGATGTCGGTGACGAAGCAGGACGTGAACCGGCGTCCCTGGAGCACCGGCGGCAGGTCGGTGTCGAAGATGATGTTCATCCAGTGCTGCAGCACGCCGGGGCCGCTGCGGCCTACGCCTAACGACTCGCGGATGCCGCCGCCGGCGCCGTCCGCCGCGATGAGCCAGGCGGCTTCGATCGATTCGGCGGCGCCGGTGGCGCGCGAACGCACGCGCGCGACGACGCCGCTCGCATCCTGGGTGAGCGACAGAAACTCCGTGTTCAAGCGCACCTCGGCGCCGAGCGCCTCGGCCCGCGCCTTCAGAATGGGCTCGAGCACGTGCTGGTCGCAAGTGGCGGGCTGCGTGGGACTGAACGGCGCCGCATCGGGCCACGCGGCGTCGTTCCATTGCAGGTTCGGATCCGCCAGGTTCTTCCCGCGTGCGAGGCCACCGCCCTGCTGATCGCCCGTGCGCTTTGCGCGGATCTCCGCTTCGAGCCCGAGCGTGCGGAATATCTCCATGCTGCGCGGAGAGATTCCCGCGAACTTGTATTGGATGGACGTGGCCGCGTGCCGCTCCACCACCACGCAGCGCACGCCGTGGTGCGCCAGCAGCGCCGCGGCCGTGAGACCGTTCAGCCCGCCGCCTACGACGATGACTTCGGTTTTTCGCATGAGGCTACCGTAGCAGGTGGCCGAAGCGCTTCAAGTATCGAGCGGACTATTGTGCCGTGGTTCGATCACACGATGGCGCGTAGGAAAAACCCACCAGCGGGCGGACCCGGGCACCCGGCGCGGATACCCCGCAAGATGCACGGTAGCTAGGGCGTCACGGGTTCTGGCGCTCGGAGTTCGCGATCCCCCCGGGCCGCCTCGTCGAACCAGCGCAGTGACATGCACGAGAGGCCCGCATCGAGCTTGGCGATCTCGGATACCGGCAGCGGCAACACGTTCGCCCCGTGGCGCATGAGCATCTCCAGCGTGCGCGGGCAGCCCGCGCTGGTGAACAGCATGTCGTTGATCCGCAGTGCATTCGCAGCGCCGCGCTCCTCTTCCGGCACCACGAGCACGCGGAACCCATCCAGCAACCCGGAGCGCGCGAGCGCGCCGGTCGCGAGCACCGTCTCCTCGTCCACCAGCGAGCAGTCCGACTTCAGGTGCAAGGTGCCGCGCGGCACCGTCACCACCTTGCTGGTGAGCCCGAGCGACTCCAGCACACTCTGCAAGGCGCCGGCACCGACGGCGTTCGTTCGCGCGGAGAGGCCGATGAAAATGCGCCCGGGCGTGACCAGCACATCGCCGCCGTCGGCATGGCCTTCGCTCATTCGCAAAACGGTGGGGAATCTCGCGCCGAGCGTGGCGGCCAGCTCCTGCGCCTCGCCCATGCGGCTGGGCGCGCCCGGCCGCAGCACCACCGCGGCCTGTGTGAACACCAACGCGGGGTCCTCGACGAAGATCGAATCCGGAAACTGCTCCAGGGCCGCAAGCACGGTTACCTGAACGCCGGCGGCCCGCAGCGCGGCCACATAGGCCGTATGCTCGGCCACGACGGCCTCGAGCCCGGGCGCGGGACCGGCATGGGCCCGCAGGCCGTTGACGACGTTTCTGCCGGGCATCCGGACGATGGCGGAGTTGAAATCGAAGGCGCGCATGCGTTTTTGGCCGTTATGCGGGCGTTCATTCTATGCGGGTTAGATTGAGCGCAGGTTCGAGGGCTTCGCGTGCGCCGCATCCCTGCGTCATCGCCTGCCGACAGTCCCCGAACGAAAACCGGCAACATTTGCCTGATGATTCAACCGAGCACACTTCGAAAAGGCTCACGCACATGAAAACGTCGTCATTCAGCTGGGGAGGAATCGCGGCACTTTCACTGCTGCTCGCCGCCGGGTTGGCGCGCGCGCAGGACAGCGCTCCGCCCGATGCCGACCCCCCGGATCGCGCCGGGCGCCTGAGCTACCTGCAGGGCGAGGTTTCCCTGCAGCCGGCCGGCGAAGAGGAATGGGCCGATGCGATCCTCAACCGCCCCCTCACCACCGACGACAAGCTCTGGACGGATCGCAACGCCCGCGCGGAGATCCAGGTGGGCCCGGCCGCCGTGCGGCTCGACGGGGAAACCGGCTTCTCGTTCCTCAACGTCGACGACGACACGATCCAGATGCGCGTCACCGCGGGCGTCATCAACGTCTCGGTGCGCACAGTCGACGCCGATGACCACATCGAGATCGACACGCCGAATCTCGCGCTGTCGCTGCTGCGTCCCGGCACCTACCGCGTCGAAGTGAACGATTCGAACGACACCACCGTCGTGCGCGTGCGCGAAGGTGAGGCCGAAGCGAGCGTCGGCTCGCGAACCGCCATCGTGCACGCCCAACAGAGCGCCACGTTCACGGGCTGGGAAAACCTCGCTCCGCAGTTCGGCTCGCTGGGGCGCACCGACGAATTCGACGAATGGAGTCTCGAGCGCGAGCGGCGCGACCTGCGTGCGTCGCAGTCGCAATCGCAGTACGTGGCACCCGATGTGACGGGCTACGAAGACCTCGACGACCACGGCACGTGGAGCTCGGATGTCGAGTACGGATACGTCTGGACGCCGCGATCCGTCGCCGTGGACTGGTCGCCGTACCGCTACGGGCGCTGGGTCTGGGTGCGGCCCTGGGGCTGGACCTGGATCGACGATGCGCCCTGGGGCTACGCGCCCTTCCACTACGGCAGATGGGCGCACGTCCGCGATCGCTGGTGCTGGGTGCCCGGGCCGAGGCACGTGCGCGCGGTGTACGCGCCGGCGCTCGTCGGCTGGGTGGAGCCGGGCATCGGCCTCACGATCTCCACCGGTCGCCCGGTCGGCTGGTTCCCGCTCGGACCGCGTGAGATCTACGTGCCCGCGCGGCGCTACAGCCCGCGCTACTGGGAGCGCGTCAATACCACCAACACGCTCGTGGACCGCGTGCTGATTCGCGATGCGTACGAGAATCGGGCGCGCAACGTCCACTATCGCAATCGCAGCGCGGTGACGGTGGTGACGCGGACCACGTTCACGTCGGCAGCGCGAGTCGGTGGCAATCGCGTCCGCTTCGACGACCGGGAGCTCACGCGCACCGGCGTGGTCGCGCGTACGCCGGACATCGCGCCGGTGCGCGAGAGCCGGCTGGGTGAAGTCGCGGCACGCGCCCGGGTGCGCCCGCCGCCGCAGACCGTCGCGAGCCGCCAGGTGGTAGTGAGGCGCAGCCCGCCTCCTTCCGCCGCGCACTTCGCGCGCAACGTCGGGCAGATCGAGCCCAGGGTCGAACGCCGGCCGGATCGACCGCAGGAGCGCGGCGATCGCCGCGACACGCCGAACCGCACCGTGCCTGACAACCGTCCCGACAATCGTGCAGATGCGCGCGCGCAGCTCGATGAGAATCGCAACGCTGCGCCGGTCGAGGGCAACGTGCGCGATACGCGTGACAGGCGCGATACGCCCAGCATCCGGCAGCGAACGGACCGCCCGCCGCGCGCCTATCAACCGCGCGTGGACGACGACACGCGCGACCGGCAGGTACGCGAGCAGCAGGTGCATCAATTGCAGGAACGGCAGGCAGACCAGCAGCAGCGTGAACAGCAGCAGCGCGAACAGCAGCAACGCCAACAGCAGCAGGAGCACCAGCGGCAGGAACGCGAGCAGCAGGGTCGGCAGATGCAGGTGAGACAGGCCGAACAACAGCAACGCGAACAGCACGCGCAGCGACAGCAAGAGGAGCGGGCAGTGCGGCAGCAGCGCGAAGTGGAACAGCGGCCCGCGCCCCAGCAGGCCCCGAAGCCCGAGCGTGCCGAGCCACGACAGCCCGACAAGCAGCCCCAGCGGGACAACGACAACAATCATCAGCGCCGGCAGGAAAACGACCGGCGCTGAGAGCGGCGGGCTAGTTAGTGCCGCGCCGCGGCAGGCCGGGCAGGAACTAAAGCCGGGGAACCGCGCTCGGAGCAAGGATGCCGCGCGCGTACACCTCCGGATCCACGACGAAGCATCGTCGGGGAACACTGCTGGCAATCCTGGCGATCGCGCTGGCGCTGGCGCTGGTGATCGTCCTCTTCTGGCCGCGACCCACCGGCGACGCCCTTTCCCACGGAACGCGCCAAGACGCGGCCGGTGCGGCACAGGTCGCGGTTCGGAAACCCGGCGCGAAGGTCGCCGATGGCTCCGCAACGAGTAAATCCACGGAAGTGAGGCCCTCTTCCGAGAAGACGGATCAGCCGCCGCGCGCGCCCACCCCCCCTCCCGGGAAGGCCCGCCCCGAAACCGCGATCACCTGCTGGAACAATACGGAATGGTTGGACCAGGATTACAGCTTCGCGCTCGATCACAACTACCGGACCAATGGCGAGACCAGCGCCACGATTTCTTCCATGCGCGAACCCGCGAGAGTCGGAGGGATAGGTCAGACCGTGGATGCAACGCCATTCAGAGGCAAGCGCGTCGGGCTCTCCGTGGACCTGCGCACCCAGGATGTGACGCGTGGAGCAACCCTGTGGATCAGCGCCTACGACACAGAGGGAAATCACGTCGACAACAAACAGGACTCGGTGCCCGACGATGCCGAGCATCGTAAAAACGGGCTCGACGACCATCAACGCCTGTTGAAAGACCTCGAGTGGGATACGGCGCACGTGGAGCTGGACGTGCCCGACCAGGCGCGCGTCGTCACCTACGGGGTCGGTCTCATCGGATCCGGCCAGCTTTGGGTGGACGATGTGCGCATCGAAGTGGTGTCGGCCGAAATTCCCGACTCCGCCAATGAATTTCCTGCCAATACGTACGGAATTCCGGCCGCGCCATCCGCGCCGACCGGCGAGCCCAGGAACCTGGATTTCGAATCGAACGCGTGGGCGAAAAGTGCGCCCTGCGATTGAAGGAGCCAGGTGTCGATGCGCGCCGTTGACGGCTCATTCAGACCACCGGTGCGGCAGGCATCTGCGGCCCGCCCGGCGGTCGTGCCGGGCGGGCCGTTCGGGCTCATCGTGCCTACGCTCGCAGCGACCTAAATCCTGCGCATAAATCTCCGACCAATAGCCCAGACTACTCCCATACCACAAAATACCCGCCTTTGTCGTGCTTCTTATAGAAAAACAGGTTCAAATACGCC
>JBIOZI010000127.1:0-2334 GCA_044871085.1 Steroidobacteraceae bacterium | reverse complement strand
GCAACGCCCGTCGTGATGGCTTCGAGCACGCCGTTGGCATCAGACAAGGTGCCCGCGACGGCGGCGGTCGAAGGTACGGCCGCCGCGCAGCCGAAGAAGGAAGAGGCGCCCGTCCGTGAAACGCGATTGAAACTCGACCTGACGAATGACAGCTGGATCGAGGTCTACGACTCGCAGGGCAAGAAGCTGTTCTACGACGTGGCGAGCGCGGGTAGCGTGCAGACCGTGAGTGGTCGGGGTCCGTTGCGCGTGGTGCTCGGCAATGCGGCCGGCGTCACCGTCGAAGTCGACGGCCAGGCGCGCGAAATTCCCTCCGGCGCCAGCGATGGGGAAGGCGCGCGTTTCGTCGTGAATCGAAGTGGCTCGCTCTCGCGCGCCCGTTAACCAGAAAAGAATAATGAGCCGCAATATCCAGCCGGTCACCGGCATGAAAGACGTCCTCGCCGCCGACATCGGCATCTGGCAGCACGTCGAACGCTGCGCCCGCGCCGTCATGGACGCGTATGGCTACGAAGAAATCCGCGTGCCCGTCGTCGAGCACACGGAGCTGTTCAAGCGCGCGATCGGTGAATTCACCGACGTGGTCGAGAAGGAGATGTACACCTTCACGGACCAGGGTGGCGACAGTCTCACGCTGCGTCCCGAGGCAACGGCCGGCATCGTGCGCGCCGCCATATCCAACGGCCTGCTGCGCGGCGCGCGCCTGAAGCTGTGGTGCCAGGGCCCCATGGTCCGGCACGAGAAGCCGCAGAAGGGGCGATTCCGCCAGTTCAACCAGGTGGATCTCGAGGCCATCGGCTTCGCCGGGCCCGACGTCGATGTCGAAATCATCGCGCTCACCGCACGCCTCTGGAAGTTGTTAGGCATCACGCGCGTGAAGCTGCAGATCAACTCGCTGGGCACCCCCGAGTCGCGCAAGGCGTACCGCGCGCTGCTGCAGGACTATTTCCGCGCGCACATCGATGCGCTGGACGAAGATGGCAAGCGCCGCCTCGAAGGCAATCCGCTGCGCATCCTCGACAGCAAACATCCGCCGACCCAGGCGATCGTCGGCAATGCGCCCGTGCTCACCGAACACCTCGACCCGGAATCACAGGCGCATTTCGCCGAGCTGAAGGCGGGCCTGGACGCGCTCGGCATCCCGTACACCGTCAACCCGCGCCTGGTGCGCGGACTCGACTACTACTCGCGCACCGTCTTCGAGTGGATCACCGACGCCCTCGGCAGCCAGGATGCCGTCTGCTCGGGCGGCCGCTACGACGGTCTCATCGCGCAAATGGGCGGCGAACCGACCCCGGCGATCGGCTTTGCCATGGGCGTGGAGCGCGTCGTGGAACTTGTTCGGCTGTCGGGGCAAGTACCAGTGGCCCAGGCGCCCGACGTGTTCGTCATGGCGCAGGGTGATGCCGCCCAGCGGGCCGCGTTAGGCCTGGCGGAACGCCTGCGCGACGCCATGCCCGGTCGCGGCGTCGTGGTCCATTGCGGATCGGCCAAGTTCAAGACACAGTTCCGCCGCGCCGACGAGTCGGGAGCGCGGCTGGCACTGATCGTGGGGGATGACGAGCTGGCGCGAGGGGTCATCGCGCTGAAGCCATTGCGCGGAGCCGAAGGCACGCAGACCGAACACCCCGTCGCGGAACTCACCGCGCGGGTCGAAGAGTTTTTGAGGAGATCGACGTGAGCGAATACAGCGAAGCCGAACAAATGGAACGAGCCAAGGGTTGGCTCAAGACGAATGGAATCTGGATCATCGCGGGCATCGCGATCGGCGCCGGGGGCCTCGGTGCCTTCCGTTGGTACGAGGAACGCCGCAATGCGCAGGCCGAGACGGCCTCCGCGCGTTACGAGGAATTGGTCGACGCGTTCACGCGCAACGACAAGGCCCGCGGCATGACGCTGCTCGACCAGCTGAACCGCGAATACGCCTGGACGCCGTACGCCTCGCTCGGAACCCTGATCGCCGCGCGCGTTCAGGTCGAAGCGAATGAACTCGACAAGGCCGCCGCCGGTCTCAAGTCCGTGATGGACAGCGCCAACGACGACGAACTCCAGATGGTCGCCCGGCTGCGCCTGGCCCGCGTGCAGGCCGCTCAAGGCAAGTACGACGAAGCCCTGGCCACGCTCAAGGTGGACGACAGCGGCGAGTTCGCTCCGCGCATCGCCGATACGCGCGGTGACGTGTTGCTCGCCAAGGGCGATCGCGCCGGTGCGCTGAAGGAATACGAGGCATCGCGCGCGACGCTGTCGCCAGACGCCGCCGGCCCGGATGGCGTGGCCCAGATCCTCGACCTGAAGATCAACGACCTCAAGGCGGCAACATGATCGAAGCAGGGG
>JBIOZI010000126.1:0-8441 GCA_044871085.1 Steroidobacteraceae bacterium | reverse complement strand
ATCAAGTTTTTCCAGGACGGCGGGTTCTTCCTGTACCCGCTCGTCATCATCTTCGTCGTCGGTGTGGCCATTGCCGCCGAGCGCTGGTTCTACCTGACGAAGGAGACCATCAAGAACCGCAGCCTGTGGGACGACGTCGCCCCGCACCTGGGCGCCGGCAACTTCAAGCAGGCCATCACGCTCGCCAACAACTCGAGCGCGCAGATCGGCACGGTGCTGAAGTACGGCCTGGCGCGCCTGTCGACCGCGCGCCGCCGCGACGACATCCAGCAGGCCATGGAAGAGAGCCTGCTCGAGATCGTGCCGCGGCTCGAGAAGCGCACGCACTATCTGTCGGCGCTGGCCAACATCGGCATGCTCATCGGATTGCTCGGCACCATCGTCGCGCTCATCCACGCGTTCGGCGCGGTGTCGCAGGCGAACCCGGCCGAGAAGGCTTCGCTGCTCGCGGCCGCCATCTCCGAGGCCATGAACAACACGGCCATGGGCCTGTTCGTCGCGATCACGCTGCTGCTGTCGCACATGTTCCTCGAGGCGAAGACCACCTCGCTCATCGACAGCCTCGAGATCGCGGTGGTGAAGTTCCTCAACTCGATCACCGAGCGCTTCTCGGAGCCGGCGCCCGCCGCGCCGCAGGGCGGCATGCAGCCGCGCGCCCCGCAGCCCCGACCTGCCTGATAGCTAGTCGTCCGTTCGCCTAGCAACCAGCAGAGGAACCGAAGATGGCCGCATCCAAGCTTGCAGTCCGCGCGATTCGCAATCACGCGAAGTACAAGGGCCGCAACGACCTGAACATCGTGCCGATGATCGACATGATGGTCATCCTGGTGTTCTTCCTGCTGTTCACGGCGGTGTTCTCCAACACGAACATTCTCGAGCTGAATCTCCCGGCGCCCAACTCCTCGGTGCCGGAGCTTCCGAAAGGGCTCAATCTCGAGATCATCGTGCGGCAGAACCTGGTCGAGATCGCGGACCGCAACTCGGGCGTGCTGCGCACGCTGCCGAAGAAGGCGGGCGAATACGACTACAAGGGCTTGTCGGAATTCCTGCAGTTCGTGAAGAGCAAGTACCCGGACACCCTGGCGGCGAGCGTGCTGCTCGAGCCGAACATCCCCTATGACGTGCTGGTCCAGACCATGGACAACACGCGCGTGTGGCAGAACGTCGTGGGCGCGGGCATCCAGAACGTCGAGTTGTTCCCCGACATCTCGGTCGGTGACGCGCCGCTCACGGGCGCCGGCGCGGGCGGTGCGAAGTGACACCCTATCGCATCAAGAAGCACCGCCAGCGCGGCCACCACGGCAGCCACATGGCGCTGGTGCCGTTCATCGACATGCTGACGATGCTGGTGGTGTTCCTGCTGCTGCACAGCTCGGACGTGGAAATCCTGCCGAACACCAAGAACATCACGATTCCGCAGTCCATCGCGGAGCTCAAGCCGCGCGAGACGGTGGTGGTCATGGTGACCACCGAAGACCTGCTCGTGAACGGCCGCAGCGTCGCGAAGGTGGCGGACGTCAACAATGCGAATGCCGCGCTCATCATCGAGCCGCTGCGCCTCGCGCTGAAGGAACAGAACGATACGAGCCTGCGCAACGCCGCGCAGGAGGACCTCGCCGAGCGCGAAGTCACCATCATGGGTGACAAGGGCACGCCGTTCACCGTGCTCAAGCGCGTGATGGCCACGGCCACCGCCGCGGACTTCGGCAAGGTGTCGCTGGCCGTCATCCAGCGCGAGGTGGAAGCGGGGGCTGGCGCATGAGTCTCGGCCTCGCGCCCTATTTTCGCCGCTTCGAGCTGCCCTGGGCGGCATCGGAGGAGAGCGAGCAGCGCTTCAAGAAGCTGCTGCGCATCCTGCTCATCATCTCCACGGTGCTCGCCATCATCATCTGGCTGCTGCCGATGCCGAAGCGCGAGAAGTCGAAGGTGTCCGACCTGCCGGAGCGCGTGGTGCAGCTCATCGTCGAGCGGCCGAAGCCGCCGCCACCGCCGCCGCCGCCGGAGCCCGAGAAGAAACCCGAGCCCGAGAAGCCCAAGCCGGAGCAGCAGAAGCCGGTCGAGAAGCCGAAGCCGAACGTGCGCAACCAGGGCATGCTCGCGCTGGCCGACGAGCTCGCGGAGCTGCGTGACCAGAATCTCGATCTGAAAGATCCGCAGATGAAGGCGCCGGTCGAGGACGCGCGCTCGGAGCGCAACCTCATCACCTCGCAGGCCGGGCGCGCATCGGGTGGCATCAACACCGCGAACATGGCGCGTGGCTTCGGTGGCGGCGCGGGCCAGATCGGCACGCACACCTCGACGCAGGTCCAACACGGCTCGGGTCTCGATCCGAACGCCGGCGGCCGCGTGCAGCGCACGGGCTCGAGCGGCAAGTCCTCGCGCGCGCGCGAGGAAGTGGAGATCGTCTTCGACCGCAACAAGGGCGCGCTGTACGCGCTCTACGGGCGCGCGCTGCGCGATCAGCCCGAGCTGCAGGGCAAGCTGGTGCTCGAGTTCACGATCGCGCCGACGGGCGAGATCACCATGTGCCGCGTGGTGTCGAGCGAGCTCAACGACCCCGAGCTCGAGAAGAAGATCGTGGCGCGCGTGCGCCTGATCCGCTTCAAGGCGGCGGACGTCGAGCCGCTGACCGTCAGCAAGCCCATCGACTTCTTCCCGGCCGCCTGAGGCTGCACGGATGAACCTTCAATCCGAAATCGTGTACTTCAGCGAGCTCGGCATGCAGGACAAGGCGCGGCTCCTGGCGAGCTTTCTCGCCGAGCTCACCACCGAGGCGCGCAGCACCTACGGTGCTTCGCAGGAAGCGGTGCACGACGCCGCGCATCTGCGCTTCACCAACGAGATGTGCAACCGCATCACGAAGCTCATCGAGCAGTACCTGGGTGACGACCCCGCGCGGCCGGCGGACGACGTCGTGCTGCGCATGGTGCTCGCGCCGCGCGCCGACAAGACCGCCGAGCGCATGGTCTACAACGCCTACCGGCGCGCGCTGCAGAACTTCGAGCGCTACGACACCACCGTCTTCCTGTAATGGGGACATTCCTCGTTTCCTAGCAAACGGGGACAGGCTCGATGGGGTGGGGATGACCCGCGGGGAATGAGCTCCGCGAAAGTCGCGCCCGCAATGAGTGTCGTTCCGGCGGCGCTGATAATGATTGGCAAGACGAGATTCAGAAACGCCGTCCGCTGATTGGCTGATTCGCTGATTGGCTGATTCGCTGAAGAGCGGCGCAGCGCGGCGCCGCACGGCCGATAGCTGACCAGATGACGGCTTGGTGTCGTGCGACCGGCAATGCGCCGCCTCCACTCAGCTCTTTGCGGGCACGCCCTTCGCGGAGCTCATTCGCCCGGGCCGGCGCCTCCGAACAACGGAAGACGGAATAAAGGGGACAGATCTATTTTGCCGAAAATAGATCTGTCCCCTTTTGCCGGCAGAACCCGGGGCGCGGCAGGCGGTCACAAACACATCGCCTGGTTCGTCTGATACCCATGGACCCCGCACCTTCAGCCGCCGCACGCCGCGTCGAGGCTTTCGAGCAGCATCGCGGCCGTCTGCACGGCATCGCCTACCGCATGCTGGGCTCGCGGGCCGATGCGGAGGACGTCGTGCAGGAGGCGTGGCTGCGCTGGGACCGCGCCGGCACGGATGACATCCGCGCGCCCGAGGCATGGCTGGTGACGGCGACGACGCGCCTGTGCATCGACCGCCTGCGCCAGCTGCGCGCCGAGCGCGAACACTACGTCGGGCCATGGCTGCCCGAGCCCATCACCCTCGAAGCGGCGCCGCCGCCCGACCACGCGGCGGAGCTCGCGTCGGACTTGTCCGTCGCCTTCCTCGCGGTGCTCGAGCGACTGGCGCCAGAGGAGCGCGCGGCATTCCTGCTGCACGAGCTGTTCGATTCCGGCTACGGCGACATCGCGCAGATCCTCGGCAAGAGCGAGGCCGCCTGCCGCCAGATCGTCAGCCGCGCGCGCAGGCGCGTGCGCGAGGATCAGCCACGCGTGCAGGTGAGCGCGCAGGCCCGCACGCACCTTTTACACGAGCTGGTGCGCGCCGTGGCCACGCAGGACCAGAAGGCCCTGCTCGACGTCCTGTCGGCCGATGCCACCTGGACGTCGGACGGCGGCGGCAAGACCAAGGCCGCGAAGAAGGTGATTCACGGCGCCGAGCACGTGGCGCGCTTCGCCACGGGCGTCTTCCACCGCCACCTCTCGCAGGTGGAGTTCCGGGACGTCGTCGTGAACGGCGAGCCCGGCCTCGCGGCGTTCTTCGATGGTCACATGATTTCCGTCATCAGCATCGTCACCGACGGACACCGCATCCTCGGCGTCTACAGCATCCTGAACCCCGACAAGCTGCGCGGATTCGCATTGAGCGGCCGCGCCTGACGTTCGCGGGCGGTCACAGCCGCGCGCGCCGGATCGTCTGGGAGATGTCACTCAACGATTCAGGAGAAGTCATGAATACCCGTCTCGATTGGCTCAAAGCCGCACCCGCGGTGCCGCAGGCCCTGTTCGGGCTGCAGGCCGTCGTCAACGAATCCGGCCTCGAGCATCCGCTGCTCGAGCTCGTGAAGATGCGCGCCTCGCAGATCAACGGCTGCGCGTACTGCCTCGACATGCACTCGAAGGACGCCCGCGCCGCCGGCGAAGCCGAGCAGCGCCTCTATCTACTGGACGCCTGGCACGAGGCCGCGCACCTGTATACGGAGCGCGAGCGCGCGGCGCTGGAATGGACCGAGGCGGTGACGCGCATCGGCGAGGGCCACGTGCCCGATGACGTCTACCAGCGGGTGCGCGCGCAGTTCTCGGACGCCGAGCTGGCGAAGCTCACGCTGGCCGTCATCGCGATCAACGGCTGGAACCGGCTGAACATCGCGTTCCGCACGCCGGCCGGCAGCTACCAGCCCGGCATGTTCAAGAACCTCAAACTCGCCTGAGGGCGAAAATGGGGAATGGCCCCGAAGCCTGAAAACGTGCCGGACCTCATTCATTCGAGATGTTCATCTCGAGACGTCGATGAGGTTCGGCACTTTTTCAAGCTTTGGGGCCAATCCCCATCTGCGGCGCGCACGCGGCCGCGTTCGCTCACAGCGAGCCATAGACGATGCAATTGCCACGACGCGACGAGCTCTGCGCGGCGGGGTGCCGCTTCGCCCTGCGGCCCGGTGTCGCGGTCGGCGACGACTACGAATTGTGTGGATGATCTGGAGCTCACGGAACGAACCTCTCGACGCCGCGGTGCGGTGCATGCACCAAGACGGGTGCGCGACGCATCCTGTGACATGCCGCTTCCTTACCCGGCACCGCGCTGCTAACTTCCATGGAGAATGTTCGAATCGCCACTGCCCCTCATCCTCGTCCTGTTAGCGGCCTCGGTGTTCGTCGTGACGCTGGCGCGCCGGCTCGGCCTGCCGTCCATCCTCGGCTACGTGACGGTAGGTCTCGCGCTCGGCCCGCACGCGCTCGGGGTGTTCCCCGAATCGGGCACCACGCACCTGCTGGCCGAGCTCGGCGTGGTCTTCCTGCTGTTCACGCTGGGCCTGGAGTTCTCCTGGCCGCGCATGGTGGCGCTGCGCCGCGAGGTGTTCGGCCTCGGGTCACTGCAGGTCTTCGGCACCGCGGCGGTGGTGGCGGTGTTCGCGCGCCTGTTCGGGCTGCCGTGGGCACAGAGCATCGTCATCGGCGGAGTGGTGGCGATGAGCTCCACCGTGCTCATCGTGCAGCAGCTCACCGAGCGAGCCGAGCTCAACCGCACGCACGGGCGACTGGCGTTCAGCGTAGTGCTGTTCCAGGACATCGCGGTGGTTCCGTTCCTCGCGCTGGCCGTCGCGCTGAATCCCGCCGGCGAGGCGTTCAGCATCGAAGGTGCCGTGAAACTGGTGGCCGCGGGTACGGCGGCCGTGCTCGTGGTGCTCGCGGCCGGCCGCTGGCTGCTGCGGCCGCTGCTCTATGTGATCGCGAACAGCCGGCTGCGCGAGCTGTTCACGCTGGCGGTGCTGCTGGTGGCGCTCGCATCGGCCTGGGCCTCGCAGCTCGCCGGCCTGTCGATGGCGCTCGGTGCGTTCCTGGCCGGCATGATGCTGGCCGAGACGGAATACAGCCACCAGGTCGAGAGCGTCATCCGGCCGTTCCGCGACATCTTGTTAGGCCTGTTCTTCATCTCGGTGGGCATGCTGCTCGACTTCGACGCCCTGTGGCGCGAGTTCGGGCTGGTGCTCGCGCTGCTGGCCGCCATGGTGCTCATCAAGGCGTGCATCGCGGCCGCGGCCACCCGCCTGTTCGTGGACTCCAACTTCAAGGCCATCCGCACCGGTGTCACGCTGGCGGTCGGCGGCGAGTTCGGCATCGCGCTGCTGACCCTGCTGCTGCAGAACGATGCCATCGATCCGGTCATCGCCCAGCCGCTGATCGTCGCCGTCGTGCTCGGCATGGTGCTGGCGCCCGTCATCCTCGCGAACAACAAACGCGTGGCGCGCCTGCTGCTGGGCGAGCGCGGGCCGCCCAGGACGGCGGTGGAGCGCGAGGACGCGGTGACGCAGGCCGTGGCGCGGCGCGAGCACGTCATCCTCTGCGGCTTCGGCCGCGTCGGCCAGAACGTCGGGCGCGTGCTCGAGGCACAGGGGTTCGAGTACATCGCCATCGATCTCGACGCGCAGCGCGTGCGCAACGCGCGGCAGATGGGCTTCCCCGTGGTGTACGGCGATTCCGCGGACGAACAGGTGCTCGAGGAGGTCGGTCTCAAGAATGCCAATGCGGTGGTGATCTCGTTCTCCGACACGCGCACCTCGCTCGCCATCCTGCGCGCGCTGCGCCGCCTGCGCGGCGACGTGCCGGTGCTGGTGCGCACGCCCGACGACTCGCGGCTGCTCGAGCTCAAGTCCGCCGGCGCGACGGAAGTGGTGCCCGAGGCGTTCGAGGCCAGTCTCATGCTGGCATCGCACGTGCTGATGTCACTGCAGGTGCCGCCGGCGACGGTGATGCGCGCGGTGGCCGAGCTGCGCGGCAACCGCTACGAAATGCTCCGCAACGTCATCGCGCGCGGCGACGGCTCCGGCAACGACGCCGAGTTCGCCGAGCAGGTGCGCTCGGTGGTGCTGCCACCGGGCTCGTGGTGCATCGGCAGGTGCGTCGACGAAGTGCGGCGCGCGGGCGCGCAGGTGGCGTTCACCGGCATCCGGCGCCAGGGCATGCTCGGGCGCGAGCCGGCGGGCGAGATGGAATTCGAGGACGGCGACATCGTGGTGATCTACGGCACGCCCGAGGCGCTCGAGCACGCCGAGGCCGTGATGCTGGCGGGGTGAGGGCATGGAGATCGACCGCACGACGCAGGTACTGAACGCCGAGTGGTGTCGCGAGCTCGTGCATGGCACGGGCTATTTCTGCGTGTGGTACTACGAACCGGGCGTCAACCTGCCGAAGATCCAGACCCTGGTCTATCTGGGGCTCGGAACCAACGAAGACGGCGCGCCGGCGTACTTCTTCCAGGAAGCGGATTCGTTCTGCGCGGTCGGCGATTGGTCTCGGCTGGACGATGCGGGGCGGGCCATGGTGTCGGCGCAATCGATCGCCGCCTTCGACGCCGGCGCGGTGGTGTCCGTGGCCGATATCGACGGGCTCATGGTGCTGCTGGGCGGGCTGGCCAAGCGCATGAAGCTGGGCCTGGGCTGGGATCACGTCCTAAGGTCCGGGTCGAGCGGCAGGATCGCCAGGCTGCTCGTCGTCACCCCGTTGTCGAAGTAGCGCTGAATTCGCGCCCGGCACTCGGCCGGCGACCCGTGCACGACGAGGTCGTCCACCACCTCGTCTGGTATCGCTGACAGGGCCGCCTTGCGATCACCTGCCTTCCACGCCGCCCACATGTCGGTGAGCAGCTCACCGCGGCCGATCCACTCCTGGAAGGCGGCGTACACCGGCACGTTCATATAGGCCGCGATCGCATAGCGGGCGCCGGCGCGCACGACGTCGGTGTTCTCGCTGGGGCACACGAAGATGCGCGCCACCTCCTCGCGCTGTTCGCCACCTGCCGCCTCGGCGATCACCGATGTCACCTTCGGAACGTCGTCAGCGCCCAACCAGTTGATGATCGCTCCGTCCGCTTCGCGAGCGGCGAGGCGCAGCATGCCTTCGCGCAGCGCGGCGACCAGGATCGGCGGCGTCTGTTCGGGATGCACGCCGAGCCGGAAGCCCTGAATCTCGAACGTGTCGTAGGCCTTGGTCACCTTCTCCCCGGAGAACGCGTCGCGCAGGAACCGCACCATGTCGCGCACCTTCTTGTATGGCTCGACGAACGGCACGCCGTTCCAACGCTCGACGATCACGTTCGACGAGGTGCCGATGCCGAAGGCGAACCGGCCGGGGGCGGCGTCGGCGAGCGAGGCGACGCTCTGCGCGAGGCACGCCGGGCCCCGGGTGTAGGCCGGCACGATCGCGCTGCCCAA
>JBIOZI010000125.1:0-35656 GCA_044871085.1 Steroidobacteraceae bacterium | reverse complement strand
GATGAGCGGCTGTTGGATGTCGTGGTCGAGGAAATCCACCAGCACCAGGTCGCCCACGCGCGGCGGCGCGGCGAGACCGATGTGCGTCACGGCGATGGGCACCTTGGGCAATTCGAGCCCGTCGTGCTTCAGGCGCACGTCCGCTTCGTAGTTGGCGGTGTCGTCGTCGCTTTCGTGGGCCACCAATGCGGTGACCGTCGCGAGCTGCGGGCCGCGATGCAGGGCCAATTCCTCGCGCACGGCGCGCCGCACGAGATCGAGGAGCTCGCTCATGGCTGCGGCTCCGTGGCGATCGTGATCTCGGTGACGAACCCGTCGCGCGCGCCGAAGCGGTGGCGCAGGGCGGTGATCGTGCCGCTGGCGTTGATCCCGGATTCGGGCGCGCCGCTCGCGCCGAGCGAGTCGCCGAGCTCGAGCGTCGGCATGCCGAGAGTCGTGAGCTTGATCGTCGCCGCGCGGCGTCCGAAGGTCGTGGCATAGCCTGCGGCGAATCGTCCGGCCATGTCCTTGGTACGGGCGGCGCTGTCGGTGACCAGTATTTCATCGCCGCTGCCGGAAGAGTCCTCGTAGTCGGTATCGATGGCGGTGAGCCAGAAGCTCTTGTCTTCGCCCTGTCCGGACATCGGGCTCTCACCGCCCACCAGCACCGTTCTCGCGAATGCGGGCTGCAGCCGTCCGGCGGCTTCGAGCAGATGCGCGCCGTATTCCAGATTGCCGCCGCCCCCACCCAGACCCAACGCACCGGCGGCCGCGCTCGCGGCATCCGCGAGACCGCCGAGTCCGCCGAGACCGCCGCCCGTGCCGAGCGATGCGGCCCGGCCCACGCCACGGAAGTGCACCTTGCCGTCGCGCGCGGAGAACAACGAAAAACCCAGCCGCTCGGCCAGTCGCCGCAATTGGGTGTGCGCGCCGAGCCGGCGTTCGACCGCGTAGCGCGACAGCGTGACGCCGTCTTCGATGGTGCCGCTGTCGAGCGCCGCCTGGCCGATGAGATCGCGCGCGACGTCACCGGCGCTCTGGCTCTGATAGAAAGAGGAGACGCGCAATTCGACCAGCGACAGCATCGTGCCCACGCACGACACCTGGCAACTGCCGAGCCGCGGCCTGATCTCGGCGACGGTTCCGGTGAAGACGCGCTCGAGGCCGTCTTCGTCACCGAGATCGAGTTGCACGTCGTCGCCGACCGCGATGCCGCTGCTCGCACCGAGCAACACGCGCAGGCCATCGAGGGCGACATCGAGACTGCGCTCGACGACGAAACGCGACGGCGCGCCTGCGGCGGCCTCGCTGTCGGACTTCAAACTGCCCGCGGTGAACGAAAAGCGTGGGCTGAGCGCGGTCACTCAGAAGCCTCCATGATCGCGCGCATCCTGCTCGAGCTTCGCCGTCCAGTAGCCGCCATGCAGGATCAGATCCCATTCGTACACGCCGAAGAGCGGCAGGCCGAGCAGATAGAACGGACCGAACCAGCCGTATTGATTGACGTGGCGCAGCTCGTGCTCGTAGAGCGCGTCCGCTTTCGGCACGCTCGTCGAGCCGCGGTCCGAAGGCGGAAACACCGGATCGGGCAGCGCCTTCCAGCTCTCGTCCTCCTGATAGCGATCGTTCACGAAGAAGACGTTGCCGAACGTCATGGCGAGCGCGTGCGTGCCCTGGAGCAGCGAGCCGAACCAGCCGCCCTTGAACACGAGGGCGAAGGCATCGAGCCGGCCGGAGGCGGCGGCACCGAACCCCGGCGTCTGCCAGCTCACGTTGCCGATGGTCACGGCATACACGAGCCAGCGCACCACCTCGCCGATCAGGCAGGTCACCTCGATGGCGAGACCGATGGCCGTGTTGGGCAACGTCCAGAGGACTCCCAACAACGACAGCAGCACGCCGCCGAAGCTCCAGTGACCGTCGGGATCGAAGCGGTTCACCGGATCGTTGGCGCAGTAGGCGAATCGATTACGCAGTCGCGGCTCACGCAGCCATCCCGCGAGCACGCTGTGGCGCGCAGGCCGTTGCCCGGCGGCGTTGACGAACGGGCTCACGAGCCGGGCGTCGTCGGGAGCGCCGGTGTACGTGTCGGCCGTCAGGAAGCGGCGCAGCTGCGGGTCGTACCAGCGGCAACCGACGCGATAGAGGCCGACGTCGCCCTGCCAGAACCGGCCGCGGTAGATAGGCATCGCGCCCGGCGGAGGGGCGAGCGGCAGGCCGAAGGGATCGTACGCCAGCGGGCCGATCCGGTTTCCGTCGGCGGCGCCGCTGAAGATCAGATTCCCGGAGCTGTCCAGGTGCAGGCAGCGGACTTCCCCGCGAGCGGCGGCGCGAAAATCGATGAGCCCGACGATGCCCGTCGGCAGCCGCAGGACGATGTACAGCGGCTGGCCCTTGGCATCGGCCACCGCCAGCAGGCCGTCATCCGCGCCGTATAGATAGCGCTCGGTTCCGCCGCGGCCCTGCTTCGCGACCAGTCGCCCCTTGTGATCGTAGGTGAACCGCGCCACGCACTCGCCGTCGATGACCACCGACTCGAGATCGCCGGCGTCGTCGTAGCGATAGACCCGCTCGGCGGTGGGCGTGCGCACGATGCGCACGCGGCCACTCGCATCCAATTGCATCGCATGCGCGTCGTCGGCGGCGGTGACGTTGTCGGCGGCGTCGTAGTGATACCGCCAGGTTCGAGTCGGATCGCTGGACTCGGTGAGGCGGCCGAGGACGTCATACGAATACCGGCGCTCACCTTCGCGGCTCAATCGGAACGCGGCATCCCGCGCGAGCTCGATCGTGTGGATGGCGCCGCCGTCGCGCAGCCACTGCTGGCGCAGAGGGCGGCCGGAAGGCGCTTCGTGCCAGGTCCGCGCGCGCACGCCGTCCGGACCTTGGTTCCAGGCCAGGCGCGTCGCGTCATCGCTGCCGAGCTGGAAGATTTCCTCGCCGTTCCAGGCGAGCGCGCTGGCGCGGCCGCGCTCGTCCCAGGAGAAGCCGATCTGCTGCCGCCACTCGGGGAAGTCGATGCGCGCAATGCGGCCGGTAGCGTCGAATTCGGTTCGTACCGAGAGCGTGACGCCGTCGACGCGCTGCACGAGCCCGGTGAGGCGGCCGCCGGCGTCGTATTCGAACGCGGTCGACTCGCGATCCGAACGAGCTTCGCTAACCCGTCCATTCGCCCAGCGATAGAGCCAGGGCCCCGCCGCCCCGCGGCGCGTGCGAATGAGCCTGCCCGCCGCGTCGTAGTCGTGATCCATGCGACCTTCGACGCGCCGCGCGGACGTCAGGCGGCCGGCGTCATCGTAGGCATAGCTGGCCCAGGCCGTGCCGTTGCGATCGACCGCGAGCAGGCGGCCGTCCTCGCCATGGCGATATTCGAAACGGGTGCCGTCGGGCTCGACGATGGCGACGAGCTCGCCCGCCTTCCAATCGTAGCGGCTGAGCGACGCGGCCTCTTGCACCTCGGTCAGCAGCCCCGCGTCGGTGCGGAACTCGCGGCCCTCGCGGCGCGCGGCGTCGAATGCCCGCAGTCGTTGCAGCGCGTCCATCAGATGGACGCCGTCGCGGAAGCGGAGGAGCCGAGCGGGATCGCGTCCAGCATGGCGTCGAATTCATTGCGCACGCGGTCGAGCTCGCGATCGAAGCTCACTTGAAGATTGGCGAGCAACGTGAGCAGCCGCCCGAGCAGATCGTTCACGATGAGCTGGTCGACCTGGCCCAACAATGCGGTCACATCCGCCAGGATGGCCTCGAGCTGCACGCGCAAGGCATCCAGGACCAGCTTGAGTGCCGCGCGCACCTTGCCGAGGAAGACGTCGATGGCCTGCTCGAGCTGCGCGATCAGCCCGTGCAGGCTCGCGGCGAGCTTGTCGATGAGCTGCTGGTAGAGGGCATCGAGCTGCACCTGGATGGCGGCCGGATCGATGGCCTTGAGCGGATCGATGAGCGGGTCCCAGATGGACGTGCGCAGCTCGGCCGCGAGCTCGTCGGGATCGAGCACGTCGAGCTTCTCGCGCAGCGTCGTGTAGACACTGCTCACGGCGTCCTTGAGCGAAGCCGGGTGCAGCAGCAGCGTCGCCTCACGGATCTCGCCGAAGAAGCCGTTCACCGCGGAGTCGAGCCCGCTCTGCAATGGCGCGAGATCGGCGAGGAAGCGGTCGACGGCGAGATCGATGCGACGCGCCTTGGTCGAGGGGCGCAGCGTCGCGAGCGAGGCGTGCACGTCATTCGCCGTCAGCGGCTGCGACTGGCGCAGGAATGCCGGCAGCAGCCGGGTGAGCTGCGCATCGAGCTGCGTGTATGCGGCCTGCGCGCCGCTCGCATCGAGACCGTTGATGCGCCGTCGCAAGGCGTCGGACAGATTGCGCACGCTGGCGTCGAGCTGCTGCAGGCTCGATTGCGGCACGTCGAGCGCGAGCGGTTGCAACACCAGGTCGAAGCGCGCGCGCAGCGAAACCTTGGCGGCGTCGTGGCCCGCTTCGAGATCGAGCCGCGCTTCCAGGGATTCGCGCAGCGCCGGCAGCTCGATGACGCCCGAGAGCGCGCCGGGCTTGAGGGTGTCCAACCGGCTCTGGGCATCGCGCAGCGTGCGCATGACGCCGGCGGGATTCAGTGCCGGCAACACGAGCCCCAGCCCCTGGCGCAGCGATTCGAGCACCGACAGCACGTCACCGGCCGGCAACTGGTCGATGGCCGCCAGCAGCCGATCGAACGCGGCGTCGAGCGGTGCGAACAGCGTGCTCGGTTTCACGGTCGAGCCGAGCGTGACGTTGAACTCGCGCAAGGCGACGTCCGGATCCGCGAACACCGCGTCGGAAAGCCCGAGCAACAACGCCTTCATGGTGTCGAGGAAGCCGTCGAGCGGCGCCGGCAGGTGCACGGAGTCGAGCGCGGCGGCCAGCCCTTCTCGCGCCTGGCGGAACAGATCGCGCTCTTTTTCCTCGAGCGTGTCGAGCAGGGGAGTGATGTCGATCAGGTTCACCAGCCGGTCGATCTCGGCGTGCAGCAGTCGCAGCGGTTCCACCCAGACGTCGGGATTGGCGCGGTTGATGGTCGCCATCATCTGCGCATACGGCGCCTTGAGCGGCTCGAGCAACGCGCCCGGCGACAACTTGTCGGCCTCGGCGACGAGTTGTTCGACGAGGCTGTCGAGCGGGGCGAGCACCAGCGAGCCGTTGACGCCGTTCACCGCGTTGCTCACTTGATCCAGCAACGCATTGACGGGGCCGGCGATGGCGCCGCCGTCGAAGCCGACGATGCGGTCGCGGAAATGATTCCAGGCATCGAGCACGGCTTGCACGACCTGAGTGAGCTCGCGATCGATGGCGGCGAAGCCGAGCTTGAGCTCGCCTTCGATCATGCCTTCGAGATCGAGCGCGCGCAGGATGGAGAGCCCGGCCTGGATGGCGATCTTCTCGACGTCCGAAAGCGCGTTGGGCTGGATCGCCGCGAGCTTGGCCTTGAGCGCGTCGATTTCTTCGATCACTTCGTCGGCGAGCGGCCGGAAGTCGACGCCATCGAGCTGCGACAGCAGCGACCGGAGGTCATCGAGCGCGGAGGAGAGCTCTCCCGCCAACTGCTGGATCAACTCGCCGGCCTGCTGCACCACTTGAGCCAGCGCCTGGCCGATGTCGGCGATGGGAATCTGATCGAACTGCTCGAGTGCGCCGTCGAGCACGTCGCTGACGCCGCCGAGCAGGTCGTCGCCGATGTTCTCGTCGATGAAATCGTGCGCGGTTTGAAAGCCAGCGGCGATCTGGGTGCGCACCTGGTCGATGTGCAGGCCATCGAGCTCCTGCTTGATCCGCTGCAGCATGCCGCTCACGGCCTGCTGTACCTCTTCGGTCGGCACCGACTCGATGGCACCGCGGATGCGCTCGATGAAGTCGATGAGCGACTGCCGCACCTGCGGCAGCGGCGACTGGGCGAATAGCTCGTGCAGCGTGGCCGCGACGCCCTCGATCTGCTGCGCGAGCTCCTCCGGCGAAAGGTTCATGCGCAGGCGCGACAGCAGGGACTCGATGACGGCCGCGACCGCGTCGATGGCGTCATCGACCGTGGGCACGTCCGCGAGCGGAATCGCCGTGAGCGCGGTCGTGTAGCCGTTGAACAGGGAGTCCCATGCCGGGGCGCCGACGACCGATGCGAGCGCATCGCACGCCGCCGCGATGACGTCGAACGCCGCGGTGACGGCGTCGGCCCAGGTTTGCAGCAGCGCCTCGAGCGCTGGATAGGCTGCCGCGTCGCTGGGATCGAAATTTTCGATCGCCGCATCGATTTGTTCGAAGGCGCTCGCGACGGCGTCGCGCACGTTGCCGATGCGAGCTTCGAGCGCCGGCGCCGAGAGCGGCTCGAGGAACTGCAGCGCGGACGTGAGCTGTGTATTCGCCGCCTGCAGCAGGTCGTGCTCGACGCCGACGAGCTGGTTGGCGAGGAACTTGACCAGGTCTCCGGCCGCGGGCGGCTGGCCCCCGGCCAGCTGCTCGATGGTCGTGAGCGCGGCCGTGACCTTGCTCAGCGTGTCCGCATCGATGAGCGAGCTGCCGAGCTCCGTGAGCCGGCCGGCGAACTGGCTCAGCACCGTCTCGACGATCGCGAGCGCCGTCTGCTCGAGGCTGTTGCCCGCCGCGATCTGTTTGACCAGCGGACCGTTGGTCAGGAAATCGGACAGCTCCTGATAGCCGTCATTGAGGTTCTCGACGAAGCGCAGCGCATCCGCCGGCAGCGCGTTCTCGATGGTGGTGATGGCTTGCGGCAGGCGCTGCGAAAGCCCGCTCAAGTCGATCTGCAGCGAGCCTTGAACGCCGCCGATGGCCTGCCGCACGGCATGCAATGGTGACGAGGCATCGTCGCTGCCAAGCGATCCCGCCACCTGCATGAAGGACGAAAGCCCGGTTTGTGCATTGGTGGCCGCATCGAGCGCCGGCTGCAGGTTGGGCAGGCTCGCCGTCGCGCCGCTCACAGCAGATCACCGATGGCGGCGAGAGTGTCGCCCGAGCCGGCGGCGGCGCCGCTGAACGCGTCCAGCATGCCGGGCAGGCGCGTCGTCGGATTGCCGAAGTCCGCGGCGCCGGACAGCAGGTCGGCGAGGCCGGCAACCTCCGAGAGCGCGTTCTGCACGTCGTCCATCAGCGACGCGGCTTCATCGAGCAGGCCCGCATCGATGCCGCCGAACGGATCGGTGGCCGGCGGCGGCGGTGGCGGCACGAATTCCGTGAGCTGGCATTCGAAATCGAATTCGTCGGGACGGCCGGCGCGCTGGCGCACGTCGAGCCTATCTACCAGCACCTGCGAGAAATATCCCTGGCCCGTGAGCTCGCACAGGAAGTCGACGGGCTCGCGCGTCAGCAGATGCCCGCGCAGGGTCTGCATGTTGTCGGTAGCCGTGTCGCCGAAGAAGATGCCGCAGACGTGAATCTGCACGCTGGGTCGCCCGAGTGCCTGCGCGTAGTCGCCATCCTGGCCGGGAACCGCATGGCGCACGAAACGCGCACCTTCGGCCACGTCGATGCTGACGAGCTTGTCGAGCACGACACCGGCGAGCTCGAGCGCCATCAGGTCAGGCCTCCCGTGAAGCCGAACTGCCGCAACGCCTGATCGCGCAACCGTTCATCGAGGCGCTCGGCGATGCGATCGACGAGCATGTCCTCGGCGAGCGCGTCCATCTCAGGAAGCGCACGCAGCGCCGGTACGGAACCGACCGCGACCGAAGGCGTCGCGGGCGCGCTCGATTGCTCCAGCGTCGAGGCAGGTGTGGGAGCCACACGGCGCGGATTTTCCCCGACCGCAGACTGCAGCAGGTGCTTGATCGCCGGAAGGCTTGCAACGAGCCGGGTCGCAGGCGGTGGCTCTGCAGGCGCGGCCACGACTGTTTCTGCAGGTCTTGCGGGCGGCTGTGTGAACGGTCGCACTGATGCAGACTGGACCGCGTCCGGCCGCGACGGAGCGGGTGCGCGAATTGCCGGCGCCGCCGTTCTCGCGGCGAGCGTGGGCGTAGTGCCGGGGAGATCGAACGGGCTCAACAGCGGGGCGGTGCTGGGCGCCGCTGCCGCGCGCGAAATATCCGCGATGGTGGTCGGGTGCTCAACGCGACCGGCGGTACGTGCCCTGCGCTCGGGCGTGCTCGGCGGATTCGATGCTGATCGCGCTGCGAGCTGGGCGGGCTGGAGCGCCGCGCGCGAAACTCGCGCCGCGGCCGGCCCCGGCGCCGACGCTGGCACCGGCACCGAAACCTCGCCGGCAAACGACGCATGCGGGACATCGAGCTCGTGCCGCGCATGCGCCGCCGGCAGGATCGAACCTGCGGGCAACGAGGACTCTGCAATCGCGGGTGCGGCGGCGGCTTGCGCAGGCCGCCGCGCCACCGTTGCCAGGGCACTCGGTTGCCGGCCCTGTGCGTCGGGATCAGCGGGCGCGGCTTGCGATTGCAAGGCATGTTGCAGGAGCTGCTCGAATTTCAGGCACGCGTCGTCGTTCGACATCCGGCACAAAGCGTCGTACCAAGCGAGCGAAGTCGTAGCGAAGAGTGCCTCCGCCCGGCGCAGCGCGAGCGTTGCCGCCGCATTCCATGCTGCGACGTTCACGCTCAGCCTCCGCCGGTCGGCGACCTGCCGGCCGGGGAAATGTGCGCGAGATATACCGCGATCTGCCCGGGGGTGAGCTCGGCGACTTGCGCCGGCGTCCAGCCGAAATGGCGTGCGAGCTCCACGTGCGCTGCTCCGATGGCGGAGCCCGACGCATTGCGGACGGCTGCATCCTGTTCGAGACCGGAAATCCGGTTGATGGCGGCGGCCAGAAACTGCACCAGCCCGGCGTGCATCTGCCGGATTTGATCGAACGACAGCACCGGTGCGACGAGCGATTCCTTGATCATCAGCAACGGCACGATCGCGGGCTCGTCGCGGGCCGCGGCGCTGATCAACGCCAGCGTGGCCACTCGCAACGGCCGCAGCCGCACGCGCTTCTCATCGGA
This sequence comes from Steroidobacteraceae bacterium, assembly GCA_044871085.1. Lineage (GTDB taxonomy): Bacteria > Pseudomonadota > Gammaproteobacteria > Steroidobacterales > Steroidobacteraceae > CADEED01. The sequence goes on along the minus strand of JBIOZI010000125.1, from coordinate 26,712 downwards.
CGCACCGGTCTGCCCGGGGTTGAGCACCGAGTCTGGAATGAGGACGTCGTGCACGAGGAGGCTACCGGACAGCAATTCCTGCGGCGTGAGCAGTCCCGCCGCGTCGGAATCCTGGGCACCGGAGCTCGTGTCGCTCGGCAAGTTGCGCGCTGTGGTCATGGCAATGACTCAGTGAGCACGGCAACCGCAGGCCGCCGTGCTCGCCCAGCTCAGGTTTCTTCGTAAGCGATGCGCATCGCCTGGAACGTCACCGCTTCCATGACGAATTTGTCGCTGGGAATGGTGTAGTTCCAGCTGTCGAACCTCACGCCGAACACGGTGACCTTGGTGGACTGCGTCGCCCGGTTCTGGTCGCGCAACGTCGAGATCAGGTTGAACGAAGGCTGCACGAACGACGGACCCGACGGCGGGCTCGTCGCTCCATCGCCGAGCAACAGGCGCAACAACGCGCCGTTCACGTGTGCACGCTCGGCTGAACCGGTCACGCGTACGACGCCGGGCCGCAGATGCGTCGGATAACGGTTGCCGATCTCGTAGAACGGTTGCACGTCGCTGGTGGTGCCGATCGAAACGTTGGTCAGCCGGCCGACCACGTTCGAGAGGTCGTATTGCGAAACCACCGCGTCGGCAGCCTGACCTTCGGGTGTGGAAGTGTCGTCGACGCCGAGCACCAGTACTGCATCGATTGCACGCAAAACATCGTTCGCCATGGCGATTAACTCCTGATGCTCATTGCAACGTCATGACGACGCGAATGAAGTCGATGCTGAAGGTGGGTTGGATGGTCATGACGACGCTCACCTGTCCGGCAACCTCCTGAGCGCGCGTCGCGGTGACATCGAGCGAATAGCCGGTGAGCGCCTCGTCCTGCACCATGCCGGTGAGGAAGGCGTCGAGCGTTGCCTTGAGCGCAGCGCGTACGCGCGAGTTGTTGAGGCGGCCGATGTACGGATTGGCGGCCGAGCGCACGCCGTACTTCGCGAAGTCGACGATGCGCCGCGTCGGAATCGCGGAGTAGGGCTCACCCACACCTTGGGTGGTGACACCCTTGAGCACGCGGAAGCCCTGCTTCGCGATCACCGTGAGCACGTTGCGTTCGATGAGCTGCGTCTGCTGGCCGCGATTGGCGGCGAGCGCGATACCGGGAACGTTGATGGTCTTGTTGGTGAGACTGGTCTGTACCGGGAGCGATGAGATCATGCCGGCAACTGCCGCGGCCGTGTATGCCGGTGGCAACAGAGTGCCGTCCGGTTGCTTGATTCCCGGTGCTGCGAGGATCACGCGGCCTTCGGCAACGTTGTGGCCGAGGAATTCAGCCACCGTTTCGCCCGGTGCGCCGATGATGCCGATGCGCTCGAAGTCGGTGTCTTCCGTCGCTTTGAGGTGATCGATGAGCACCGACCCCATGGCGTTCGCATCCTGCCCCGCGAGCACGACGATGTTCACGAGCCGATTCGAGAGTGCGTCGAGTCCGGCCGCGTATTCATCGTCGCCCGCATCGGCTCCATCGCTGCCGCCGAGATTGCTGCCGGTGCCGAAGTACGAGAGCACCCCGGTGGCAGGCTTGGCGCTGCCGGACGCCCCATTCGGCGTGACCGTGACGAGACTGGAAGCCTGCGCGAGCAGCTCGAGCGTATTGCCGTCGGGGACGGTGAATCTTTCCTTGGTCTGACCCCAGGTCAAGCTGATCTGCACGCTGTCGGCGGCTTCGATCGAGTAGCTCGCGACCAGCACATCGCCGGCAACTGCGCGCGGACCCTCGCCCGCGTGGAAGTCGAGCTGGCCGTTCCAGACCGTCACCAGGACTTCGCCAGCGGCGGGGGGGCCATGATCGACACCGTACGTGGCGACGACGCTTTGCGCGGACCCGGGCACCTGTGTGGCCTCGAACGCGAGCTCGCCGGTGGCTGGATTGATGCGCAATTCGTTCAGTGCGGGTGTGGCACTGCTGTCGTAGATGATCGTGCCGGCCACGACGCCGGTGGGAGGATTGGCGCCGTACGCCCTCACGGGATTGCCGTTGCTGTCGAGCACCAGGATGGAATTGATGGCGGCAACCTGCGCGACCGGAGCGTTGGCCAGCTGGAAGGTCGCGCTGCTGTTCTTCGCAACCGTTTCACCGCGCGTCACATATTTATAGACGATGTCGAACGTGAACACGCGACGGGTATCGCCGCGTGTCACCTGCAGGCGGTTCTGCGGACTGGGCAGGACGCTGTGGTAGCGCAACGACGCGAATCCGGAAGTCTGGCGCTCGTTCGTGATGCGCGCCGGTGCCTTGGCGTCTTCGACGGAGATCTGGATGTTGTTGCCCCAGGTGCCCGGCGTCGCCGCCTTCAAGGTGGCGATCGTATGGTCCGAAGCGTCTTTCAATGCGAATTGCGCAGCGCTGGCGCGCGGGCTCGCGACGCGAACTGCGATGACCGTGGAGGCGCCGTTGCCGTAAACCAGTTGCAGCGAGCGCGTCAAGGTGAGCGGATTGCTGCCGTCGGTCGGAACAGAAAAATCATCCGGCACGCCAAACAGGTCGTTCGCCTCGGCCATGCCGGACAGCGTTATGGGAACGCCGACCGGCCCGGAGCTTGCCGTGCCGATGACGCCCACGATGCCCGTGGCCACTCCGCCTGCCGAGATCAAACCCTCGGCACGCACGTCGATGTAGGTTCCGGGAATGATCATCTCTGCCATCGCGATCTCCTTTAATCCCTGGCGCTGCGCGATGCATGCCACGGGCTGCAAACGGACGAGCCAAAAACAACATGGTCCGATCGCGCATGCGGCGCACGGGCGCTGCATGGCGAAGAAGCTCAGCGGATCGACAACAGAAAGTTTTGGCCCGCGACTGTGTGGAATTTCTTCTGCAGCGGCGGGCCGCACCTCGAATCAAGAGCAGAGCATCGACGGCGAGACTCGAAACCTATACGTTTTGATTTCGCGGTTCGAATTCGACACCTCTTGCCTGTACCTATAGTAGGCAAATCGGTGTTCGCATTGCCAGTAGTTTGAAGGTGCGTCGCAATCTTTCGCGCGATCAATTTCTGTGCGAGCTCGCGATGCACTGCAGCGTTGGAGCGCTGCGCGGCCTTTCGTCGGCACGCCCCGAGTCGCATTCGCGGTCCCGGGACATGCACCACACCACAGACACCACGTCACATACACACCTGTGTGTTAGGCATCGTCGAGCCGGTGGTCCGAGCGGGCGGGGCCTGCACGCTGCACCGCGACAAGAAGCATCAGCAAGCCGTGGAGTATCGGTTTGCTCTGGTGCGCTTCTTGCAAAATATTTAGAGTATCGCGCGATCGACGGCGGCGTGGTCAGCGCGCGCGCGGCACGACGATGAGCAGCAAGATGAGTAGTCAGTCGCTTCGAGCGGTCCGTCCCGGGCGTAGTTTGCGGCGGTCCCGGAGAATCTTCAGCCGCCTGCCACGCGTCGCTCGAGTCCGATACGGGCCAGCTCGAAGCCGCGGCGAAAGTCGCGGATGTGCTTGGCCATCCACTCGGCGGCCTGCGGGCCGTCACCCGCTTCGATGGCGGCCGCGATGCGCTTCTGTGCCGTCGCGATGCGCGCGGCGGCCTGCGGCACCTTGTCGATCATGGCGCCGAGCGACGGCACCAGAAGCTGCAACAGCGGCTCGTGCGCCAGCATGAACACGCGGTTGTGCGTGGCCTCGCCGATGGCGCGGAAGAATCCGGCGGTCTGCTCGACGTCGACTTCGCGGGAGGCGATGTCGGCGAGGCGCGCGAGGTCCGCAGGCTTGCGCTCGCGCGCCGCGGCCGTGGCGATCGGCGGCTCGAGCGCGGTCAATGCCTCCCAGACGTCGTGGTAGCTCACGTCGTCCAGCGACAGCGCGCGTGACACGTTGGCCGCCACGGCGCCGCGCGCCGGCCGCGTGACCATCATGAGCTTCGAGCCGCGCTCGCGTTTCAACATGCCGTTGGTCTCGAGCTCGCGCAATGCCTCGCGCACGGTGCCGCGATGCACGCCGAATTGCCGCGCGAGCTCCGTCTCGGCCGGCAGGCGCTCGCCCTGGCCGATGGCGCGCGCGGTGATGCGTTCGAGCAGGGCGGAGGCCACCTTGCGGTACGCGGGCTCCACGCGGATGGGCTCGAACGGCAGTGCGACCGCTTTTGCCCCCGCGCCATTTCCATTGCGGCGCGTACGCCGAACGTTGTCAGCCCGCTTCGCGGCCATCAGGCGGTGGTCTCGTAGATCTCGCGGCCGATGAGCATGCGGCGGATTTCCTGGGTGCCGGCGCCGATCTCGTAGAGCTTGGCGTCGCGTAACAGGCGCCCGGCCGCGTAGTCGTTGATGTAGCCGTTGCCGCCCAGCGCCTGGATGGCTTCGAGGCACATCTGGGTGGCGCGATCCGCACCGAAGAGAATGGCCGCCGCGGCATCCTGGCGCGAGCAGCGTCCCGCGTCGCAGGCGCGGCCGATGGCGTAGGAGTACGCGCGCGCGGCGTTGAGGTTGGCGTACATGTCCGCGACCTTGGCCTGCATGAGCTCGAACGTGCCCACCGGCTGGCCGAACTGCTTGCGTTCGTGAATGTACGGCAGCACGAGGTCGAGCGCGGCGGCCATGAGGCCCAGCGGACCACCTCCCAGCACGGCGCGCTCATAGTCGAGACCCTTCATGAGCACGCGCACGCCGCCGTTCAGCTGCCCGAGCAGGTTTTCGGCGGGCACGAAACAGTTCTCGAACACGAGCTCGCTGGTCGAGGAGCCGCGCATGCCGAGTTTGTCGAGCTTCTGCGCGGTGGAGTACCCGGCGTAACCCTTCTCGACGATGAACGCGGAGATGCCGCGCGGTCCGGCCGCCGGATCCGTCTTGCCGTACACCACGACGACGTCGGCATCGGGACCGTTGGTGATCCACATCTTGCGGCCGGTGAGGGCGTAGCCGCCGGCGCGCTGCTCCGCGCGCAGCTGCATCCCCACGACATCGGAACCGGCGCCGGGCTCGCTCATCGCGAGCGCGCCGACGTGCTCGCCCGACACCAGCGTGGGTAGATACCGCGCCTTCTGCGCCTCCGTACCGTTGAGCACGAGCTGGTTCACGCACAGGTTGGAATGCGCGCCGTAGGAGAGGCCGACGGAGCCCGAGGCGCGCGAGATCTCCTCCATGGCGACGATGTGCGCCAGGTAGCCGAGATTGGCGCCGCCATAGGTGTCGGGCACGGTGATGCCCAACAGGCCCGCGGCGCCGAGCTCGGGCCACAGGTCGCGGGGGAACTCGTTGTCGCGGTCGATGGCTTCGGCGCGCGGCGCGATGCGCTCGCGGGCGAAGCGGCGCACCTGGTTGCGCACCTCGTCGAGCTCCTCGCCGAGGCCGAAGTCGAAGTCGCAGCGGTCGAATAGGCTCATGTCGCTTGCCTTCAAATGTTCGATTGTACTATTGTCCGACAATCATGCCGGTCCTCGAATCCAAAGTCGATAGGAAGAGCGCGGAATTCGCGGCCAATGCGCGCGTGCAGCGCGCGCTGGCCGGGGAGTTGCGGGAACGCCAGTCGCAGGCGGGCCTGGGCGGCGGCGAGGCCGCGCGTGCCAAGCACGTGGCGCGCGGCAAATTGCTGCCCCGCGATCGCGTCGAGATGCTGCTCGACCCCGGCGCCCCGTTCCTCGAGCTGTCGCCGCTGGCGGCGTTCGGCATGTACGGCGACGAATGCCCGGGCGCGGGGCTCATCGCGGGCATCGGCCGCGTTTCCGGGCGCGAGTGCATGGTGGTCTGCAACGATCCCACCGTGAAGGGCGGCACCTATTATCCGGTGAGCATCAAGAAGCATCTGCGCGCGCAGCGCATCGCGGAGGAGAACCGACTGCCGTGCATCTACCTGGTGGATTCCGGCGGCGCGCACCTGCCGAGCCAGGACGAGGTGTTCCCGGACCAGGACCATTTCGGCCGCATCTTCTTCAACCAGGCCAACATGTCGGCGGCCGCGATCCCGCAGATCGCGGTGGTCATGGGCTCGTGCACCGCGGGCGGCGCGTACGTACCCGCCATGAGCGACGAATCGATCATCGTGCGCAACCAGGGCACCATCTTTCTCGGCGGCCCGCCGCTCGTGAAGGCGGCCACCGGTGAGGTGGTCAGCGCCGAGGAGCTCGGCGGCGGCGAGGTGCACGCGAAGACCTCGGGCGTCGTGGACCACCTCGCCGAGAACGACACGCACGCGCTCGGCATCGCCCGTCGCATCGTCGCGAACCTGGGAAGAAATGGGGACATTCCTGATTTGCTAGCAAACGGGGACAGACTTGCGGCGAGTGTGTCCCCGTTTGCTAGCAAATCAGGAATGTCCCCATTTTCCCCGCCGAGGTATGCGGCGGACGAGCTCTATGGCCTCATCCCCGCGGACCCGCGCAAGCCCTTCGATGTGCGCGAGATCATCGCGCGCATAGTCGACGGCAGCGAGCTCGACGAATGGAAGGCGCGCTTCGGCGCCACGCTCGTCACCGGCTTCGCTCGCATCCATGGCATGCGGGTCGGCATTCTCGCGAACAACGGCATTCTGTTCTCCGAGTCGGCGCAGAAGGGCGCGCACTTCATCGAGCTGTGCTGCCAGCGGCGCGTGCCCCTGGTGTTCCTGCAGAACATCACCGGCTTCATGGTCGGCAAGAAGTACGAGAACGAGGGCATCGCGCGCCACGGGGCCAAGATGGTCACCGCGGTCGCCTGCGCTAAGGTGCCGAAGCTCACCGTCATCGTGGGCGGGAGTTTCGGCGCGGGAAATTACGGCATGTGCGGACGAGCCTACGGTCCGCGCTTCCTGTGGACCTGGCCCAACTCGCGCATCTCCGTCATGGGCGGCGAGCAGGCCGCGAACGTGCTGGCGACGGTGCGCCGCGACGCCATCGAGGCCAAGGGCGGTGCCTGGAGCGCGGACGAGGAAGCCGCGTTCAAACTACCCATACGCGAGCAGTACGAGCGGCAGGGCAATCCCTACTACGCCACCGCGCGGCTGTGGGACGACGGCGTTATCGACCCGGCCGACACGCGCGCCTGCCTGGCGCTGGGCCTCGCCGTGAGCCTGAAGGAACCCATCCCCGAGACGCGCTTCGGCGTCTTCCGCATGTGAGGCGCCGTGACCCATGACTGACTACCAACACCTCGAGATCGAGCAGCGCGGCGCCGTGCGCTGGATGTGGCTCAAGCGCCCCGAGGTGCGCAATGCGTTCAACGACGCGCTCATCGCCGAGATCTCCGCCGCCTTCGCGGCGGTCGAGGCGGCCGCGGACACCCGCGTCGTGGTGGTGGCGGCGCGCGGCGAGGTGTTCTGCGCGGGCGCGGATCTCAATTACATGCGCGCCATGTCCGGCTACACGCACGCGGAGAACCACGCCGACGCGTTGCGCGTCGCGCGCATGTTCCACGCGGTGCACTCCTGCTCGAAGCCGGTCGTCGCACGCGTGCAGGGCGACGCCTATGGCGGCGGCGTCGGGCTGGCCGCGGCCTGCGACATCGTAATCGCGTCGGAGAAGGTCAATTTCGGCCTGTCGGAGGTCCGCCTCGGCATCGTCGCGGCCACCATCTCGCCGCACCTGGTGCGCGCGATGGGCGCGCGCCAGGCCGCGCGCTACATGCTGACGGCGGAGAAATTCACCGCGGCGCAGGCGAAGGATGCGGGCCTGGTGCACGAAGTCACCAAGGCGAACGGCCTCGACTACGAGGTGGAGCGCATCGCGCAGGTGCTGCTGTCGTCGAGCCCCGCGGCGCTGGCCGCCACCAAGAAGCTGCTGGCCGACGTGGTTGAAGCGCCCATCGACGACGTGCTGCTGGCGGCCACCGCCAAGTGCATCGCGGATGCGCGCGTTTCGCCGGAAGGGCGCGAAGGCATCGCGGCCTTCCTCGAGAAGCGCCCGCCATCCTGGTTGCCCGGCAAATAGGAATGTTCGCCAAGCTGCTCATCGCCAACCGCGGCGAGATCGCCTGCCGCGTGGCGCGCACCGCGCGGCGCATGGGAGTACGCACCGTCGCGGTGTATTCCGACGCCGACGCCGATGCCGCGCACGTCGCAGCCTGCGACGAGGCAGTGCGCCTGCCCGGCGATACGCCGCTCGCGAGCTATCTATCCATCACGGACATCGTCGCGGCGGCAAAGGCCAGCGGTGCCGGGGCCATCCACCCGGGCTATGGCTTCCTGTCCGAGAACGCGGAGCTCGCGCGCGCCTGCGCGGCCGCCGGCATCGTGTTCGTGGGTCCGAGCCCCGCGGCCATCGACGCCATGGGTTCGAAGTCGGCGGCCAAGGCGCTGATGGAGCGCGCCGGCGTGCCGCTGACGCCCGGGTATCACGGCGACCGCCAGGAGCCGGACTATCTGCTGTCGGAGGCGCGCCGCATCGGCTTTCCCGTGCTCATCAAGGCCGTGGCCGGCGGCGGCGGCAAGGGCATGCGGCGCGTCGACCGCGGCGAGGATTTCGCCGCGGCGCTCGCGAGCTGCCAGCGCGAGGCGCAGTCGAGTTTCAAGGACGCGCGCGTGCTGGTCGAGAAATACCTGACGCCGGCCCGCCACGTCGAGGTGCAGGTGTTCGGCGACACGCACGGCGGCTGCGTCTATCTATTCGAGCGGGATTGCTCGGTGCAGCGCCGTCACCAGAAGGTGATCGAGGAGGCGCCTGCGCCCGGCATGACGCCCGAGCGCCGCCGCGCCATGGGCGTGGCGGCGGTGGCGGCCGCCCGCGCGGTGAGCTACGCCGGTGCGGGCACCGTCGAGTTCATAGTCGACGACGGCGCATTCTATTTCATGGAGATGAACACCCGGCTCCAGGTCGAGCATCCCGTGACGGAGATGATCACCGGGCTCGATCTCGTCGAGTGGCAGTTGCGCGTGGCGTCGGGCGAGCGGCTGCCGCTGTCGCAGGAGCAGCTCGCGCTGCGCGGCGCGGCCATCGAGGCGCGAATCTATGCCGAGGACCCCTCGCACGACTTCCTGCCCTCGACCGGCACGCTGGAGTTCCTGGCGACGCCGGCGGAATCGGCCGCGGTGCGCATCGACACGGGCGTGCGCCAGGGCGACGAGATCACGCCGTATTACGACCCCATGATCGCCAAGCTCATCGTGTCCGGTGAGACGCGCGACGCGGCGATCGCGGCCATGCGCGCCGCGTTGGCACAATTTCACGTGGTGGGAGTCCGCACGAACGTCGAATTCCTCGGTCGGCTGATGACGGCGCCGTCGTTCGTGGAAGCGCGTCTCGATACCGCGCTCATCGAGCGCGAGCGCGCGCACCTGTTCGCGGCGCCGGCCGCGCCGCAGCGCCTGCACTGGGACCTCGCGCTCCTGGCCTATCTATTGTCGCAGCCCCAGTCCGATTCGGGCTCTCCCTGGGACCGGCGGGACGGCTGGGCGCTCGCGCCGCGCGGCGTGCGTCGCTGGCGCCTGCGCCATGCCGGGGAGGAGCGCTCCTTCGCCGTCGGGGTGAGGATGAACGGCTCGATCGTGACGGCCGACGTCGACATGAGCGTCGTATCGGGCACGCTCGGCCCGGCGGGTGAGCTCATCGCCACGGTCGACCAGGCCACCGCCCACGCGCACGCATACGTCTCGGGCGCCACGATCCACCTGTTCCTCGACGGCGCACACCGCATCTTCGAGTGGATCGATCCCTATCTGCCCGAGGTCGCGCACGCCGAGACGCACGGCGGATTGCGCGCCGTCATGCCGGGCCGCATCCTTCAGGTGCTGGCGCGCGAAGGCGATGCGGTGGCGCGCGGCGCGCCGCTCGTCGTCATGGAGGCGATGAAGATGGAGCATACCGTCACGGCGCCCGCGGCCGGCAAGGTTGCGAAGGTGCTGTGCAGCGTGGGAGAGCAGGTGAAGGAAGGCGACGAGCTGCTGCGGCTCGAGGCGCAGGGTTGAGCTCGGCAGTGTAGAGTCGGTGCGGGAGGGGCTCATGTCCCATGATCCGTACGAGCCACCGAAGACACAGAAGCTCGAGCGCGAGGCGCGCGTGCCGGTGTCTGCGGCAACGAAGAAGAGCAGCGCGATCCATCTACTGGTGCTCGCGGTTCCCATGCTGATCGCGGGAAACTACGTGAACGATCGGGCACGCATCAGTGCGCTCCCGGCCTGGGTGGTGCTCGCGGCGACGGCCGTGCAGGTCGCGGGCGGAATCCTGCTCGTGCTCGGCATTTACCGGCTCTACGAGGCGACGCGCCAGCCATGAGCTGATCCGCCGGGCGAGGCGACGAAGTGAGCGATCCGCTCGCCCGAACCCTCGCCAGCGGCCGCAGCGGCCCACACGCTCCGGGTTATGCTGCGCGCCTGCGCGTCCCCCACCCGGAGCCCCCATGTTCAGAACGATCGTTGCGACTTTCCTCACTACCGTCATCGCGGCCGCTTCGCAGGCCGCCGAGACGACGCGCTACCTCGCGTTCGTGAACAGCGGCAGGGATCGCGCCGGCCAGCAGGTGGTGGTGCGCAACGGCGACCACTACCGCATCCACTACGTTTTCAAAGACAACGGCCGCGGCCCCGAGCTCGAGGAGGAATACACGGTGGGCGCCGACGGCACGTTCACGCGCTACCGGGTGGCGGGCACGTCGACCTACGGCTCGGTGGTCGACGAGACCTTCTCGCGCAGCGGCGACACGGCGCGGTGGAAATCCACCTCCGACAAAGGTGAGCAGGCGGTGCAGGGCGCGGCGCTGTATTCGCCGCTCGGCGGCACGCCGGCCACGTTCTCGGTGATGATCGCCGCGCTCGGCAAGCGCGCCGACGGCAAACTACCGATGATCCCGGGCGGCACGCTGACCGCGCGTACGCTCGCGGAAGCCGAGGTGGCGAACGGCGCGCAGAAGCGCACGGTGCGGCTCATCGCATTCACCGGCATCGGGTTCTCGCCGACCACGGTGTGGGCCACGACGGACGCGACGCCGCGGCTGTTCGCGTACATCTTTCCGGGCTATTCGCAGCTCGTCGAGCAGGGCTGGGAGAAGAACGGCGCGGCGCTCGAAGCGCGGCAGAACGCGGCCGAGAAGGAGCTGCTGGTGGGTTTCAACCAGCGGCTGTCGCACGCGCTCCCAGGCGCCACGCTGATCCGCAACGCGCGGGTGTTCGACAGCGAGCGCGCCACGCTCGGGAGCCCGAGCGACGTGCTCATCGACGGCGGCCGCGTCATCGCCGTCGAGCCGGTGGGGAAGAACACGCTCGCGGCCGGCCGTACCGTCGACGCCGCGAACCGCGTGCTGCTGCCCGGGCTGTTCGACATGCACGTGCACGTGGGCTTCTGGGATGGTGGCCTGCACCTCGGCGCCGGCGTCACCTCGGTGCGCGACATGGGCAACGACAACGCGACGATGGCGCAGATCATCGCGCAGGAGAGGGCCGGTAGTTTGCTGATGCCGCGCGTCGTGCCGGCGGGCTTCATCGAGGGCGAGAGCCCCAACGCCTCGCGCAGCGATTTCGTCGTCAAGAACCTGGACGAGGCGAAGCACGCCGTGGACTGGTACCACGAGCACGGCTACGGGCAGATCAAGATCTACAACTCGTTTCCCAAGGAGGCGCTGGCGGCCACGGCGGCGTACGCGCATTCCAAGGGCCTGCGCGTCAGCGGCCACATTCCGGTGTTCCTGCGCGCGCGCGACGCGGTGCTGGACGGGTACGACGAGATCCAGCACATCAATCAGGTGCTGCTGAACTTCCTGGTCACCGACCAGACCGACACGCGCACGCTGGAGCGCTTCTATCTACCCGCGGAGAAGGTGGGCGACCTGGATTTCGACAGCCCGTCCGTGCGCGATTTCCTGGCGCTGCTCGCGGAGCGCAAGATCGTCATCGATGGGACGCTGGCCACGTTCAACTTCATCCGCCAGGCCGACGGCGTGCTGTCCCAGCAGTTCGCCGCGGTGGCCGAGCACGTGCCGCCCGACATCCGCCGCAGCTTCTATTCGGCGCAGATGAAGATACCCGACGCGAAGACGCTGGCGCGCTACGAGAAGTCGTACGCGAAGATGATCGAGTTCACCGGCCGCATGTATCGCGCGGGCGTGCCGCTGGTCGCGGGCACCGACGACATCGCGGGCTTCACCCTGCAGCGCGAGCTCGAGCTGTACGTCGAGGCCGGCCTCACTCCCTCCCAGGCGCTGCAGGTCGCCACCTACAATGGCGCGAAGTACGCGCGCGTGCTCGACGACCGCGGCGTCATCGCGCCAGGCAAGCGAGCCGACCTCATCCTCGTCGACGGCGAGCCGACCAGGAACATCGCCGACATCCGCAAGGTCGCGCTGGTCATCAAGGGCGACGTGGCTTACTACCCGGCCGCGGTGCTCGAAGGGCTGGGCGTGAAGCCGTTCACGGCGGCACTGCGGGTCAGTCCGTGAGCGACGATGCGTATCGCCCGCCCGGTGCGCAGGTTGCCGATGCGCCGCGGCCGGCGCGGGGGCCGGTTCCGATTTCCCTCCCGATCGCGCTGACCATGCTCGCCGTCGGTGTGATCCTCGGCGTCATCGGCCAGTTCGAGAAAGTTGGGATGATCCGCGACGGATCGATGTCGCCGGTGGGCTTCCTGGCAGGGCTGTTGCCGTACGCGGTACCGGGGTTCCTGGTCCACCTGGTCGCGCGCGGCCGTAACTGGGCGCGCATCGTGGTCGCGCTGTGCGCGGTCGTTGCATTCGCCAGCTATCTCGACGAGCTCGCGAACATCGGCGTCTCGGGCCGGGTGGTCGAGGGTCTGTTCTACCGGTACGACGTGACCGGCGTGGTGACACACGTGCTGCCGCACCTCGCCAACAGCGTCGCGCTGGTGCTGCTGTTCTGGCCGGCGCGGGCGTGGTTCCAGCGCAGCGACCGGTGAAGACGCAGCCGATGTGAATCGTGCATCGGGCGCAGCGCGCGACGCTCAGGCGGGCGGAAAATCCAGCATCGCATCCTGCACGCTGGCGGGCTTGCCCGCCGACGTCGATGCGCCGAAACCTCCGCCGGTGTAGACCAGCGCGACGATGTGATCGTCGGCCGCGAAGCCCAGCGCCTTCTTCACTTCCGTGTCGTACGCCGCCTCGCCGGTTTTCCACGCGGCCGCGTAACCGAGCGCGTGCAGCGCCAGCAGGATGTTCTGCGCGGCGGCGCCGGCCGCGAGGATCTGCTCGATGGCCGGCACCTTCGTGCCGGGCACGATGCGGCACGCGACGACGATGATGAGCGGCGCGCGCATGGCCTTGTCGCGCTCGCGCTGCAGGTCGCCCTCGGAGAGCCCGGGTATGCGCCGCGCCGCCGAGGCCGCGAGCAGCTCGCCGAACCTGCGGCGCTCGGAACCCTCGATGATCATGAACCGCCAGGGCCGCAGGCGGCCGTGGTCGGGTGCGTGCACCGCGGCCTGCAGGATGATGGCCAGGTGCTCCTTGGTGGGGGCGGTGTCGCCGTAGGTCTTGGCGGAGACGCGCGTGGTCAGCGCTTCGATTGCATCCATGAATGGTTAGTCTGCGGGCTTCAGATGAGGGAATGGTAGACGTGCTGCACGTCGTCGTTCTGCTCGAGCAGGTCGACCATCTCGAGCACCTCGGTGGCCTGCGCCTCGGGCAGCTCGACGGGCGTGGTGCAGATGTATTCGTGCGCGGCCGAGATGGGGTGGATGCCGCGCTTCTCGAGAGCTTCCTGCATGTGCCCGAACTGCGCGAACTCGCAGCGCGCGACGATCTGCGGCTCGCCCTTCTCGCCGGTGCTGTCGCCCATTTCGTCGAGGCCGTGATCGATGAGATAGAGCTCGAGGTCGTCGTGGTCGATGCCTTCCGGGTTCAGGCGGAACACGCCCATCTTGCGGAACTGGAACGCGACGCTGCCGGTGGTGCCGAGATTGCCGCCGCCCTTCGAGAAGATGGCGCGCACCTGCGCCACCGTGCGCGTGGCGTTGTCGGTGGCGGCTTCCACGATGACGGCGACCCCGTGCGGCGCGTAGCCCTCGTAGATGATCTGCTCGTAGCTCGCCGAGTCCTTGCCGAGCGCGCGCTTGATGGCGGCCTCGACCTTGTCCTTGGGCATGTTGAGATTGCGGCTGTTCTGCACCGCGCGCCGCAGCGCCGGGTTGGAATTGACGTCGGCGCCGCCGGCCTTGACGGCCATGTTGATGTCTTTGGCGATGCGCGCGAACTGCTTGGCCATGCGGTCCCAGCGCGCGAACATCGTGTGTTTCCGGACTTCGAAGATGCGACCCATGCGCGAATTCTCGCAGAGATAAAGACGGCAGATCTATTTATCTGCGGCCTGTTTCACGTCGCGGACCGGCGGATTGATGGAGCACACCTCGGTGTGCCCCGCGGGCGTCACGAACCAGCCCTCGCGGCGATTGCGCCGCGACTCGACGTACTTCGCGAACAGTGGCGTGTCGGTGCGCAGCACTTCGAGCGCCGTACGCTCGGCCGCCGGAACCTCGGCGGCCAGGCGCAGGGATTTCAGCGGCACGCGTTGCCCGGGCTGCTCGTAGAAGCCCATCGCGCCGGTGCCGCGCGGCAGCGTCGACAGCAGCTCCATGCCGCGCAGTACCCGGCCCACCACGACGATGTTGCGATCCAGGTGCCGCGGCGCGTGGCCGATGACCACGTACAGCTCCGCTCCGCTGCCCGTGTCCGGCCAGTCTTCGCGGCCCACGCCGATCATGCCGTAGCAATGCGTCAGCCATGCCTGCCCGGAGGGCTTGCGCTCCACGCCGACCGGGAAACCGTCGATCCAGCCGGTCTCGCGCGCGAAGCCGTCGGCGTCGGGTAGTTTGACGAACGGCAGGGACTTGCTCCACGGCAGCGTGAATTCGCCGGGGATCTTGCGCTGCGCGTTCTCGGTCTTGCGCGCCTGGTCCGCGTCGCCCCACTGCACGACGTAGTTTTCCTGCGAGCGCACGATGGCGAGGCCGTCGAAGAACTTCTCCCCGACCAGCGCCTCGATGTTCGCCACGTGCAGCGGCGCGAAGCGCGGCGCGAGCTCGATGACGACGCGGCCGGTGGCGAGCTCCAGATAGAGCGTGTGCGCGGGGTCGGGCCGGCGCCAGTCGCCGGGCTGCGCCATCTCGATGACCTGCGCGGAAGTCGGCGGATTTTCCCGGTCGCTCGGGCCGATGGCCGATGCCACGGTGGCAAGGCCCAGGGCGAGGCCGAACGGGAGCAGGGCGTGGTTGCGCATGTCAGTGCTTGTGAGATCCGATGCGCAGCGTCTGCGTGGCGATGCGCACCTCGATGAGGAACATGAGGAACGCGGTGGACAGGCACACCATCGAGGCGACGAACATCACGGCGATGACGCCGCCGACGGTCATGCGCGTGAACTCGCTGGCGAACAGCAGCGTGACGACCAGGGTGGTCATGAGCGCCGAGATGGTGGACAGCGCGATGGCGCTGTTGATGTAGCGCGTGCGGCGCCAGATGACGCGCAGGTCCTTGTCGATGCGCTTGAGGCGCGTCTCCTCGGTCGTGCGGTCGCGCTGATCCTCGAGCGAACGCGCGCGATCGACGATGCGCGACAGCCGCTGCGTCAGCATGCTCAGCGTGATGCCCACGCCGGAGAGCAGGAACACCGGGCCGAGCGCGAGCTGGATGAGGCGCGCGACGTTTTCGGTCTGGAGGTCGATGCCGGTCATGGCGGGCAAGTGTGCCACAGCGCGAAGCAATTCGGGTTGCCATGGCCCGGCGATCGGATGTATACAGTGTATACATGAATACCCGCCAACGTCTCATGGCCTGCGCCATCGCCGAGCTCGAACGCGGTGGAGTCGCGGATTTCAGCCTGCGCGCCGTGAGCGCGGCGGCGGGGATCACGCCCATGGCGGTGTACCGCCACTTCCCGAACAAGGAAGAGCTGCTGCAGGCCGTGGGCCGCGAAGCCTTCGCCGCCTGGGAGCAGCGCGCGAAATCCATCCGCGCCGCGGAGCCCATCGAATGGCTGCGCCAGGCGGGGCGTCTCTATCTTTCGTTCGCGCTCGACGAGCCGGCGCGCTTCGACGCCTGCTTCGTGCTGCGCACCGGCGTCGAACGCCGCTTTCCGCGCGATTTCCGCGCCGGGAAATCGCCGGCCGTATCGCTGGTCGTGGAGCGTGTGGAAGCCGCGCAGGCCGCGGGCGTGCTCGCGGCCGGCGATGCGCTCGAGATCGCCATGGCGTTCTGGTCGCAGCTGCACGGCCTCGCGATGCTGCAGCGGACCGGCCGCATGGCGATGTCGCGCGGCGCCTTTCTCGCGCTGGGAGCGCGCAACGTCGAATACGTGCTGGTCGCCTTTCGCCCGCGCGCCACGGCAGGTGCGCAATGAGCTGGCGTGGCAGACCCCGGTTTGGCGTGCCCGCGGCGCTCGCGACCGGCGCCTTGCTCGCGCTGTCGCTCGACATGGGCCCCGTCGGGCCGCTCGCGTTGCTGGCTCCGGTGCCGCTGCTGCTGTACGCGCTGTGCGCGCCGCGGGCCTGGACGGTGGCGGTCGCCGCGCTGGTGGCGCGCGCGATCAGCATGGCGGGCATCGTCATCGTCTATGACGACCTGCCGCTCGTGGTGCTGCTGATGTGGGTGGGCGTCGTCTCGGTGCTATACGCACTCGTGGTCCTGCTGGCGCGCTGGCTCGCGAGGCCGGCGCCGGGCGCGCTCGCGCCGTTCACCTATCCACTGCTGCTCGTCACCGCCGAGTGGGCCTTTGCGCGGCTCACGCCGGATGGCAGCTTCGGCGCAATGGGCTATGCGCTCGTGGACCTGCTGCCGCTGCTGCAGGTGGCCAGTGTCGGCGGGATGGCGGCGTTGACGTTTTGCGTCGCGCTCGTGCCGATGACCGTCGCGGTGATGCTCGCGCGACCGCCGCAATGGCGGCGCGTGGCGATCGCCGGTGCGTTGCCCGTGCTGCTCGCCGGCGGCTTCGGAATGGCACGGCTCGCGCAACCCTACGATGCCCAGGTGCGCGTGGCGCTGGTCGGGCTCGACTCCCAGGAGGCGCGGGCGTACCGCGGTGAAGCGGAGGCGCTCGAGGCGGCGCGGCAATTCGCCGCGCTCGTCGCCCGGGTCGCGGCGGAAAACCCGGCGTACGTGGTGTTGCCCGAGAAACAGCTCGGCGGCGCGCGCGCGGCCGGCCCGGCCACGGAGCTGCTCGCGGCGGCCAACACTTCCGGCGCCACGGTGATCGCGGGCTTCGACGAAGTGCTGCCGGGAGGCGAGCGCGTGAACTCCGCGCAGGTCCTCGTGCCCGGAAAGCCGCTGACGCGCTATCTCAAGCGGCGGCTGATCCCGGGTCTCGAGCTGGGCTACACGACGGGCACCGGCCCGCTCGTCAGCGATACCCGCGGCGTCGCCATCTGCAAGGACCTGGATTTCCCGGACATGATGCGCGAGTACGGTGAGCGCGGTGTCGACCTGATGCTGGTGCCGGCGTGGGATTTCGTGCGCGACGGCCGCCTGCACTCGCGCATGGCGCTGGTGCGCGGCGTCGAAAACGGCTTCGCGATCGCGCGCGCCGCGGCCGCCGGCCGGCTCACCGCGAGCGACCGCTATGGACGCGTGATCGGGGAGGCGGTGACGTCCCGCCTGGCGCCGGTGAGCGTGGTCGCGGATCTCGGGGTGCGCGGCGGCGGCACTCTTTACTCGCGCATCGGCGACGCGTTCGCGTGGCTGTGCGCCGCGCTCGCCGCGTTGCTGTTACTGTTGCGCGCACGCAGGGCGCTGAACTTTCGCCGCGCGCGCCTGACTAACAACGCGGGGTGAATTCCATGTTGCGTACCGTCATCTTCTCCGTGGCGCTCATCATCGCGGCGGCCGTGCTCGGCTACAACGTCAAACAAGTCGGCGGCGGGCGCGAGAGCATCTCCGTCAAGGGCCTGGCGGAGAAGCCCATCGAGGCCGACCGGGCGGAATGGACCATCAGCCTGCAGACCCAGGGCGCGACCATCGCCGAGGCTTTGGCGAAGCTGCGGAGCGAGAAGCCGGCGCTGGACCGGTTCCTGGGCACGGCCGGGTTCGAGAAATCCGCGCTCGCCGACTCCAATGAATCCACCGACCCCAACTTCGAGGAAGTCGAAGGGCGCAACGGCAACATGCGTTCCGTGCAGGTGGGGCACGTGGCGCGGCAGAGCGTCGTCATCAACACCACCGACATCGCGCGCATCATCGCCGCCAGCAAGGCCGTGGTGCAGTTCAAGTCGGATGGACATCCGGTGAGCTTCGGCCAGCCGCAGTTCCTGGTGTCGAATCTCGAGGAAGTGAAGATGTCGCTCATCGGCGCGGCCATGCAGAACTCGAAGGTGCGCGCGGCGGAGTTCGCGAAGAACGGCGACGTGAAAGTGGGGCGCATGCGCTCGGCATCGCAGGGCGCGTTCTACATCCTGCCGGCCGGCGCGGACAGCGACGTGAGCGACTGGGGCGGCACGTACGACAAGTCGACCGTAAACAAGATCGCGCGCGTGGTCGTCACCGTCGACTATTCAATCGACTAGGCGACGACTGACCAGATCGTCAGGCCAGCAGCGCCTCGTCGACGCGGCTCGCGCGCTTGCGCTCGTGCTCGAGCAGCATGCGCTTGCGGATGCGGATGCTCTTCGGCGTCACTTCCACCAGCTCGTCGTCGGCGATGAACTCGACCGCGTATTCCAGCGTGAGCTCGATGGGCGGCGTGAGGATCAGCGCCTCATCCTTGCCGGCGGCGCGGATGTTGGTGAGCTTCTTGGTCTTGATGGGGTTCACGACCAGATCGTTCTCGCGCGAGTGGATGCCGATGATCATGCCCTCGTACACGGCCTCGCCGTGCGAGACGAACAGCCGGCCGCGCTCCTGCAGCGAGAACAGCGAGTACGCCACGGCATGGCCGGGCTCGCTGCTGATCAGCACGCCGTTGTGGCGGTCCGGGATGTCGCCGGCGAGCGGCGCGTAGCCGTCGAAGATGTGGCTCTGCAGGCCGGTGCCGCGCGTCGCGTTCATGAACTCGCTCTGGAAGCCGATGAGTCCGCGCGCCGAGACGCGATACTCGATGCGCACGCGGCCGCGGCCGTCGTTCGACATGTCCGTGAGCTCGGCCTTGCGGCGGCCCAGCGATTCCATGACGCCACCCTGGTGGTTCTCGTCGATGTCGACGGTGAGCGCTTCGTACGGCTCGTGCACCACGCCGTCGATGGTCTTCGTGAGCACGCGCGGTTTGCCGACGGCCAGCTCGTAGCCCTCGCGGCGCATGTTCTCGATGAGAATGGTCAGGTGCAGCTCGCCGCGTCCCGAGACGCGGAACACGTCGGCGTCGGCCGTCTCGTCGACGCGCAGCGCGACGTTGCTCTCGAGCTCGCGCATCAGGCGCTCGCGGATCTGGCGGCTGGTGACGAACTTGCCTTCCTTGCCGGCGAGCGGCGAGGTGTTCACCTGGAAGCTCATGACCAGCGTCGGCTCGTCCACCGCGATGGGCGGCAGGGCGTCCGGATGCTCCGCGTCGCAGATCGTGTAGCCGATGTGGACGTCCTCGATGCCGGTCACCGCGACGATGTCGCCCGCCACCGCTTCGTCCACCGACTCGCGCGTCAAGCCCTTGAAGGTGAGCACCTGCTGGACCTTCGCGTTGCCGTGATCCTCGCTGCCGTTCCACAGCTGGATAGTTTGGCCGGCCTTGATGGTGCCGCGGCGGATGCGGCCGATGCCGATGCGTCCGACGTAGGAGTTGTAGTCGAGCGTCGAGATCTGGAACTGCAGCGGCGCATCGGGCTCGCTCGCTGGCTGGGGCACGTGGTGCAGGATGGCCTCGTACATCGCGCGCATGTCGGGCTCGCGGCGCGTGTGATCGGTGCTGGCCCAGCCTTCGAGCGCCGAGGCGAAGATCACCGGGAAGTCGAGCTGGCGGTCGGTGGCACCGAGCTTGTCGAACAGCTCGAAGGTCTGGTCGACCACCCAGTCCGGTCGCGCGCCCGGACGATCGATCTTGTTGACGACGACGATGGCATTGAGGCCGAGCGCCAGCGCCTTGCGCGTGACGAATCGTGTCTGCGGCATCGGGCCTTCGACTGCATCGACCACCAGCAGCACCGTGTCGACCATCGACAGCACGCGCTCCACTTCGCCGCCGAAGTCGGCGTGCCCGGGCGTGTCGACGATGTTGATACGCGTGCCGCCGTATTCGATGGCGCAGTTCTTCGCGAGGATCGTGATGCCACGTTCCTTTTCGATGTCGTTCGAATCCATGACGCGCTCGGTCACTTTCTCGTGGGCCGCGAAGGTGCCGGACTGACGCAGCAGGCAATCGACGAGAGTGGTCTTGCCGTGGTCGACGTGCGCGATGATGGCGATGTTGCGAATGGGGCGATTTGCCATGGGATTCAGTAGCTTGCGTGGGAGGAGCGGCGGGCAAGCCAGTCCAAAGGGGCGCGCAGGGTAACAGAGAGTCGATGACAGCCCAAGTTCACCGGTTCACGGCCTGGATATGAGGTCATCGAGGCTGCCAATCAGCTCAATTTCTGAGGCGAATAGGTCCTATAATCGCCTCATATCTTGAGGCGATAATGACCCCGAAATACCTCAACCATTGGATCTGGCAGAACCACGAATGGCCCGCGTTCACCTGGGACCTGAGTGCCGTTGCGGCGTCGCTGGGCGCCGCCCGCCGCGCGCAGGGCGAGATCGCGGGCATGGCGCGGCTCCTCGATGAGGACGCGGATCTGAACGCACAAGTCGAGATGTTCACGCGCGAGGGCGTGGCGACCAGCGCCATCGAAGGCGAGAAGGTGGATCCCGCCGCGGTGCGCAGCTCGCTGGCGCGACGTCTCGGCCTGCCCACCGCGGGGCTGCCCGTTGCGCCCCGCTCGGTGGAAGGCCTCGTCGACGTGCTGCTCGACGCGGCGCGCGGCCACGCGCGTCCGCTCACGCTCGAGCAGCTCTGCGCCTGGCAGGCGGCGCTGTTTCCCACCGGCCGCTCCGGCCTGCACGAAATCCGCGTCGGCGCGCTGCGTGGCGAGGCACCCATGCAGATCGTCTCGGGGCCCATCGGGCGCGAGCGCGTGCACTACGAGGCGCCGCCCGCCGAGCGCCTGCCCGCCGAGATGAAGCGCCTGCTCGCCTGGTTCAACAAGCCGCCGGAGAAGTTAGACGGCCTGTTGCGCGCCGGGCTGGCGCACGCCTGGTTCGAGCTCGTGCATCCGTTCGAAGACGGCAACGGCCGCGTCGGCCGCGCGCTGCTCGATCGCGCGCTG
Organism: Steroidobacteraceae bacterium; assembly: GCA_044871085.1. Classification (GTDB taxonomy): domain Bacteria; phylum Pseudomonadota; class Gammaproteobacteria; order Steroidobacterales; family Steroidobacteraceae; genus CADEED01. The sequence continues at coordinate 5,612 of JBIOZI010000125.1, read as the reverse complement.
GTGCAGGACGATGCGCGCTCGTCGAGGTTCTACAGCATGTCCGCGCGCTTCGAGAAAGTGCGCGACGAGTACTACGACGCGCTGGGCGAGCTGTCGCGCGGCGGCCTCGACGCCACCCGTTGGCTGGAGTGGTTCCTGGTGCAGGTCGAGGCGGCGGCGCAGGCCAGCGAGCAGACCGTGCAGAACGTGCTGCTGAAGGCGCGCTACTGGGTCGCGCATTCTTCGAAGGCGCTGAACGAGCGGCAGAAGAAGGCGTTGAACGCCATGCTCGAGGCCGGGGTCGGCGGGTTCACGGGCGGCATGACCAACAAGAAATACGCGCACCTGACGAAGACCAGCCCGGCGACGGCGCAGCGCGACCTGGCGCAACTCGTGGAGCTGGGTTGCCTGGTGTTGGAAGGAGCGGGGCGCGGCGCGCGGTATGAGCTGCCTCGATGAGCGATCACACCTGCCAGAACAGCAATTGGTATTCATCGAGCTGCAGCGGATCGTCGGGCTGGTAGAACGACACTTCGAAGCGGCGCTCGGGAAACTGCCAGCGCAGCTTCGCCTCGTAGATCTCCTTGAGAATCCGGCCGAGCACGACGAGCTTGTCGGCCGAAACATCCGCGCATCCGCGATGCTGGAGGTCCGCCAGATGCAGGTGATTCATGACCTTCTCGACGGACTCGCGCGTCGCGCCAGGCTCTCGCTCGAAGCCACGCAGCGTATCCTCGGTAAACCCCTTGGACAGAACGTAGCGCTCGAACGCCTCGAACTCGGGCCAGAAAACGGTTGCATACCCCACCGCGAGCGCGAACCTGCCCTCGCAGCCGATCCAGGACTCGAGATCGATGCCGCTGCCGCCGTTCCACGCGGCGAGCTCGGCTTTCATGCTTTCGGGGATGTCCAAGCGATGCCGCTTGGCGGGACGTTACTGCGGCTGCGGCTTCCACTCCGGAAACACTTTCGCCAGGTGCCGCTGCTCGCGGATCACGTCGTAGCAGGTAGGACCCTTGTCGAGCTTCACCACGAAGCTCTGATCCTCGATGCGCAGCACCGTGCCCGACACCAGGCAGCGCGGGCCCGCGGTGAGCGTGAGCACGCCCTGCACGCGCGCGCCGACCGCGATGCGGCCGACGCCGCTGACGAGGCGCAGGCCGCGCTCGGAGACCTCGTCCACCTTGTAGTTAGTGCCATCGACGTTGAGCGTGGCCGCGGCCGTGACCGGGTACGGCAGCCGGAAGAACTCTCGGCGGCTTTGCAGTACGGGCATGCGATAGGTAGTGGCCACGGACCCAAGATACGGGCATTCCCCGGGCGTTTCCATCGGGGCTCGGAGCACCCAGTTCACGATTCCGCAGAGACGGCCTTTACATCCGGCAAAGGCCGTCCACCGAGTGCCAAGTCCATCAAATAATCGCCGGTCAAATGGCGCGGCCGGGGAGGCCGCGCCATCGTGGCTTCCTACCAGTTGACGCCCAGACGCGCGTACACGAAGCGGCCGTTGAAGCCGTACGGCGAGTAGCGCGAGAACCCGAGCGCATTCTGCGCATTCAGGTTCAGCGAGCCCGCGGGCAACACACGATTGTTCGGCACGCGGTCCGGATACTGGTCGGTGAGGTTGTCCGCGCCGAGCGTGAAGGCGTATTTGCCGTCGGCGAATTTCGCGTTGACCGAAAAGTCCACCAGCGTGTCGCCCTGGATCTCGAGGTCGCGCGCATCGACGGGAAAGCCCGCAGCGAGCTCCGGGCCGCTCGGCTGGCCGGGCTCGACCACCTCGCCATACTGCGTGCCCTTGAGGCTGGCGCCGAAGCTCATGCTGCCGACGGGGATGGACCAGTCCACGGCCAGCGAGACCTTGCTGTCGGGCGTGCCTTCCTGGAACGTCAGCGTGTTGATGCGGCCGAACAGCACCGGCGGCGTGCAGCCCGGGGGCTGACCGTTGCAGATGTTGTTGATGACGTTCAGCGACGGCAGCTTCTCGACCTCGGTATCGTTCCAGTTGCCCGCGGCGATGACGTCGAACTTGCCGGCGCCTTCCGTGCGCAGCACGTAGCGCGCGACCACGTCGATGCCCTCGGTCTTCGTCTCCACGCCGTTGATGAAGAAGCGCGCGGCGCCGATTGGCGCGATGAGCGCCTGCACCTGCGCCGTGTTGAGGTTCTCCGACAGCACGATGCGGTCGCGAATGTCGATGCGGTACGCGTCGATGGTCGCTTCGAAATCGCCGAAGCGCAGCACGGTGCCGACCGAATAGTTGCGCGACTTCTCGGCGTCGAGCGGTTGCGCGCCGAGCACGATGGCCGTGGCGGAGGTCACGGGAAACGTGCCGACCTCGAGTGGCACGCCGTTGATGAAGTTGGTGGCCGTCGACGTGAAGAACTCCTGCTGCAGCCCCGGCGCGCGGAACCCCGTCGACACGGCGCCGCGGAGCGCGAACGAGTCGGTGAAGTCGTAGCGCGCCGCGAGCTTGCCGGTGACGGCCGAGCCGAAGTCCGAGTAGTCTTCGCCGCGCACCGCGGCGCTCGCGAGGAATTCGCTCGTGACCTGCGCTTCGACGTCCAGGTACGCGCTGTACGCGGTGCGATGCTTGTCGAGCTCGTTTTCCGGCTTGAAGCCCGGGAAGCCCTGCGCGCCGGCGGGCTGGGTATCGAACGGGCCGAGATCGTACGAGGTGGGCTCGCCGGCCTCGATGGAGAAGCCCTCGCGCCGCGCCTCGATGCCCAGCGCGACGTTCACCGGCTCGGCGAGCCCCCAGTCGAAGCCGCGCACGACGCCGGCGTTCAGCGTGATCTGGTCGTACTCGAGGCTGCCCGCGTCGAAGGATGTCTGTGAGTTCGCGCCGTACGACCTGTTCAGGCTGTGCTCGACGCCATAATTGATTTCGTTGCGGCCATAGCCGACGCTGAAGTCCGCGTCCCACTCGCCGAACTTGCCGCGCAGGCCCCAGGCCGCCGTGAGGTCGTCGATGTCGGTGGTGATGAGCGGCAGGAAGCCGTTCGGGTAGATAGCCGGAACGTTGCGCGCGTCGTTGAAGATGCGCGGAAACGCCGCCGAGTTGCCCTCGCGGTTCTGGAAGCCGGCCCAGCCGTAGATCTCCCAGTCGTTGGGCAGCGGCACGGCCGCGTTGGCGTAGATGGTCTTGTCGGTGACGTCGGCGTCGCCGTAGCGCGAGGTGATGGGCGAGCCCGGGACGCGGCTGTCGAAGTCGCCACGGCTCGTGGGATCGCGGTCGCGGTACTCCGCCGACAGCGTGAGGAAGCCCTCGTCGCCGAGCGGCAGGCCGATCCAGCCCGATGCGGTCATGGTCGCGCCGTCGCTGGCGTGACGCTCGCCGCGCTCGGTCTGCACGTCGGTGTCGTACTCGCCATAGGTGAGACTGGTGTTCACGCCCTCGCGCGCATCGCGCAGGCGCAGGTTGATGACGCCGGCGATGGCATCCGAGCCGTACTGCGCGGACGCGCCGTCGCGCAGCACTTCGACGGTCTCGATGGCGGCGAGCGGAATCGCGTTGAGATCCACCGCCGCGGAGCCGCGGCCGATCGAGCCGTTGACGTTCACGAGCGCGGACTGGTGGCGGCGCTTGCCGTTCACGAGCACGAGTGTCTGGTCGGGAGCGAGACCGCGCAGCGTGGCGGGCCGGATGTGATCGGTGCCGTCGGTGATGGACGGGCGCGGGAAGTTCAGCGACGGGGCCGCGTTCGACAGCGCCTCGGCGAGCTCGGTGCTGGCCTGGGTGGTGAGAGTTTCCTGTGACAGCACGTCGACGGGCGCGAGCGAATCGAGCCGCGTGCGGCCGACGGCGCGCGTGCCGGTGACGACGACTTCATCGACCTGGTCGTCCGCCGCGTCGTTCGCGGCCGGCTGCTCCTGCGCGAGCAGCGGCGTGCTCAGCAGCGCGGCGGTGAGCGCCGCGCGCAACGCGGATTTTTTCAACGAAGAAACTGGCAGACTCATTTTCGTTTTCCTCACCTTAGAAAATTTAGGGGCACCCCGATGGCGCGCATGATGTCACGCGGCGGATGCGCGCGGCATCCCTCTTCTGGTTCAGAATGCGCGCGGAACCGTTCGCAGGCGGACAGGTACACACGACGCCTCGGCGTTTGCGCATCGCAGCCCGCAGCTCAGATTTCGTTTCGCGCTGCGAACCGCGCGATGTGCTCGCCGGCGCGAAACGCCAGCGCCTGGATCGTCATCGTCGGCTGGCCGCGACCGGAGGTGACGAGGCTGCTGCCGTCGCACACGAACAGGTTGGGCACGTCGTGGCTGCGGTGATGGCGATCGACCACCGAGCTGGCCGGGTCGTTCCCCATGCGGCAGGTGCCGAGCAGGTGGAAGCCCAAACTACTCTCCGCCACCGGCGGCTTGGCGATGCGCACCGCGCCGGCGGCATCGAGGATTTCCGCACCGCGGTCCTGCAGGAAACGCGCGGTGGCGAGATCGTCCGGATGGTCCCGGTACGTCACCCGCAGCGCCGGGATGCCCCACGCATCCTTCAAGGTGGGGTCGATGGTGACGTTGTTGCTCTCGAGCGGCAGCGACGTGGCGTGGCAGTTGATCTGCATCGATCGTGGGAATTCGCGCAGGTGTTCCTTGAAGCCCTTGCCCCAGCCCGGGCCTTCCGCCGCGGCGCGCACCGCCCACACGGTCGGCTGCGGCCCGATGCGCGCGTCCAGCCCGCCGCCGCCGTAGAAGCCGCGCTTCGGGTCGGAGTCGTAGAAATCGTGCAGGATGCGCGTCACCTGCACGCTCTTGTACTCGTTGAGCTCGTGCTCGAACACGCCGACGGCGCGCGACGTGTAGTTGAACATGAGGTACTTGCCGACGAGGCCGCTCGAATTCGCGAGCCCATGCGGGAATTTGGGCGCCGCCGAATTGAGCAGCAGGCGCGGCGTCTCGCCGCCGTTCGCCGCGACCACCACCGCACGCGCGCGCTGAAAGTGCTCGCGGCCGCGCGCGTCGAAATACGCCACGCCGCTGGCGCGGCCACGCTTGTCGGTCTCGATGCGAAACACGTAGCTGTCGGCGCGCACCTCGCACCTGCCGGTGGCCTCGGCCTGCGGGATGACGGTGGTGAGCGAGGAGGCCTTGGCCATCACTTCGCAGGCGAAGCCATGGCAGAAGCCGCAGTGCACGCAGGCCGGCCGGCCGCCGAAAGGCACGGAGTTGATCGCGAGCGTCGCGGGCGCGGGATGCCAGCCGAGCTTGCGCGCGCCGCGCTCGAACAGCACGCCCGAGGATTTCACCGGCATCGGCGGCATGGGATACGGCCGCGTGCGCGGCGGCTCGAACGGGTTGGCGGCCGCGTCGCCGGAGACGCCGATCTCCCAGTCCACCTTGGTGTAGTAAGGCTCGAGCTCGGAGTAGGTGATGGGCCAGTCGGCGAAGCCCGTGCCGGGAATCTCGCCGAGCAGGCTGCGCTCCTGGAAGTCGACCGGGTGGAAGCGCCAGTAGTTGGCCGTGTAGTGCAGCGTCGTGCCGCCGACGCCGCGCGCGTACCACAGCGTCGGCCGCACGAGCGCGGGCTCGGCGGTCTGCGCGGCGTCGCGGCGGAAGCTCTGCGGATTGCGGATGGCGTCGGTGGCCAGGCCGCCCATGAACCAGTACTTGAGCTCGTCGTGCTCGAAGTC
>JBIOZI010000124.1:0-11290 GCA_044871085.1 Steroidobacteraceae bacterium | reverse complement strand
GCCCCCGCGAGCGAGTAGCCTCGCCCACCATGTATGGATCGCTCGGCATTCTGATCGGTGGGGGCGTGGTGGCATGCGTGGCCATCGTGGTCTGGATCAATGCCACGCGACGCAAGCCACCCGCGGCCGACCCCATTGCGGCCACTACGGGCTCGAACCGCACACTGACCGGTACGCGGCCCGTGTCCGGCGTGTCGATGCACTGGGACGAGGTGCTGCGGCGATTCGTCGCCTTTGCGCTGGATGACGCGCCGCGCGAGGCCCTGAGCCTCGCGCCGCCGCCCGAGCACGCGCCGGTCTTCCAGGCCGTACAGCAGGTGCTGGAGCGCATCGAGGCGCGGCCGGAATATTTCCCGCGGCGGCCGTCCCTGCTGCCGAAGCTCATGGCGACCATCAACGATGCCGACGCCTCGATGGGCGAAATGTCGCAGATCATCGCGCAGGATCCGGCGCTCACCGCGAATTTGCTGCGGATCGCGAACAGCTCGCTGTACCGCGTGAGCAAGGCGCCAATCGAGAGCATCGAACGCGCGGTCACGCTGGTCGGGGTCACCGGAATCCGCGCGATCATTGCGACCGCTTTGCTGCAGCCGCTGATGGCCGGAGGCTCGGGCTCGTTCAGCCGGTTTCCCGATCTCGCCTGGGAGCACACGTTGTATTCGGGACTCACGGCGGAGGCGCATGCCACGCAGATCGAGAGCTCGGAACCCTTCATTTCGCAGCTCGTAGCGCTGCTCTATGGCTTGTCCGCGATCGTCGTCTTCCGCATCGTGCGCGACCAATATGCCGCGCGGCCCGGGCTCGTCGCCGAGCCCGGCGGCTTCGCGCGCCTGCTCGAGACCTGGGTTGCGCCGACTGCTGCGCGCATTGCTGCAAGTTGGGAGTTGCCCGAGCGACTTCAGTACGCGCTCGAAAGCCAGTCGCTCGCCGCGGAGCTGAAGATAGAGAACTCCCTCGGCCGGTCGCTGCGATTCGGTCGCGTCGCCGGAGCACTCATCGTCCTGTGCCGCGTGAACCGCATGACCGAGCCCGAAGCGCGCGCCGTGATCGTCGCCGGAGACGATCGGAGGTCGCGCATCGAGCGGTTGTGGGACCGATTCAGCGCCTCGCACCTCAAACCACAGCAATAAAGAGTCTTAGGGGTGAGAGAAACCGCCGGCTCGCGACACAGACTAGACGTGGTACCTGGAACCCTACCGGGTCCCACAGACCAAAGCGGCGGAACAAGACCCCCGTTTCCGCGCGACTAGAGCCCCGCTTACGGCGGGGCTCTTTTTTTGGGGCGCAGCATCTCGCGGTAAGCTCCCGGTCCGCGAACTTCGGGAGATGGCTTTGGATCAGGACGGCCCGTTGACTCGAGACATTGAGGGCGGCTGCATGTGCGGCGCGGTGCGTTACGCCGCGACGACGCGGCCCGCCAACAGCATGGTGTGTCATTGCCAGTCGTGCCGGCGCGTGGCGGGCTCGCCGGTGGTGGCGTGGGTCACTTTCGCGAAGACGGAGTTCCGCTTCACTCGCGGAACGCCGCTCCAGTACGAATCCTCGGCGAAGGTGCGACGCAGGTTCTGCGGAGCGTGCGGCTCGCCGCTCACCTACGAGCATCTCGACACCGCGGAGTTCGTCGACGTCACGACGTGCAGCCTGGACGCACCATGGGCGTTTCCGCCCACCCATCATTCCTGGCTCAGCGACGACATCGGCTGGGTCAAGTTCGGCGACGGACTGCCCACCTTCCAGCGATCGCGTTTTGGCGACCCGTCCTGAGCTTGAGACCGGCCGCCTGACGCTGCGCCGGCTGGAGCTCGCGGACGCGCCGTTCCTCGTGACCCTGCTCAACGAGCCGTCGTTCCTCGAGAACATCGGGGATCGCGGCGTACGCAACGTCGAGGACGCCGCCCGCTACCTGCGCGATGGACCGTTCGCGATGTACGAGCGCTTCGGCTTCGGGCTGTGGCACGCGGCGCGGCGCGCGGATGGCGTGGCGGTGGGCATGTGCGGGCTGCTCAAGCGCGACAACCTGCCCGACGTCGACATCGGCTATGCCTATCTACCGGCGTTCTGGGGGCAGGGGTATGCGATCGAGGCGGCCGCCGCGGTACTGGAGCACGCGGCGCGCAAATTCGGCCTGAAACGCGTCATCGGCATCGTGTCGCAGGGCAATGCCGCGTCGATCCGCGTGCTCGAAAAGTTAGGCATGCGGTACGAACGCCCGTTCTCGATGCGGCCCGACGAGCCCGACGTGCGCCTCTACGGGCGCGCCCTGGAGCCCGGCGGGACGCCGCCGGCCTAGCGGCGCGTCACTTCGTCGCCGATCACCCGGCCGATCTTGCCGCCGCTCGCGACGTGCAGCTCCACGGGGCGGTCGAAGCGCAGCTCGCCGTCGACCACGCAGGTGCCGCAGATGTCCACTTGCACGGGATCCTCCTTGCCGTTCCAGTTCCAGCCGCCGTTCTTCTCGCGCACGTGGATGCCGCCGTGCACGCGCGCGCCCTCGGTGAGCTCGATGTCACCGTTGCGCGTGATGACTTTCCCGTCGACCTCCGCGCCGTTGAGCCGGATGCCGCCGGAGACGGTGGATACATCGCCGCCAACCCGGGCGCGCTTCGCGAGCGCGATGCCGCCATTGACCGTCGAGGCCTCGTGGGCCACTGCGGCGCCTTCGCCGATGCGCAGCGAGCCGTTCACGGTGCTCGCGGTGCCCACTTTCGCTTCCTCCTCGACCACCAGCGAGCCATTCACCGTCTTGGCTTCTTCGGCGCTCGCGCCGCGACCGAGGCGCACCGCGCCGTTGACCGTGCTCACTCGGTCGTACGACTGCCCGGGTTCGGCGGTCACCGAGCCATTCACGGCGCTCAGGTCGCGGCCGCTGCCGGAGGCGGAAGCCGATTCGCCGGACCAGGCGACGAGGGCGATGCAGACGATGGCGGTGACGAGCAGGATTTTCATGGCGGTTACCCCGGGTGAAGAAGGCCTGATCGAGACAGGCGCTATGCAGACTTGGACGAGTGGGCCGCCCAGCGGGTTGCAACGGGGTTTCGGGATGCCGGAAAAAAGAAGCCCCGCTCATCGCGGGGCTCATTGGTCGCTTGCTTGCTTGCTTGTTTGTGGAGGAGTGTTTCGCTCTTCTTCTTGTTGTCCGATGCGGTCTTTGTCGCGCCGCTTACCAAAGAGAAAGCAAGCGCTGTGCCAGACGATTCCGACCCGGGCGGGAACGGAGAATCGCCTCAGCGAGGCTCCGGGGAATGCATTGTGTGACTTTGGGCAATATGTCACGTCGGGAGGCTGACTCCTCCTGTAAAAACCCTCGACACCGAATCCTGGGCGGCTTCGACATAACGACGAGCCAGCCCGAGACATCGTTGTGCGATCAATCAGTTGAACCTCGAGCCCAGGTGTAAATGAGACCGACACCCGTCCAATCCGCGTTCCGCCCCTGGTGTTTCACGCTCGGCGTCGCGCTGATGGCCCTGTGCGGGCCGCCGGTGGCCGCCGTGGATGCGATACCGCGGCCGGAGGGCATCCAATCGGACGTCAATTTCTGGATTCGCGTCTACACCGAGGTGACGACCAACGAAGGGTTCCTCCACGACGAGCGCAACCTGGGCGTCGTGTACGACACCGTGAAATTCACGGGCGTCAGCTCTTCCCGGGAACGGCAGCGCCTGGTGGACGATCGCCGTGACCGGCACATCGCCGCGCTGCGCCGGATCATCGCCGCGCTGGCCTCGGAGGCCACGCGCGAGGCGCTCTCGGCGGAGGACAAGCGGCTGCTGGAGCTGTGGGGTCCGAATGCCAGCGCCATCGTGCTGCGCGATGCCACGCAACGCATCCGATTCCAGCTCGGCCAGGCCGACCGCTTCAAGGAGGGGCTGATCCGCTCCTCGAGCTGGTCGACGCACATCGCCGAGACGTTCGCGAACCAGGGCCTTCCGTCCGAGCTTGCAGTCCTGCCGCACGTCGAGTCCTCGTTCAATGCGGCGGCGTATTCCAAGGTGGGCGCGGCGGGCCTGTGGCAGTTCATGCGCTCGACGGGCCGCCGCTACATGCGCGTCGACGACGCGGTGGACGAGCGGCTCGACCCGTATCGCTCCACCGAGGCGGCCGCACAGTTGCTCGCCTACAACTTCCGCGTGCTGGGCAGCTGGCCGCTCGCGCTCACCGCGTACAACCACGGCGCGGCCGGCATGCGCCGCGCGCGCGATACCGTCGGCACCGACGACTTCGTCAAGATCAACCGCACGTACAACAGCCGCACGTTCGGATTCGCGTCGCGGAATTTCTTCCCCTCGTTCCTCGCGGCCCTGACCATCGACGAGAACCCCGAGAAATATTTCGGTCCGCTGCAGCGCCGCCCGGAGCAGAAGTTCCGCGAGATCACCATGCCGGCGTACGTGCGGCTGTCGACGCTCGAGCAGGCGCTCGGGCTCGACCGGGAGCAGCTGCGCACGCTCAACCCCGCGTGGCGGCCGACTATCTACCAGGGCACGCGGCTGGTGCCGCGCGGCTATCGCCTGCGGCTGCCGCACGACACGCCGGAGAAATGGACCGCGGAGCTGCTGGCGTCGCGGCTGCCGTCGAACGAGTTGTACGCCGGCCAGATCACCGTGCGCTCGCACCGCGTGCGCCGGGGCGAGACGCTCGCCGCGATCGCGGCGCGGTACGGCATGACCGCCGCGCGCCTGGCGGAGCTCAACGGGATTTCGGCGGGGGCGCAGTTGCGCGTCGGCCGCCGTCTCAACCTGCCCGAGCAGCTGCCGCGGCTGCTGGCCAGCGCCAGCGCCGGCGGCGCGGCGGCGGCGCAGCACGCGGCCGATTCGCCTTCGCCCGAGAACGCCACCGCGGCCAGCGCGCCGGGCGACGATTTCTACGTCGTGCGCCGTGGCGACTCGCTGCAGCTCATCGCGGCGCGCGTGAACGTGCCCGAGGCCCAGCTGCTGCGCATGAATTCGCTCAAGGATCCGGACCGGCTCTACGAGGGCCAGCGCCTGCGCATCGCGGGACAGCTCAGGGCGGAGATCGCCGCCGCGAGCGAGACCGAATCGGAAACCAAGGTCGCGCAGATCGATGCGGCGCGCGGCGAGGCGCAGCGCGAGGTCGCCGCCGTCCAGGTCGTGCGCGAGGAAACCACGCGGCCGCTCGGCACCGGCGAGCCGACGCGCGGACGCGCACGCTCTGCCGCGGCCGTCGCCATGGAAGCGGCGACCACGCAGGACGTCGCGGCGTCGGTGGTGCAGGCCGCGGAAACGGCGCGCGAGCCGGTCTCCGCCAGCCAGGCCGAGGAGCTGAGCCCGGCGCTCGGCCCGGTGGCCGTCGCGCAGGGCCTCGCGGATTCGATCGACTACCAGGTGCGCGATGACGGCTCCATCCGCATCGAGGCCACCGAAACGCTGGGCCAATACGCCGACTGGCTGCAGATTCCGACGCAGCGGCTGCGCACGCTCAACAAGCTGCGGCCGAAGCAGCCGGTGTTGTTAGGGCAGAAACTCGCGCTCGACTATTCGCGGGTGTCGCGCGAGAGCTTCGAGCAGCTGCGGCGCGATTATCACGCCAAGCTGCAGGGCGAGTTCTTCGCGCAGCACCGCATCGCGGGCACCGAGGTGTACATCGTGCGGCGCGGAGATTCGCTGTGGACGATGACGCAGCGGTTCAGCAACCTGCCGATCTGGCTGCTGCGCCAGTACAACCCGGATACGGACCTGTCCGACCTGCGCGCGGGAACGCAGGTGGTGATGCCGAAAGTGGAAATCGTCAGCGGCGGTTAGTTGCGACGGCCGCGGTCCGGCCAATCTAGTGCCCGCTCGCGAACTCGCGGAAGCGCCGGTCGTCGACCCCGACTTTGGCCGAGAACACGACCTTGTTCGACCCGTCCTTGGTCGCTTCGAGCACGCGCACCGTGATATCCCGCGCATCGCCGAGCTGCGCCAGCTGCGCGGCGTCGATCTCGTAGTAGTACATCGCGCTCCACGGCGTCGGGATCTTGTAAGGCGAGCCGCGCAGGCCGGCCAGCTCCGCCGAGCGGCTCGGAGCCCCGAGCGCGAGTGGCGCGCCGTTCACTTCGATCACGGGCGCCGCCGGCGGCGGCGATTCGAACGGCACCGCGAGCCAGAGGAACAACTCGCGCTGTCCCATCAGGTTGGTCTCGAAGGGTCCGATGAACGCGAAGCGCACGCCCTGCGCCTGTACCACGGTCTCGCGAAACAGATCGAACGGGCGTCCGAAGCGCGTGATGGTCGTGCCGGTTTCGGTGTCGAGATGTTCGACGACGGGAGCATCGTCGGGCAGCGTGGCGCATGCGCCCAGTGCGAACGCCGCGAGGGCGGCCAGCCTGGAACAGAAACGCCTTGTCATAATCGAATTCCGTGGACAATCTTGCTGCATCGAACACCCCAACCTGTGACGCGATCCGCTACCGAGCGGGCAGTACACCCCTATAATCCCATCCGTCATAAGTGCTTGTTTTCTAATTAAATGTCGCTTTTCACCAGAACTCTTGCACTGAGCGCGACGCTGCTGGCGTGTCTGTTCGCCGGAACGGCGTCGGGTGACGCGCTTCCCTATCATGCCCGCGCGATGGCCTCGCTGGGCGTCGAATTGCCGGTGGCCGATCGCGTGCTGGTGCGCAAGTCGGAGCGACGTCTGTACCTCATGCGCGGCGACGATGTCCTGCGTGCCTACCATGTCGCGCTGGGGCTCAATCCCGGCGGCCACAAGGAGCGCGCCGGCGACTTCCGTACGCCGGAAGGCAGCTACCGCCTCACACGGCGCAACGCCCGCAGCGATTTCTTCCTCTCCATCCAGGTGTCGTACCCGAACGAGCAGGATGTCCAGCGCGCGCGCCGCAACGGCTGGCAGCCCGGCGGATCGATCATGATCCATGGCCTGCCGAACGACCCCCGCCACGGCCCGGACTACTACGCGACCCAGGACTGGACGGACGGCTGCATCGCCGTCACCAATGCCGACATGGTCGAAATCTGGATGATGACCTCGGACAACGTGCCGATCGAAATCCGCCCCTGACCCCCGCGCGCCGCAGTCGCGGCGAACCAGCCGGCCCCTCGAGGCTAGTACACTCGCTGACCGAAACCAGAGCGAGTGAACAGAGGGGATATCTTGGAAACCAGCATCGTCATTCCCGATTTCGTCGACGCGCGCATCGGACCGCGCGGCAGTCTCGAAAATCTCTCCCAGGCTGAAATCGAAAAGCTCCTGGACTCGCGCGCCGGCGGCCTCTACCAGCTGTTTCGCAAGTGCGCGCTGGCCGTCATGAACTCCGGCAGCGAGAGCGACAACGCGAAGGAAATCTTCGACCGCTACAAGGACTTCGAGGTGGAGCTGGTGCGCCAGGCATGGGGCATCAAGCTCGAAATGAAGAACGCCCCGGGACAGGCCTTCGTCGACGGAGAGATGATCCGCGGCATCAAGGAGCACGTATTCGCGGTGCTGCGCGACGTCATCTTCATATCCAACGAGATCATCGAAAGCGGCCGGTTCGACCTCAACAATCCCGCGGCGATCACCAACGCGGTGTTCCACATCCTGCGCAACGCGCGCATCCTCGATTTCAAATCGAAGCCGAACCTGGTCGTGTGCTGGGGCGGTCATTCGATCGGCACCGAGGAATACCAGTACACCAAGAAGGTGGGCTACGAGCTCGGCCTGCGGGGCCTCGACGTGTGCACGGGCTGCGGCCCGGGGGCCATGAAAGGCCCGATGAAGGGCGCCACCATCGGCCACGCCAAGCAGCGCATCGTCGGCGGCCGGTACATCGGCCTCACCGAGCCCGGCATCATCGCCGCGGAGCCGCCGAACCCGATCGTGAACCAGCTGGTCATCATGCCGGACATCGAAAAGCGTCTCGAGGCGTTCGTGCGCCTGTCGCACGGCATCGTGGTGTTCCCGGGCGGCGTGGGCACGGCCGAGGAAATCCTGTACCTGCTCGGCATCCTGCTCGAGCCGGCGAACGCCGGGCAGCCGCTCAAAGTGGTGTTGACCGGCCCGAAGGCCACGGCCGACTACTTCGTCCAGATCCGGCATTTCATCGAGAACACGCTGGGCAGGAAGGCCGCGGACCTGCTGCACGTCATCGTCGACGACCCGGCGGAAGTGGCCCGCTACATGGTGTCGGTCATGGAACAGGCGCGCGACTACCGGCGCGCCAACAGCGACTCCTACAACTACAACTGGCTGCTGAAGATTCCGCCGGCGTTCCAGCACCCGTTCGAGGTGACGCACGAGTCGATGCGCGGATTGCGCCTGTATCGCGACCAGCCGGCGCACGAGCTGGCGGCGGACCTGCGGCGTGCCTTCTCCGGCATCGTCACCGGCAACGTCAAGGAAAACGGCGTGCGCGCGATCGAAAAGTTAGGGCCCTACGAGCTCACCGGAGATGCGTCGGTCATGAAGCTGCTGGACGAATTGCTGACGGCGTTCGTGGCGCAAAAGCGCATGAAGCTTCCCGGCAGCGCCTACCGGCCGTGCTACCGACTCGTGGCCTGAGGTTGTTTGAAATAAACAATAATGGACTGCACCGTTAAATCGTCGCGCGCGTGAGCGCGTTTACGGCGACATAACGAAAAAATCTGTGCGACTCAGCCCGCATCGCCCGCAAGGTGTTGCGAGCGCGTGAATCAGTTCCTGTCGTTTGGGTGCGACGTTTCCGTAGGCTTACGTCAACCGAAAGGGAGTACCGCATGAGTTCCTCAGACAGAAGCCGGGGAAATGCAGCGAACGGCGCACCGCCGCCAGTGGGCACCGATGCCTACGCCGCGTGGCTCGAGCGCATGCAGCGCACGCGCGGGCGGCACGCAGCAATTACCAAGAACCTCTACACCTGGTCTAGCTACAAGCATTGGGCCGACAAGGTGAAGGGCACTTGGGAAGAAGAGCCGATTCCGAGCAAGAAATAGCCGGCCGACAAAAGAACACCGCGTTCCAACGCGGGATGAAGTGCAGGAGCCCCGGCGCGGTGACGAAGCCGCGATGGGGCGCGACGCGAGATGAAGGTGATTCTGGGCGGGAAGGAAATGGGGGCCGTCCCCCATCCTCGCCACTACCAGTTTTCGTGGATGAACCGCGCCTCGTGCGCCGCCGTGCCGTCGGCCGGCTCGATGTTCTCGGGCGCGATTTGCGGCACTGCGGGTGCCGGCTGTTCGGCGAGCGGGGCGGGCTGCTCCGTGAGCACCCGCTCGGGCTCGAGCCAGGCCAGCAGCGATTCCCACTGCTTCAGGTCTTCCTTGACCAGGTAGGGCTTCATTTCGTGGATGCCGACGCCCTGTTCGGCCGCCCGGACGTAGTTCTGGGAGTCGCGCACGGTGGCGACGACCGGGATCTCGAGCTTTTCCAGGAAGCGCATCAGCGACTGGAACATCAGTGTGTTCTTGCGCACGCGGTTGGCGATGACGCCGATGCGGTTCTCCGCGCGCTTGATCTTCGCCACCAGCAGCAGGTCCGCGATGCAGCGCGACGCGGCATGGATGTCGATGTCGGACGGCAGCACCGGGACGATGATCTTGGCCGCGTCCCGCGTGAGCTCGGGCAGCGCCCGTCCTTCGACCGCGGCCGGGCTGTCGACGACCACCTTTTTCGTGCCCTCGGGCACGCGCATCTGCCAGCTCATCGTGGTACGCGAATCGCGCTCGAAAGTGGCGATGCCCTTGATCTCGGCCTGCGGCGCCTTGCGCTTGCGCAGCCAACGCGTCGCCGAGCCCTGCGGATCGCGATCAATGAGCAGCGTGCTGTCGCCACGCACGGCGAAGTACGCCGCGAGATTGATCGCGAGCGTCGTCTTACCAGAGCCCCCTTTAGGGTTTAGGACGACGATGCGTTGCATGGGCCTTCGGACTTGTTTGTCAGAATGTGGCTGCGATGTGAAGCACTCGAAAGACTAGCGACGCGGTACCGCAGGCGCAACCAAACCACCGGCCGACTGTGATCGCGGACACAGCGATGCACAACGCGTGTTTCTACGATGCATCCACGCTTTGGCTCGAACGGGATGTGATCGCGATGGAACGTTTCCTACTCCTCTGGGATGAGATCGACGACCTGATGGGCACCAGCCGCTACTACGTCAAGAACACCGCTATCGCGATCTGGTCCAGCGTCCGCCCCCGCTGATTCAGCCCGCCACGGGGCTTGAATTCGAGCCCCGGCGCCCGCAACCTCGCGGGCGCCATGAACACACCAGCCACCGAAGACCCGTCCGCATCCAACCCCTCCGGACCGGCCCCTTCCAAGCAGACGATGGGGTTCCAAGCCGAGGTTCGTGAGCTGCTCAAGCTCATGATCCACTCGCTGTACAGCCACCGGGAAATCTTCCTGCGTGAGCTCATTTCCAACGCCTCGGACGCCAACGACAAGCTGCGCTTCGAGGCGCTGGCCAGGCCCGAGCTGCTCGCCGGCGAGCCCGCGCTCGCCATCTGGATCGAAGCCGATCAGGCCAAGCGCACCGTCACGATCCGCGACAACGGCATCGGCATGAGCCGGGAGGAGGCCGTCGCGAATCTCGGCACGATCGCGCGCTCGGGCACGGCCGAGTTCTTCAAGAAGCTCTCGGGCGACCAGCAGAAGGATTCGCAGCTCATCGGCCAGTTCGGCGTGGGTTTCTACTCGGCGTTCATCGTCGCGGAGCGCGTCGAAGTGCTGACGCGGCGCGCCGGCCTGCCGCCGGGCGAGGGCGTGCACTGGGAGTCCACCGCCGACGGCGAGTTCACCATCGAAACCGTCGAGCTCGACAAGCGCGGCACCACGATCGTGCTGCACCTCAAGGAAGAGGCGAAGGAGTTCGCCGACGCCTGGCGCCTGCGCTCGCTGGTGCGCCGCTACTCCGACCACATCGCATTCCCGGTGTACATGCCCAAGGAAGGCGAGGCGACGGTCGATTACGAAGCCGTCAACCGCGGCACGGCGCTGTGGGCGCGTCCGAAGGGCGAGATCAAGGACGAGGAGTACGTCGAGTTCTATCGATATCTCACGCACGGGTCGGGAGATCCGCTGATCTGGTCGCACAACCGCGTCGAGGGCAAGCGCGATTACACCAACCTGCTGTACATCCCGTCGGCCGCGCCGTTCGACCTGTGGCAGCGGAACGGCGCACGCGGGCTGAAGCTGTACGTGCGGCGCGTGTTCATCATGGACGACGCCGAGCAGTTCCTGCCGCTGTACCTGCGCTTCGTGAAGGGCGTGGTCGATTCGGCCGACCTGCCGCTGAACATCTCGCGCGAGATGCTGCAGCAGGATGCGGCGATCGACGGCATGCGCACCGGCTTGGCGCGGCGCGTGCTCGACC
>JBIOZI010000123.1:0-15783 GCA_044871085.1 Steroidobacteraceae bacterium | reverse complement strand
CTCGGGCTGATTCCGATGGTGATCGAACAAAGCGGCCGCGGCGAGCGTGCGTACGACATTTATTCGCGCCTGCTGAAGGAGCGCGTGGTGTTTCTGGTCGGGCCGGTGACGGAAGTAACGGCGAACGTGATCGTCGCGCAGCTGCTGTTCCTGGAATCGGAGAACCCCGACAAGGACATCGCGCTGTACATCAATTCGCCGGGTGGCTCGGTCAGCGCGGGTCTCGCCATTTACGACACCATGCAGTTCGTCAAGCCGGACGTCAGCACCATCTGCGTGGGCATGGCGGCCTCGATGGGTGCGGTGCTGCTGGCGGGTGGCGCCAAGGGCAAGCGCTTCATGCTGCCCAATTCACGCGCCATGATTCACCAGCCCTCGGGCGGCTTCCAGGGCCAGGCTAGTGACATTCACATCCAGGCCCAGGAAATCCTCAAGATTCGCGGCCGGTTGAACGAGATTCTGGCAAAACACACCGGCCAGACGGTCGACAAGATCTCGGTGGACACCGAGCGGGACAGCTTCATGTCCCCGACCGAGGCCGTCGCTTACGGGTTGGTAGATAAGTTACTCGACAAGCGCGTCGCGCCTGCGACACCGGGCACGCCGTAAAAATTCCCGGCTTTCGGCAGGCCGTCGCCGGCATTTGCGAAGCGACTCGCAGTTCTAGACAAATCCCGTATAAACAACGGGTTCCACTCGGACGCCCCTTGGGTTTGGCGAAAGAGCCGTGATATATAGAAACCCAAAGCGTCCGGGCACTGCGCCCGGCACGCGCGATACGGAGCCAAGATGACCGAGGACACTCGCGGACGGCACGACGACGGCAAGTTGTTGTACTGCTCCTTCTGCGGCAAGAGTCAGCACGAAGTACGCAAGCTGATTGCCGGTCCGTCGGTTTTTGTTTGCGATGAATGCGTCGAGCTCTGCAACGACATCATCCGCGAGGAGCTCGAAGATCGCGCCGAGCGCGCGCGCGACAAGCTTCCGAAGCCGTCCGAGATCAAGAAGGTTCTCGACGAGTACGTCATCGGCCAGGAACGCGCCAAGAAGACTCTCTCGGTCGCCGTCTACAACCACTACAAGCGCCTGCAGACGCGCGGTGGCACGGCCGGTCGCGGCAAGGACGACGTCGAGATTTCGAAGAGCAACATCCTGCTCATCGGCCCGACCGGCTGCGGCAAGACTTTGTTAGCCGAGACGCTCGCGCGCCTGCTCAACGTGCCGTTCACCATTGCCGACGCGACCACTCTCACCGAGGCGGGATACGTCGGCGAGGATGTCGAGAACATCATCCAGAAGCTCCTTCAGAAGTGCGACTACGACGTCGAGAACGCACAGACGGGCATCGTCTACATCGACGAAATCGACAAGATTTCGCGCAAATCCGACAACCCGTCCATCACGCGTGACGTGTCGGGCGAGGGCGTGCAGCAGGCGCTGCTCAAGCTCATCGAGGGCACCATCGCCTCGGTGCCGCCGCAGGGCGGCCGCAAGCACCCGCAGCAGGAATTCCTGCAGGTCGACACCTCGAACATCCTGTTCATCTGCGGTGGCGCGTTCGCCGGTCTCGAGAAGATCGTGCTGAATCGCACGCAGAAGAGCGGCATCGGTTTCACCTCCGAAGTCCGCGACGTGAACACGCGCCCGCACGGCACCGACATCTTCAAGGAAGTCGAGCCGGAAGATCTCATCAAGTACGGCCTCATCCCCGAGTTCGTCGGACGCCTGCCCGTGGTGGCGACGCTCGAGGAGCTCGACGAGAAGGCGCTCATCAGCATCCTCACCGAGCCCAAGAACGCGCTCACGAAGCAGTACAAGCGGCTGTTCGACATGGAAGGCGCCGAGCTCGAGTTCCGGGAAGAGGCGCTGTCCGCCGTCGCGCAGAAGGCCATGCAGCGCAAGACCGGCGCGCGCGGCCTGCGCACCATCCTGGAGAACGTGCTGCTCGACACCATGTACGAGCTGCCGGGCATGAAGAACGTCTCCAAGGTCGTGGTGGACGACAGCGTGATCGAAGGGCACCAGAAACCGTACGTGGTCTACAAATCCGAGACGGCCACGGATGAAACGACGCCGCGCCGTGTCTCGGCATCAGGGTTGAGCTGACCCGGTCACTCGTACACCGCGCCTTTCTTGCGGTGCGGCTCGCTCGATCTGTCGGCATTTCGGGAACTGCGTCGCAGGCGTTGAAACGTCCGCGCGCAGCCCCATCTCCCGCGTTACACTTTGACTCAATCCTGCCAGGCGCTGCATCGCGCGGCGCCCCGGTTTTCCGAGGGCCCGACGCGTGACCGAACCCGCTTCTCCATCCAAGTCCGTCGCCATTCCGGCGCTGCCCGTCCTGCCGCTGCGCGACGTCGTCGTGTATCCCCACATGGTGATACCGCTGTTCGTCGGCCGCGAGAAGTCGATCCATGCGCTCGACGTCGCCATGAAGGCCGACAAGCGCATCATGCTGATCGCGCAGAAGCAGCCCGACGTCGACGATCCCAAGGCCGACGACCTGTATCGCATCGGCACCGTCGCTTCGATCCTGCAGCTGCTCAAGCTGCCCGACGGCACCGTGAAGGTGCTGGTCGAAGGCGTGGATCGCGCCCGCATCGAAGCGATGCACACCGGCGAGCACTACACCGCGGACGTGGCCACCGAGCCCGATGCCGACACCTACGACGAGAAAGAGCTCGACGTGCTGGCGCGCTCCGTCATCTCGCAGTTCGAGCAGTACGTGAAGCTCAACAAGAAGGTGCCGCCCGAGGTGCTCACCGCGCTCGCCGGCATCGAGCAGCCGGGCCGGCTCGCGGACACCGTGGCCGCGCACATGGCGCTCAAACTACCGGAGAAGCAGAAAGTCCTCGAGATCCTCGACGTGCGCAAGCGGCTCGAACACGTCCTGGTCGCCATCGAAGGCGAGATGGACGTGCTGCAGATCGAGAAGCGCATCCGCGGCCGCGTCAAGGCGCAGATGGAAAAGAGCCAGCGCGAGTACTACCTGAATGAGCAGATGAAGGCCATTCAGAAAGAGCTCGGCGAAATGGAAGAGGGCGGCAACGAGCTGACCGACCTCGAGAACCGCATCAAGAAAGCGGGTATGCCGAAAGAGGCACTCGAGAAAGCCAATGCCGAGCTCAACAAGCTCAAGATGATGTCGCCCATGTCGGCCGAAGCCACCGTGGTGCGCAACTACATCGACTGGCTGGTGAAGGTGCCGTGGAAGAAACGCACCAAGATCCTCAAAGACATCGCTCGCGCCGAGCAGGTGCTCGAGGAAGATCACTATGGGCTGGACAAGGTCAAGGAGCGCATCGTCGAGTACCTGGCCGTCCAGCAGCGCGTCGACAAGATCAAAGGCCCCATCCTGTGCCTCGTGGGTCCCCCGGGCGTGGGCAAGACCTCGCTGGGCCGGTCGATAGCGCGCGCCACCAACCGCAAGTTCGTGCGCATGTCGCTCGGCGGCGTGCGTGACGAGGCCGAGATCCGCGGCCATCGCCGCACCTACATCGGCTCGATGCCCGGCAAGATCGTGCAGAACATGGCCAAGACCGCCGTGCACAATCCGCTGTTCCTGCTCGACGAGATCGACAAGATGTCGATGGATTTCCGCGGCGATCCGTCATCGGCGCTGCTCGAAGTGCTCGACCCCGAGCAGAACTCGACGTTCAACGACCATTACCTCGAGGTCGATCTCGATCTCTCGCAGGTCATGTTCGTCTGCACGGCCAACAGCCTGAACATCCCCGCGCCGTTGCTCGATCGCATGGAAGTCATCCGTCTGCCCGGCTACACGGAAGACGAGAAGCTCAACATCGCCCGGAAGTACCTGCTGCCGAAGCAGGTCAAGCAGAACGGCCTCAAGCCCGAAGAGCTCAAGGTCAACGACGAGGTGATCCTCGACATCATCCGCTACTACACGCGCGAAGCGGGCGTGCGCAATCTCGAGCGCGAGATGGCGCGCATCTGCCGCAAGGCCGTCAAGCAGCTGTTGTTGGCCGCGAAGAAGAGCGAGAAGTCGGAGAAATCCGAGAAAGCGGAGAAGCCGGAGAAGGCGAGCGACAAGAGCGTCACCATCACGACGAAGAATCTCGACAAGTATCTCGGCGTGCGCCGCTACCGGTACGGCAAGGCCGAGGAAGAAAATCGCATCGGACACGTCACCGGGCTCGCCTGGACCGAGGTCGGCGGCGAGTTGCTGACCATCGAGGCGGCGGTGGTGCCCGGCAAGGGCAAGCTGCAGCACACGGGCCAGCTCGGCGAGGTCATGCAGGAATCCATCCAGGCCGCGATGACGGTCGTGCGCTCGCGCGCGAACGTGCTCGGCATCGATCCGGATTTCTACCAGAAGCACGACGTCCACCTGCACATGCCCGAGGGTGCGACACCGAAGGACGGTCCTTCGGCCGGCATCGGCATGTGCACCGCGCTCGTGTCGGCGCTCACGAAGATTCCGGTGCGTTCCGATGTCGCGATGACGGGTGAGATCACGCTGCGCGGTGAGGTACTGCCCATCGGCGGCCTGAAGGAGAAGTTGCTCGCGGCGCACCGCGGCGGCATCACCACCGTGATGATTCCGGTCGACAACGAGAAGGATCTCACCGAGATCCCGGACAACATCAAGGGCAAGCTCGACATCCGTCCGGTCAAGTGGATCGATGAAGTGTTCGAGATCGCGCTCGCGAACCGTCCGACTCCGCGCCTCGCCACTCCGCCGGCCGCCGGCGAGAAGCGCCCGCGGCGCGCCGCCCGGCGTTCGACCAAGCAGGTGCAGGCGCACTAGCCCGATCCGGCTGAAGTACGATGAGAAACGGGGGCTTCCCGCCACGCGGCGGGAGGCCCTTTTTACTGTCACGGGCCGGCTTTGCAGGGTCCGTGAAGTAAGCTCCGCGCGCACCTTCCGTGTGGCGGGGCGATCCGCTAGACTGCGCGGCCTTTCGCGGGCGGCAGTTTGGGTGCTTAGCTCAGCGGTAGAGCATCGCCCTTACAAGGCGAGGGTCGGGGGTTCGAAACCCTCAGCACCCACCAAAATTGGAGCGGTAGTTCAGTTGGTTAGAATACCGGCCTGTCACGCCGGGGGTCGCGGGTTCGAGTCCCGTCCGCTCCGCCAATATTCTTAGGAACAGGGATGCTGCAACGAATTCGCGATGGTCTGCAGGGCCAGAAATGGCTTGCATGGGTGGTGCTCGGCCTCATTGGAGCCACGTTCATATTCTGGGGCGGGTCCAACTCCTTCGACTTCAGCGGGGTTTCGAACCGCAACGCGGTCGAAGTCGATGGCGACGCCGTCCCGGCGGACGAGGCGCGCGAGCAGTGGAATGAGACGGTGGCCCAGTGGTCGCAGCAGTTCGGCACGGAGATCCCGGCCGAGCAGAAGCTGCGCATCCAGGAGGGCATCCTCGACCGGCTCGCGACGCGCAAGGTCATCGAGAAGCGGCTGGATCATTCGCACTTTCGCGTCAGCGACACGCTGGTGTTCAACGACTGGGCGACGCGTCCGGAATTCCAGAACGAAGGCAAGTTCGACAAGAACCAGGCGGCGCTCGTTCTTCGGCAGATGAACATGACCGAGGCCAAGTTCAAGGAAGACACGCGGATCAGGCTCATGATGAGCCAGTTGCAGCAGGGCATCGGCACCTCGTTCTTCCTCACCAAGACCGAGGCGCAGCGCCTCTCGAAGCTCGAGAACGAAGAGCGCGAAGTGCAGTACCTGACGCTCGTGCCCGCGAAATTCGAAGGCAGCGAGCCGATCGACGAAGCGGCCGTCAAAACCTATTACGAAAAGAATCCCGACCGCTTCAAGACCATCGAATCGGCTGCGCTCGAATACGCCGAGCTGCGCCTCGAAACCGTGGCCGCGCAGGTCGTGCCCACGGACGAGGAATTGCGCAAGTATTACGAAGAAAATCGCGCCAGCTACGTGCTCGAAGAACGCCGCCGTCCGCGCCACATCGTCATACCGGTGGAAGGCGACGACGATGCCGCGGCGCTCAAGCAGGCGCAGGCGGTGCTGGCCGAGGCAAATGCCGGCAAGGATTTCGGCGCGCTCGCGAAGCAGTATTCCAAGGATCCGACCGCGGCCGCCGGCGGCGACCTGGGCTTCGTGCTGCACAGCAATTTCCCCGGCCCCTTCGGCGACGCGCTGTTCGAGATGAAGGTCGGCGAGATTCGCGGGCCGGTGAAGTCGCAGTTCGGCTACCACATCATCAAGCTCGAAGAGATCCAGGCGCAGGAGGCGAAGTCGTTCGAGGACGTGCGCGCCGAGATCGACTCGCAGTACCGCCAGGATCACGCCAACGAGCTGTTCGGCAATCGCCAGGAAGAGATCAGCCAGCGCCTCGAGAAAGGCGAATCCGATCTCGACAAGCTCGCTCAGGAGCTCGGCCTCACGCGCGGCTCGGTCGCGACCTTCCTGCGCGGCGGCGGCGGCGAACCGCTCGGGTCGAGTCGCGAGCTGCAGCAGGCCGTGTTCGGCGACGCCGTGCCTTCGCAGGGCAAGATTCTCGGCCCCGTGACGCTCGGGGATGATCGCCTCGTGCTGGTCAAGATCACCGCGCACCATCCGGCCGAGGTGAAGCCGCTCGACGTGGTCCACGACGACATCGTCGCGCTGCTGCGCACCGAGCGTGGCGTCGCCGCGGCAAAGGCCGCCGCCGACGCGGCCGTGCTCGAGCTCGAAGGCGGCGAAAGCCTCGACAAGAAGGCCGCCTCGCTCAACCTGTCGACGGAACCGGCGCGCTTCGTGAGTCGCGGCGATCCTTCGATTCCGGCGGCATTGCGCACCGCGCTGTTCGAGGCGCCGCGGCCCGCCGACAAGCCCGTGGTACGCACCGTATCCCTCGATGACGGCTCGACCGCCATCTACGTCGTCACGCGCACACGCTCCGGCGACAACAGCGCGAATCCGCAGCTTGCCCAGCAGCAGAGCAGCGATCTCGTGCGCCGTTCCGCCGAAGGGGACGTGGTCGCTTACGTGCGTGAATTGAAACGCAAGGCGAAGATCGTCAAGAATCCGGGCGTGTTCGAGTAGCGATTCATGGGAGCTGCCGGCACCGACACGAAGACCGCGCCCGTTCTCCCGATTCTCCTCGCCATGATCGCCGGCGGCATCGTCGGCGCGCTGCTCGGTCCCGATGGCGCCTTCGGCCCCGTCCATCTCATTCCCTTTCTCGACCTCGTCGGCACGCTGTTCATCAACCTGCTGAAGATGATCATCGTCCCGCTGATCCTCGCTTCGGTGATCACCGGCGTCGCGGGTCTCGGCAGCGGCCCGGACATCGGCCGGCTCGGTGGCAAGACGCTCGCCTTCTACGTGATCACGACGCTGATCGCCGTGCTCATCGCGCTCATGATCGTGAATCTCGTCGAGCCGGGCGTGCAGGACGGGCGGCCAGCGCGCGACATGCTGGCACTCAGCGCCGACGCCGCGCAGGTCACCGAGGGCGTGAAGAGCCGCGCGAATACCGGCGTGCTCGACACCCTCCGCGGTGTGATCCCGCCGAACATCGTCGAAGCGGCCGCCAACACCAAGCTGCTGGCAATCGTGTTCTTCGCGGTGCTGTTCGGCTTCTTCCTGGCGCGCATCGCGTCACCGTTCCGCGAAACGGTGATGAGTTTCTGGCAGGGCATCTTCCTCATCATGATGAAGATGACTGCATGGGTGATGCTGCTCGCGCCCATCGGCGTCTTCGCGCTGATCGCGAAAGTGGTCGCCGTGTCGGGCTTCGGCGGCGCCAAGCCGCTGCTGCAATTCGCCGGCTGCGTGGTCGCGGGGCTCGCGCTCTACGGCTTCGTCGCGCTGCCGCTCGTGCTCGGCACCGTCGCGCGCGTGAATCCGTGGCGCCTGTATCCGGCCATGGCCCCGGCGCTGCTCACCGCGTTCTCCACGGCGTCGTCGTCGGCCACGCTGCCGCTGTCGCTGCAGTGCCTCGAGCAGCGCGCCAAGGTGTCGGAGCGCATTGCGGGGTTCGTCATGCCGCTCGGTGCGTCGGTGAACCATGCCGGCAGCGCTTTGTACGAATGTGCCGCCGCGATGTTCATCGCCCAGGCGTACGGGCTGCATCTCTCGTTCGCCACCCAGTTCACCGTGGTGATACTGGCGCTCATCACCTCGATGGGCATCGCCGGCATTCCCGCGGCGTCGCTGGTCGGCATCGCCATCATCCTGGCGGCCGTCGGGTTGCCGGCCGAGGCCATCGGCGTGCTGCTGGTGTTCGACCGGCTGCTCGACATGTGCCGCACCGCCATCAACGTGCTCGCCGATGCGGCCTGCACGGTGATCGTGGCGCGACTGGAAGGCGAGACCGGAATTCTCGCGGAGCCGGTCAAGAGCTGACCGCCGAGGCGGTCCTGGGAACGTGCAGAAGTTCCCGGGCGCCTCACGGCGCCGGCGTCACCGACTTGCTCTTCACATCGACGACGAACTTCTGCCGCTTCTCGTTTTCGATCTCGAGCTTGCCGCCGGCCACCGCGTGCATGCCGGTGAAATAGACGTCCTGCACGTCTCGCTCGAGGGCCGCGTCGTATTTCAACTCGTACACGCGCAGCACCCACAGACGCTGGCCTGATTTCACGTCGGTCGCGCTCAGGTAACCGCAGCGATCGGGCAGCCCGATGCGCAGTCCGTTCATCACCTGCTCGTAGCGCACGCCGTCGAGCTCCACCGGCGGGATGCGGGGCGGTGCGGTTCTGCTTTGCTGGATCACGGGAGTCTCCTTCGAAGAGTTTTCATGGGCGCTGGCCGGGCCTGGCGTGGCACAGCCGAGCAGCACGAGACCGCTGCCGGTCGCGAGCATCGCCGTGGCGACGCGTGCGCGGGTCCGCGGGCGTGCTGCCGCGTGCGGCGTCATGGCAGCGCCGCGGCCCGGTCGCCATCGGTCAATGCGCCCGCTGCATCGGCGCAAAAAAACGCCCAGCTCTCGGCGTTCACGCTCGCATCGGCAAATGGAAAGCCGCTTCCCGGCTTGATGCCTTCCCAGGCGTACGCCTTGTCCTCGGTGCCAACGTCGAGGTGCGTCAACTCGTGTACCAGGATGCGGGTCCAGTTCTTGAGACCTTTGAGCAGGTTCTGGTTACCGAAGAACTGCTTCTCGATGTAGACCACTTCCAGCTTCTCGCGATGCGCCAGCGCCCATACGAACGCCTCCGAGTCCTCGAGGCTCTGGCCGCGATACTCGGGATGATCCGTGAGCACCATGTGACCGGCATTGAGCTTGACGGCGATTTTCTTGAAGCCCGCCGCCAGCTCGCCGATGAACGTCGTGAGCTGCTCTTCGGTCACCGCGCCGTCGTCGAACCAGCGTTTCACGACCGCGCGCGCGGCGGTCGCGCCCTTGGAAGGCTTGGCACCGACGCCCTTGGCCGCCGCGGCGAGGGTGATCATCGCCTTGTGCACCCACTTGAGCGCCTCCTGGGTGGCGCTCGACAGGTTTTTCTTGTCGTCTTCGCTGAAGCGCTGCGACGTATCCGCCAGCAGGGTCTTGAGCCGCGCGATGTCCGCGCCGCCCAGTTCCACCGACGGCCAGCCCTGCAGGCTGGCCGCGAGCGAGCAGATCCAAACCTTGTGGCTGCCGCGCTTGCGCAGGAAATACAGGTGCCGCAGCAGCTTCAGGGCCGCGGCCTTGTCACGGCTCGCGGCGGTGATGCCCGTCGCATCGCTCGGCTTGTCGACGTCGTAATCGCCGGTGGCGTGCAGCACACCCTCGGCCTCATTGGTGAGCTTCTTCTTGCTGGGACCGTGGAGCAGGCGCTTGCGCAGGTCGTTGAGCGCATCCGCCTTGCTGTCGTTGGGCCCGTCCTCGCCCATCAGCTTGCGCAGGGTTTCGACGAGCTTGGTCCAGTCCTTGTCGAACGTCTGCTCGCGGAGCGCTTTGCCCGCCTTCACGAACTCTTCTGAAAAGAACACTCGAGTACTCCTGCGCTCCAGGCGCCTACGTTCCGCCGTGTCCGGGCAGCTTACGACCTGCGCCGGCGGCTGCGGCCCGCATTGGACGATTGTCGGCAACGAGTTCCGCGCCGGCGGGGTCTCAGGCTTCGCCGGCTTCCTGCGGAAAGCTCATCCCCACCGTGCTGAAGCCGGCGTCGACGTACATGATTTCCCCGGTCACGCCGTTGGCGAGATCCGAGCACAGGAACGCCGCGGCGTTGCCCACGTCCTCGAGCGTCACGTTGCGGCGCAGGGGTGCGACCTCGGCGACGCGGCTCAACATCTTGCGAAAGCCGGCGATGCCGGCGGCGGCCAGAGTCTTGATGGGGCCGGCGGAGATGCCGTTGACGCGGATGTTGTGCGGGCCGAGGTCCGCCGCGAGAAAGCGGACATTGGCCTCGAGGCTGGCTTTCGCGAGGCCCATGACGTTGTAGCTCGGAATCGACTTCACGGCGCCGAGGTAGGAGAGGGTGAGGATCGAGCCGGCGCGGCCCGACATCAACGGCCGCGCGGCACGTGCCAGCGCGGTGAGGCTGTAGCTGGAGACGTCGTGCGCGACGCGGAACGCCTCGCGAGAGGTGCTCTCGGTGAATCCGCCGGCCAGCGCTTCGCGCGGTGCATACGCGACCGCGTGCACGACCACGTCGAGTGAGCCCCAGGCCTGCCTGAGCGCGCCGAACGCGGTGTCGATCTCGGCGTCGTTGGTCACGTCCATCTGCAGCACGAGCTTGGAGCCGAGGCCCTCGGCGAGCGGCTGCACGCGATCCTTGAACTTGTCGTTCACGTACGTGAACGCGAGCTCCGCGCCTTCGCGTTTCATCGCCTGCGCGATGCCGTAGGCGATCGAACGATCGGACGCAACGCCGACGATCAGCGCGCGCTTACCGCTCATGAAACCCATGTGAATCCCTCACGCATGATGAACGAGGCCGGCATTCTGCCAGCCCCGGGGCAGCGAGGGGAAAATGACCTCCCGAGGAGGAAACGGTCAGCGGCGGCGGACGTTGACGGTGAGTCTCTGGCCCGGCCGCAGCGTCGAATGCTTGCTGATGCCGTTCCAGCTGACGAGATCCGATACGGTCACGCCGAACACCTGCGCGATGCGCGACAGCGTGTCACCGCTGCGCACCTTGTAGCTGACCGGCCGCCCGTTGCCCGAGGCGACGGACCTGCCGCCGGAAGCGGCACGCGTGTTGAGCACCAGCTTCTGGCCCGCGCGCAGCGTGTCGCCTGGGCCCATGCCGTTGAGGCGCGCGAGCGTCGCGACGTCCATGCGGTGGCGCTTGGCGATGCGCCACAGCGAGTCGCCGCTGCGCACCACGTGCACCGCCGGACGGCGTCCGGAACGGTTGCTGCGGCCGTCGACACGCGCCGCGGCCAGCATGACCTTCGCCGGCAGATTGACCACCGCCGACGGCACCCGCAGCTCGGCGCCGACGACCAGCGGAGCGCCCGCATCGAGACTGTTCATGTCGCGCACGACGATGGCCTGCGTCTTGTACTTCTTCGCGATGGTCGCGATCGATTCGCCGGCCTTCACCTTGTGCAGTGAAACGCGCACGCGCTCGTCGGGGCTCAGCAGCTCGAGATTGCGCTTGAACGCATCGGCGGTATCGCGCGGCAGCAGCAGGCTGTGCGGGCCGGCGGGATCCGTCGCCCAGCGATGGAAGCCGGGGTTGAGCTCATAGACCTCGTCGAGCGTGATGCCGGCGAGCTCGGCCGCGAGCGTCAGGTCGAGCTGGCCACCGGTGTCCACTTTCATGAAGTACGGTTCGTTCGCGATCGGGCTGAACGCGATGCCGTAGTCCTCGGGATTCGCGACCAGCCGGCGCATGGCGAGCAGCTTCGGCACGTAGGCGCGCGTTTCGGCGGGCAGGTGCAGGCTGAAGAAATCGACGGGCTTGCCCAGCGCGCGGTTCGCATTCACCTCGCGCTGCACGCGGAACTCGCCGCAGTTGTAGGCCGCGATGGCCAGCAGCCAGTCGTCGAAGAATTCATCGTGCATGTACTGCAGGTAGTCGAGCGCGGCGCGGGTCGAGGCGATCACGTCGCGGCGGCCGTCGTACCACCAGTCCTGCTTGAGGCCGAAGCGCTCGCCGGTACCGGGCATGAACTGCCACAGGCCGTTGGCCGTCGCCCACGAACGCGCGTACGGCTCGAAGGCGCTCTCGACCACCGGCAGCAGCGCGAGCTCGAGCGGCATGCCGCGCGCCTCGATTTCCTTGACGATGTGGTGCAGGTACAGGCCGGCGCGGCCGAAGACGCGCTCGAGGTATTCAGTGTTGTTGGCGTACCAGTTGACCTGCTGGTCGATGCGCGCGGACTCCATGTCGGCGAGCTTGAAGCCGGCGCGGATGCGGTCGAAGACGTCCGGATACTGTTCGGGCGTGAGGCCGGCGAGGGTGCGCGTGGTCTCGGCGGCGGTGGCGGCAATGGGATCGGAGTCGGTGACCGGAACGCCGCCGGCGGCGGGCAGGTCCTCCACGGGGGCTGCGGGAGCGGCACTGGCCGCCGGGGTCACCGCGGCGCTGCGCACCGGGCTCTCAGCGGCGATGGGAGCCGCCGCTGCCTCGGGGGCCTGGGGAACCGTGCTGACGGGCGTAGCGACCGTAGGCGCGGTTTCGATGGGAGCAGTGGCACAGCCCGCCAGGGCGGCAACAAGAATCAGAGGCGCAATAGAGCGCCGGCCCGTGAATCCGACAGACAATTCACACCCCCATGGGGATAAGTGCAGGTACCGTTTTCGTAATATGACGGTACTTCGTCGATGTGCGGTATTTAAGCTGTAAGTTCACAGGATTGCTACCTTTTTTGTGATCTAATTCACGCCGTTTGTGACGCACGCCACCGCCTCCGCTGCCGTCGATTCCTGGCTGGGTACCGGCCTGGGTCAGGCTGTGCTACAGGCCGAATCCGAGCTCATGTCAGAAGCATTGGACGATGTTTTCGGCTGGGAGTTGCTGCAACTCGGCACCTGGGGTCCACGCAGCGCGCTGTTGTCCGGTTGTCGCACGCGAAGTCACGCCGTCATTGCCAGTAAACGTGCGCCGGATTCCGACGCCGACGTCTATGCCCGGCTCTCACAATTGCCGATTTCCAATGGCGCGGTCGATGCGGTGGTCCTGCCGCACACGCTCGAGTTCGAGACCGATCCGTACGCCGTGGTGCGCGAGGCGGACCGTGTTCTCGCCGGCGAGGGCCAGCTGCTGGTGCTGGGTTTCCGGCCGCTGAGCCTGTGGGGATTCCGCAGTCGCGCCATCAGCCGCGGCTACCCGCCCGGGCTCAAGCGCATGCTGGGCGCCGGGCGCATCGCCGACTGGCTCGAGCTGCTCGGCTACGACATCTCGCTGACGCGCAACTATCTATTCACGCCGCCCTGGGGCGGCACCGCGCCGCAACCCGGCTCGCCCTCCGCGCTGCTGCGGCGCGGCTGGATCAAGCCCTGGCCCGCGGGCGCGTATCTCATCAAGGCGCGCAAGCGCGTGTTCACGCTCACGCCGATCCGCCCCAGGCTGCGCGAGCGCACGCAGGCCATCGGCGGCCTGGTGAAGCCGACGACGCGGGGTTCGAGCAACTAGCAGATGGCGGCATCCGAGGTCGAGATCTACACGGATGGCGCGTGTCGCGGCAATCCGGGCCCGGGGGGCTGGGCGGCGCTGCTGATTTCCGGCGCGCACGAGCGCGAGATCTCGGGCGCCGAGGCCGCGACCACTAACAACCGCATGGAGCTCACCGCCGTGATCCGCGCGTTGGAGGCGCTCAAGCGCCCGGTGCGCGGCAGGCTCTACACCGATTCGCAGTACGTACGGCAGGGCCTGCTCGAGTGGCTGCCGAACTGGAAGGCGCGCGGCTGGAAGACCGCCGGCAAGAAGCCGGTGAAGAACCAGGATTTGTGGCAGACACTGGACGACCTGGCGCGCCGCCACGATCTCGAATGGCATTGGGTCAAGGGACACTCCGGCAACGTGGGCAACGAGCGCGTCGACCAGCTCGCCAACCGCGCCATCGACGCGCTGGCGGGGCAGTGAGCGGCCGCGCGTGACGGCGCGGGCGATTTCAGTAGACTGCGCGCCATGCGACAAATCGTTCTCGACGTCGAAACCACCGGCCTCGATGCCAGCGCCGGCCACCGCATCATCGAAATCGGCTGCGTCGAAATCTTCAACCGCCGTCCCACGGGGCAGAAATTCCACCGCTACCTGAACCCCGAGCGCGACATCGACGCCGGCGCGCTCGCGGTGCACGGCATCGACCTCGCGCGGCTGGCGAATGCGCCGAGGTTCGCCGAGATCGCAGCCGAGCTGGTGACGTTCATCTCGGGTGCCGAGCTCATCATCCACAACGCCCCCTTCGACGTCGGCTTCCTCGACGCGGAATTCGCGCGCCTGCCCGCGCTCGCGCGTCCCGTGGCCGAGTTGTGCCGCGTGCTCGACACGCTGGCGCTCGCGCGCAGCCTGCATCCCGGCCAGCGCAACAGCCTCGATGCGCTGTGCAAGCGCTACAGCGTCGACAACACCAAGCGTGAGCTGCACGGCGCCCTGCTCGACGCCGGCATCCTGGTCGACGTCTACCTCGCGATGACCGGCGGGCAGAGCGCGCTGGCGCTCGACAGCGCCGCCGCGCGCGCGCAGCACACGAGCACCGGCACCGCCCCACCGATGCAACGCGCACCCGGACTGGTGCTGGCGGTCACCGCCGCTACCGCCGAGGAGCTGGCCCAGCACGATGCGCTGCTCGATTTGGTTCAAAAGGCCAGCGGCGGCAAGGCGTTGTGGCGCGCGAATCCCTCGCCGGAAGGCGATGGAACGCACAGAAATCACTGATCCCGCCCACCGAGGTATCGCTTTTAGCCCTCCGGCGACGGCAAGATCGCCGCCCTTGCCCGCGTGTAAGGGCTTAAGAGTGAAAGAAAAATCATGGAATTGAGCTTGAGAGGCTGCCGCGTCGGCGTCGTGGGCCTGGGATACGTCGGACTGCCGCTGGCGGTCGAATTCGGCAAACATTTCGACACTGTCGGGTTCGACATCAAGGCGAGCCGCATCGCCGAGCTCAAGTCCGGCCGCGATTCCACGCGCGAGTGCTCGCCGGCGGAGCTGAAGGCGGCGCGCAAGCTGCGCTATTCGACCAGCCTCAAAGACCTCAAGAAGTGTCGCGTATTCATCGTCACGGTGCCGACGCCCGTCGACCGATTCAATCGTCCGGACCTGACGCCGCTCGAACGCTCCAGTGAGACGGTGGGCAAGGTGCTCAAGAAGGGCGACGTGGTCGTCTATGAATCCACGGTCTACCCCGGGTGCACGGAAGAAGTGTGCGTGCCCATCCTCGAGCGGGAGTCGGGCCTCGAGTTCAATGTGGATTTCTTCGCCGGCTACAGCCCCGAGCGGATCAATCCCGGTGACAAGGAGCACCGCCTGCCGTCCATCAAGAAGGTGACTTCCGGCTCGACGCCCGACGTCGCGGACTTCGTCGACCAGCTGTATCGCACGATCGTGCTCGCGGGCACCCACAAGGCCTCCAGCATCCGCGTGGCCGAGGCCGCGAAGGTCATCGAGAACACGCAGCGCGACGTGAACATCGCGCTCATCAATGAGCTCGCGCTGCTGTTCAACCGGCTGGGAATCGATACCGAAGAGGTATTGCTGGCGGCCGGCAGCAAGTGGAACTTCCTGCCGTTCCGTCCGGGTCTGGTCGGCGGTCACTGCATCGGCGTCGATCCTTACTACCTGACGCACAAGGCGCAGGAGATCGGCTATCACCCGGAAATGATCCTCGCGGGCCGGCGCATCAACGACAACATGGCGCTGTATGTCGCCGCCGAGATCGTGAAGCTCATGAACCAGCGGCGCATCCACGTGAAGGGCGCGCGGGTT
>JBIOZI010000122.1:0-15964 GCA_044871085.1 Steroidobacteraceae bacterium | reverse complement strand
GGCATCTTATCCCAGGCCTCCGCGATGTCATCGGCGGGGAGACCGGCATCGCGCGCGCGCGTGTCGAGGAACCGAATCCTCTTCTCGAACGACCCATCGAGGGGACCGCTGCGCGAGTCTGAACGAGAGGTCGAAGTCCGAACCCACGGCTGTGAGGCCCGCGACGGTTGATTATCGGTTTTACAGTGAAGACACTATTCCCGTGCCCAACGGCCGCCTGGTACGCGCGAAATCCGACTCAGTTCGCATTGCACTGGGAATGGTTACTCAAGAAAGTGACGCAACTATTGATGAGCGCAGTAGTTTTTTGCTATTACTGCCGCCTCTCCAGATTAGGACAAACGTAAAATGGCCCGCGCGAAGGTAGTCGAATTCGACTACTACGAATTTTTGAAGGTATTGCGACGCGCCACGGACACCGGCATGCGGGTCGACAAGGCCGATTCGCGGTGGCCGAGTTACATCAAAGACAAGTCGATCAACGAAGTGGCGGCCACCGCCATTGCCCGCCAGAAGTTCGAGAAGGTCGTTCCGGTCATCATTGCCGAGGGAAAGGACAGCGACGGCCTGTACTTCTACTCGACCAATGAGGAGGGCTGCCTCCGCCTGGTGCCGCTCGAATAGAGTGATCCAGTTCGCACTGCGCTCGATAGGTCGAGCAATCGATTGCTGATAGAGTCGGCCGCGATACGCTCCGGTCGATCTATCGGTAAATACCCTTTCGTTGATAAGTCAAAAACAAGCTAGGGAACATGGCGACCACCCAATCGAATCGCAGAGTGCAGATCACGACGCCGCTCGGCAAGGACGCGTTGTTGATCTCGCAGTTCTCCGCCATCGAATCGATGGGAGCCCTGTTTCAATTCGACATCGCGCTGCTGAGCGAGAAGGGTGACCTCTCCGCCGACGCGATCCTCGGCAAGGACGTCACGGTCAGTTTCGATCTGCCGGCCGGCGGGAAGCGCTTCTTCCACGGCTTCGTCACCGAGTTCTCGCAGGTCGGTTTCGAGCGCCGTTTTCACCAGTACCAGGCCACCGTACGGCCCTGGCTGTGGTTCCTGACGCGCAGCGCCGACTGCCGCATCTTCCAGAACAAGTCGGTCGCTGACATCTTCGAGGAAGTGGTCAAGCCGTACGGCTTCACCGACTACAAGCTCAAGCTCACGGGCGCAGCCAACAAGATGGACTACTGCGTCCAGTACCGCGAGACGGATTTCAACTTCATCAGCCGCCTGCTCGAGCAGGAAGGCATCTATTACTTCTTCCTGCACGCCGACGGCCGCCACACGATGATCCTGGCGAACGACAGCTCGGCGCACGAGAAGGCCCCTCACTACGAGACGGTGCCGTACTTCCCACCCGACACACCCGCGGCGCAGCGCCAGCGCGACCACCTGTCCGCATGGATGTTCACGAAGTCGGTGCAGCCGGGCACCTACGTCACCACCGACTACGATTTCACCGCGCCGAAGAAATCGCTGGCGGGCAATGCTTCGATCAGCAAGCCGCACGCGCACTCGAGCTTCGAGATCTTCGACTACCCCGCGGATCTGGCGAAGTTCGATTCGGGTGAAACCAGCCGCGTCGCCAAGATTCGCATGCAGGAACTGCAGGCCACCCAGATGATCGGGCACGGCAAGGGCGATGCGGTCGGCCTCGCCACCGGCAACAAGTTCAAGCTCGATCAATTCCCGCGCAAAGACCTCAACATCGACTACCTGGTAACGGGCGCGAAGTACCTCGTCACCTCCGACGCCATGGACGCGGGCAGCGGCGATCCGGGCATCCAGTGCACCGTGTCGGTCGACGCGATCGACGCGCGCACGCCGTTCCGACCCGCGCGCGTCACTCCGAAACCCGTGGTGCAGGGCGCGCAGACCGCCATCGTCACGGGCAAGGGCGGCGACGACATCTACACCGATGAGCACGCGCGCGTGAAGGTGCAGTTCCACTGGGACCGCCAGGGCAAGAACGACGAGAACAGCAGCTGCTGGATTCGCGTCGCGCAGATCTGGGCGGGCAAGCAGTGGGGCGCCATTCACATTCCGCGCATCGGCCAGGAAGTCATCGTCGATTTCCTCGAGGGCGATCCGGACAAACCCATCATCACCGGTCGCGTGTACAACGGCGCCAATGTGCCGCCCTATGACCTGCCGGCGAACAAGACGCAGAGCGGCATCAAGTCACGCAGCTCGAAGGACGGCACGCCCGACAACTTCAACGAGATCCGTTTCGAGGACAAGAAGGGCGAGGAGCTGCTGTTCGTCCATGCCGAAAAGAATCAGTTGATCGAGGTGGAGAACGACGAGACCCACACCGTCGGCCACGACAAGATGTACACCGTCGAGAACGACCGCAAGAAAGAGGTCAAGCACAACGAGACGGTGTCGATCGGCAATGACCGCCAGGAGTCGGTGGGCAACAACGAGAACATCTCGGTAACTAAGAACCGCACCGAGAGCGTCGGCGAGAACGAATCGGTCTCGGTCGGCAAGAACCAGTCGCTGTCGGTGAGCGAGAGCCGCACCAAGACGGTCGGCAAGGACGAGACCACGAACATCAGCGACAACCGGCGCGAGAGCGTCGGCAAGGCCGAGGAAGTGCGCATCGGCAAGGATCGCAACCACACGATCGGCGCCAACGACAACCTCAAGGTCGCCAAGAAACTGTTTGTCGACGCAGGCGATGAGATCGTCCTGCAGACCGGCTCCGCTTCCATCGTCCTCAAGAAGGACGGCACGATCACGCTCAAGGGCAAGAACATCACGCTCGACGGCAGCGGCAAGATCAACGTCAAGGCCTCCGGCGACGTGATCGTCAAGGGCAGCAAGATCACGCAGAACTGAGGCGGCACACGTGGAAATCGGCGAGTTGGTGACCAAGTTCGAAGCGCACACCCAGGACGACGAGGAGTGCAAGGAAGAGGACGCGAAGCCGAAGTCCTGGAAGGCCCACATCAACAAGTGGGGTACCAGCGGCAAGAAGTGCACCGCGGTGCAGCTCTACAAGAGCATGACGTCCCTCAAGGCCAACCGGACCGGCTACCTCGCGGGCCCGATTCCCTGGACGGCGAAATTTCCCGGCCGCAAATGGGAGATGAGCCAGATCGACACCAAGAGCTTCCCGCTGCAGGCGCACCATCTCATCCCCAAGAATCATCTGCCGAGTCACCCGGTGTGCTCGTATCTCGCCAAGAAGTGCAAGATGGACGACACGGTCGAGCTCGTCGCCGACACGCCCTACGACACCGATCACGCCCACAACGGATACTGCATGCCGTACGCCACGCCGCTGAAGGAGTGGAAGAAGGCATCCAGCGACAACGACAAGTTCGCGGTCGCCTACATGGTGATGACGAAGTCGCGACGGCAGCTCCACCAGGGCTCGCATCGCGCGGGCGCCTACGAAGACCCCCCGCGGGCTCATGAAGAGCCGCTCATCCACACCGTGCCCGGCTACCTCGACACCATCGACAAGCTGCTCAGCGCGGTCGCGGACGCGGCCTTCATGCATTCGACCAATTGCCCGATCTGCAAGAAAGAAAAGAAAGGGAAGTTCCAGATCCTGCCGCGGGAATCCGTGGTCGTGCACATGGACCAGGTGTCGGGCATCGTCAAGACCCTGGTCGACGCCAATCGCATCTTCATCAGCAAGCTGGCGCACAACCATTGGAGCAAGAGGCCCAAGCGAGTGACCAAGCCCTCATGGCTCAACGGTTGACCAAGAAGCGCGTTTCGCGCCCGCCCGCCGACAGGAAAGCGATCATGTATTACCGACTCGATTCGGACCCAAGCCTTGCCGCCGGATACATGCAGGAGGACGGCAACAAGCACGCGAAGCTCCTGCGCGGCGAGAAGATAGACGAGAAGAAGCTCACCCTCCCGTGGCCGTTCACGGCCGTGGTCGACGAGGAGGAGGGTTTCGAGATCAGCGCCTATTATCCCGGCAAGAATCTCTTCAGCAGGCAGATGATCGACACCATCCGCGCCTGCGGCGTGGACAACCTGCAGGCGTTTCCGGCGCGCATCAAGAACGGCGCGACGGGTGCGATCATCGACGACTACGTGGTCGTGAACGTCATCGGCGTCGTCGCGGCCGCCGACCTGGCCGCGTCCAAGTCACAGCCTCTGGCGGGCGGAAAATTCTTCGACGAGCTGGTCGTCGACGAAAAGAAGGCGGGCGGCCTGCTCATGTTCCGTCTCGCCGAATCGCGCATCGAGATCATCGTTGCGGAGCCGGTGGCGAAGGCGCTGCAAGCGGGCAAGTTCGTGGACCTGGTCGTCGAGCCGCTCAAGAAGAAAGCCTGACGCCCGGTCCGCGGACGTCGCGATGACCGGCGCGGTGTTCGCGAAAGTGAGGCGAGCTATGCCGGTTCCATACCATCAAATCAATTCATCCGGCTCCGACGACCATCGCGTCACGCGCGAGCCGGAGCTGCCCGAATTCGCCGGCTTTCGCTACGGCGTACGCATGGAAGCGAAGCTGCCGAACCCGCTCGTGTTCGAGGTCGACTATCCGTCCCGGGAGCAAGTGCCGCACTTCGTCGGCGAGACGATTCCGGTGTTCAGCGATGCTCTGGTGCGGACATTTCGTGCGGCGGGAGTCGAGAACTTCCAGCTGTTTCCCGCGGTGCTGCGCAATCCGCAAACCGGCGCGCAGTGGGATGGCTACTGGGTCTTTCACGTCATCGGATTGATCGCCGCCGCCGATCTCGAGAAGTCGGAGAGCGAAACCGCGGCCGGGGCCGGCAAGCCGGGAACCGCCGTGCCGCTCGCGACCTTCCAGGTGCTGGTGCTCGACGCGCAGAAAACCCGCAACGTCGCGATGTTCCGTCTGGCGGAGAGTCCCGGCACCCTCCTGGTTCACGATCGGGTGCTGTCGCACATCAAGGCGCATCGCCCGCCGAACGGCTGGGGTTTCGACGCGACGGAGATCGAAACCGTCTGAAGCGCGCGGCGCTTCAGCCCATGCCGTTCTTCTCGTTGTGGAACAGCGGATCGGCGAGGCGGCACACTTCCTTGCCTTCGAACTTCACGTCGAAGGAATACATCATGTACTCGCAGGCGCCCTTGACCTTGTTGCTCATGACACCGAGCAGCGAGCCGGCCTCGTCACCCATGGACATCATGTACTTCGCGCTCTTGGTCATGGGCATCTTGCCGTCCGTCTTGACGGAGGTCGGCCCGGAAGAGGTGTCCGACGACTTGCCGATGTTCGGATAGGGAATTGGAACCGGTCCGCCGGGGGTGGGCGTCTTGCACACGTCCGGGAAGATGGGGCTCTGGCCGCCGCTGCCCTTGTGGGCCACTCCGCGCAGGTTTGCGTACACAGTCGGCATTCATCGCTCCTTCGTGTTCATCAGCCGGTGCCGAGCAGGGCGCAGGCGCGCGCTTCGCGATCGGAGGCGGCCCACACCAGCGCAGGCCCCATTCGATGGCCCCGCGACAACGCGGCGGATGCCAGCGCGGTCATGATCGCCCCGGCCGCCGCACCCGTATCGCCGATGCTACTCGCCGGATGTTCCATCGACATGGTCGAAGTGAAGAAATCGGTATGCCGTAAACGTGCGACGCCCCACATTTTGGCGTCGAAGTTCTCGCCATTGAAGCCCGCGAAGGTCGTATTCACGGGCGGTGGCTTCGAGGCGAGGCCGGCGCGCAGCTGATCCAGCGCTTTCGCCAGCCCCTCGCCCTTGGCGGGCTCGGTGCCGTATCGGTGGCCGGGATCGGGCAATGACTTGGCGCCCAGCGCGAGCACCGGACGGGTGCCGTCGCCGGCAGGCTGGGCAGAGGGCTTGAGCACCAGGAACGCCGCGCCTTCCCCCGGGATGAATCCGTCCATGACGCGGGGGCCGAGAATGCGGCCTTCCGCGTCGAGCTCGGACAGTAGTTTGAGATCGAGGAACGAATCCACGCCGCCGACGATCACCGCGGGCGCCCCCTGCTCGAGCGCCGCCAGTCCGGCTTCGAAGGCCATGAGCGCCGCCGCCCGGCCCAGGGGCACCACCCGGCTCGTGGCGAGGTCGATGGGCGTCGCGGACACCTGGGCTAACAACTTGTGAAAGCTCGCGAGCCATGGCGCTTCGGCGGCGAGCAGCTGCGGCAGGCCCGTGAACAGAGTGTGCGGCCCTGCGCCGGCTTCGGCGGCGATGGCCTGGAGGACCGGCGTCGCGAGACGCAGCATGCGGCGGGCGCGTGACGGCAGGCCCAGCGATTCGATGTCCGGTGGCAATGGGGGAAGGGCATCCTCGGGCACGAGCCCCATCTGTATGGGCTCGAGGTGCTTGTCGAGCACGTGCGAATTGCCGATGCGCGACAGGCCGGCGCGCGTCGTGGCCCAGGCCTGCTCGGTGCCGCGGCCTCCCGCACACAGCACGCAGGTGGCGGTGATGGTGGCCGTCACGCGGCACCGCCGGTGCGCCGCAGCTTCACGATGATCTTCTCGACTTTGAGTACCTGGCGATCGCAGCGCACCGCCGCGCGCCAGGTGAGACTGGCGCGGTTGTCGTCGGGCTCGATGAGCAGGGTCTCCAGGTTCGCCCACGCTTCCTGTGTGGCGCCCGCGATGCTCACCTCGACGATGGGCCGCGTCGTGGGCAGGGCGAAGCCGATGCTGCCGGTCGAGCTCGCGCCGTGGACCTCGATGGGCTCGTTGCCTTCGAGATAGCGGTCGAAGGTCAGCTCCGGCGCCGCGCACTGCAGGAAGCGCGGATCGAAATCGTCCGGTAGATAGGGGGCACGCTGCTTCTGCCACTGGGCATCGTAGGTGCCGGCGTACGCCCGCCGCGGCAGCCAGGACGGCGACACCGGTGCAAAGCACGCCGGTGCCGGTGTCTGCCCCAGCGACAGCAAGGGCGCGGAAGGGTCCTCGAGATTCGGCACCGGGTGTCCTTCGAGCTCGTGCACGGCGCGTTTACCGCGGAAGCCGCACCCGATCGGGTTGCGTTCCTCGGCGAACACCCGCTCGTCGGTCTTGTGCACGCCACCGAAGGCGCGCTCCCAGACCAGGGGCATGGACTGAAACGGCGCCGGCTCCGACGGCGTGCCGTCGCCGCGCCAGGTGCGGTCGCCGACCACGCGCACGGTCTTGCGACGCTCCGCGACCGACAGGGTGACCTGCGTCTCGGTGGTCGGCGCGCCCTGGGCTCCCCAGGCGTGCCCGATGAGCAGCACGTCGGTGCCCGGTTTGCCGATGTGCATGTCGGAGACCTGCCTGAGGCTCGAGGTCGTCGGGTCGTCGTAGAACTCGTCCGCGAGCACCACCGGTAGTTGGGCGGCGGCGAGGCCGATGCGCGGCAGGAGATTGATAGTCGCCTTGACCATGACGTACAGCGTGTCGATCGCGTTGCGATCGGGGAACACTGCTATGCCGGGGATGAAGGGTGTCTGGTTCTCGAGCTGCAGCATGGTCAGGCCGCGCTCGGAGTCGTGAGCCGCATCTGGCTCGCCGCCACCATGTTCTTTTGCACCGGCGCGGAAGCGCGCGGCTCGACGTCGAAACGTCCCTCGGACCGCACGTACAGCTCGAAGATGTGATCCGGCCTGCGGAGCATGGGGCCGCTCATGATCGCCGCCATCAGCGAATGCCCGTCGTGCGGCCTGCCGCGCAGATGGCGACGGCCACGCTGAAAATTCGGTGCCGCCTGCGCCCAATGCCTGCGTACCAGCTGGGCATCGGGCAGCGGCCACAGCTCCTCTGCCTGGGGCACGAGGTTGGCGTCGAGATCCTCGTCGCCGAACGCCGGCATCGCCGGATCTTCCGGCTCCTCGGCGGTGAGACGGTCGCGCTCCAGGTCGGCGCCGGTGATCGTGCAATACGCCTCGCCCCCCATGCGCGCGAGCTTGGGGTTTTTCATCGCCAGCAGACACATGTCGACGGCTTCGTGGGTGCCGATGTGGCCCAGCGACCAGATGGCGGCGCGCTGCAGGCTCGCATCCGTCACCGACTCGAGAATGAGCTGGTGGTCCGCTGCTCCGCCGAGCATCGCCACCAGCGGCAACAGCCGGCTGGTCTCGGCGCGCGGCTGGCGCACGTACTCGAGCGCCGCAGCCCAGGCATTCGGCACCCGCCGGCTGACGCCGCTCTCGATGGCCGCCGCGCGGACCGCCGCGTGCTCGTGCTTGAGCCCGGTGGCGACCCAGCCGCCGACGTACTCCTGCGGCAGGTGGCGCGCCGCGCGCATGACTTCGACTTGCAGTGACGTCACTCGCGATTCGAACGCCGTCGCCAGCTCGGGACCAAGCGCCGCGCGGCGAAATGCCTTGAGGCGGCACAACGCGGCGCTGTGCTCCGGGCCGCTGCTGGCGAGCACTTTGCTGACCGGCGCGAAGCTGCCGTCGAGATTGGCCACCTCGATGCCGCGCATGCAGGCGGCAAGCTGCGCCCCGGTGGCATCGCGCACGGCGTCGGCGAGCAGGTGGCGGGCGTTGTGTGTCGGGGCGGTGGCCAGCGCGCTCGCCACCGCGGTCTGGCGAAAGGGATTGTCCGATGCCATCGCCGCGGCGATCAGGGGCTCGAACATCTCGTCGCCGCCGACGCGCACACCATCGAGCGCGCCATTCAGGCGATCCTCGGTCCAGTTCCAGACATCGTCGAGTGAACGGCTTGGACTTGCGAGATCGGCTTCCCAGCGCTGCCAAAGGAACGCGGCTTCATCGACGCATTCGTCGATCAAGTCCGAAAGCGGCTGGATCCTGGAATTTGAGGTAGACATGGCGCGCGGAAGGCTCCGTCAATTGATG
Organism: Steroidobacteraceae bacterium; assembly: GCA_044871085.1. GTDB lineage: Bacteria > Pseudomonadota > Gammaproteobacteria > Steroidobacterales > Steroidobacteraceae > CADEED01. Next base: position 7,223 of record JBIOZI010000122.1, on the reverse strand, counting down.
CGCACCTGTCCCCCTTTTATGCGGTTGGTACCCTCGGAATGCGTTTCGACATAGGTGCCCCGGATGACCACGCGGCCATTGCGCCGCAGTGTGATGGAGGCGTTGCCGCATTCGAGGACGATTTCATCCTGCGCAACCACCCGAACACGCTTGCCGTCGACATCGGCCTCGACGACGGTGGCAGGGACGGGCTGCTGTGTGACCTTGCCTTCGACGAACCCCACGATGATCGGGCGGTTCGCGTCGCCATCCTCCATGAGCATCAGGATGGGCTGTGCGAGCTCGATGGCTCGTTTGATCTGGTCGGGGGAAACGGTCACCGCGAGACGTGCCCGCACCGGGCCCGGTTCGCCGTGCACCCACACCATGACGACACCCTCATCGTCCAGGGAGACGATTCTTCCGAGCCGTGCGTTCCGGGCGACGTCTTCGCGACCCGAAGCCGGCTGGTTCAGGTGGGCGAGTGGGGATTCCTTCCGTCTCATGATGCGTGGCCTCGAGGCTCTCTGGCAGACTGGGTGGGTGGGCCTTTGGGCCATTCAATAACACGCCCCAAGGGGCGTCAATGTGACGCGTTCATTATGTCGGGATCGGACTTCTGAGGCTCTAACAGCCTCACGATTTCGCCTGCAGAAAATGGCCTAAGCCGTAGGCCTCATTGGAGCTTTTGGGGCCGGGACGGTACAGTACCGGCGATTCACCGCGAACCGACGGGCCCGATCAGGAGCATGCAAGTCACTCTCGAAGTGGTCAGCCAAAACGGCGAGGGCTTGGGCGCGTCGCGGCGGCGGGTTTTCGACGAGCAGGGCGGGAAGATCGGCCGGGCTGCGGAATGCGAGTGGGTGCTTCCCAACCCATACATCTCGCGCCACCACGCCACCATCCGGTTCATCAGCGGTTCGTTTTACATAGAGAGCGTCGGGGAGAACGGCATCAGCGTAAATGGGCCGTCGCCGGTGCTGGGGCCGATGGAACGCCACCCCCTGAAGTCCGGCGACAAGATTTTCATGGATGAGTACGAGATCGGCGTCAGCGTCGTCGGTGCCGAGATGCCCCGATACGATTCCGCACCGGCCCAGGGAATGAACATGGGAGCCGGCCTGGGCTCGGGCCTGGGCGCGGAACTCGACTCGCTGCTCGGCGGCCACCAACAGATTCCTTCCCGTCCCATCCTCGGCAGCGATCCCTTCGAGGCCGATGAGCTCGATCCACTGAAGCAGCTGCCCGGCGGTCGAGTGCAGCGACCGGGGCCCGACCCCAACCGCGACTCCCAGTGGACCCACACCTCGGGCCTGGCGGACCACTTCACGCCACCTGCGCAGGTGCCGCCCCCGGGCGGCATGGGCGCAATGGGTGGGGCCGGCGAGGCCATTCCCGCCGACTGGGACAAGACCCGCTGGAACCTGCCGGCCTCGACGCCCGCAGCCGCGCCCGTGGCGGCACCCGCTCCGGCTCCGCGCGTGCCGACGCCGCGGCCGGCGGCCATGACTGCGGCACCGGCGCAGCCGGTGCGCAATCCAGCGCCGCAGCCGGCGGCCGCACCGGGTTGGCCGATCTCGGCGCCGGCGCCCGCGGCGCAGCCGGCCCCGGCCGGCGGACACTTCGATGTGGACAGTTTCCTGCGCGGCGCGGGCATCGAACCCGGCTCGGTTCCGCCCGAAACGGCACACATGCTGGGCCAGATCCTGCGCCTGGTCGTGCAGGGCACCATCGACGTGTTGCGCGCGCGGGCGGAGATCAAGAACGAATTCCGCCTGCAGGTGACGCGCCTCAAGGGCTCGGAGAACAATCCGCTGAAGTTCTCGGTCAATGCAGACGATGCGATGGCTTCATTGTTGAGCCGGCGCAACACCGCGTATTTGCAGCCGCTCGAAGCTTTTCAGGATGCGTTCGATGACATCCGCAATCATCAGGTGGCGATGCTGGCGGGCATGCGGGCCGGGTTCAACGGTGTGCTCGAGAGCCTGGACGCCGCCACGCTGCAGGAACAGTTCGACAAGCAGATCAAGCGCGGCGGCTTGCTGAGCATTGCGTCAAAATCACGCTACTGGGATCTGTTCGAGGAATATTGCCGGGAGCTGGGCGCGGACCGCGAGACCACTTTCTGCCGCTTGTTCGGCGAGGAATTCGGTACGGCATACGAAGCGCAGCTGGATAAGCTAAAAAGAGGCCGCGTAAAGCGATAGACCGGCGGCGCGTCGCGATCGCATTCACGCAACTAACTTTGGGAGCGCCACCGCATCTGCCGGTGAGCACGAAACAGGGGATCTGTACTATGACGGCGCGGACGATTCGTGTGCTGGTGGGGATGCTGATCGTGGCCATCGTGGCTGGTTGCGCGGCGGCGCCGCCGAAACCGGCCGAGACGAAGATGTGGCTGGTTGCCACCCCGGATGTGAACCCCGACGGCAAGGGGCGTCCATCTCCCATCGTCGTGCGCATCTACCAGCTCAAGACCGAAGCGGAGTTCGCGAAGGCGGACTTCTTCGCCATCTACGACCGCGAGAAGGAAGTGCTCGGAGCCGCCCTCATCACGCGCGAGGAGTACACGCTCGCACCAGGAGACAACCAGGAGCTCAAGTTCGAAGTGGCGCGCGATGCGCGCTTCCTCGGCGTACTGGCCGCGTATCGCGATCCATCGGCGCACTGGCGCGCCCTGTCTCCCGCGCCGGAGAAGGGTCTCGCGGATCTCATCAAGAAGGACCGCCTCACGGTCACGCTCGGCAAGAACGCCGTGTCGCTCGCCATCAAAGACTGACAACGGAAGTACACGACTCATGTCGGACAGCAATCGCGTGATCTGGTCGGAGGGGTTGTTCCTCCGCCCCCAGCATTTTCAGCAGCAGGAGCGCTTCCTCGAGGCGTACATCGAAGGCCGCACCGCGGCGCTGCACACCAATTCCTGGGGGTTCACCGAGCTCGAGATCGAGCGCGACCTGCTCGCCATCGGCAAGCTCGGCCTGCGCCGCGCGCGTGGTGTGTTTCCGGACGGCACGCCGTTCGCCATTCCGGACAACGATTCCGCGCCGGCACCGCTGGAAGTGACGCAGCAGACGCGCGACCAGACGATTTTCCTGGCGGTGCCGATCCGCAAAGCAGGTGCGACCCAGGTGGACCGGGGGCTCGGCGCCGCGGGCATCACGCGCTTCCGAGCGCGCGACTTCGACGCGCGCGACGTCACCAGCGACAGCGGTGTCGCGGCCGAGCTCGAAGTGGCGGAGCTGAAGGCGCGGCTCCTCACGCAGAACGAGCCCGCGGAGGATTTCGCGCGCATTCCGGTGGCGCAGGTCATCGAGTGCCGCGCGGACAAGCAAGTGGTGCTCGACGACCGCTTCATCCCGACGGTGCTGCGCGCGAACGCCGCGCCGCGGCTCGCCACGTTCCTGCAGGAGATGCAGGGCCTGCTGCATCAGCGCGCGGAGGCGCTGGCGGCGCGCGCCGTCGCGACCGGGCGCGGTGGCGCTGCGGAGATCGCGGACTTCCTCATGTTGCAGGCGGTCAATCGCTACGAGCCGCTGGTCGCGCACTTCGCCACCACCGGCATCTGTCATCCCGAAGACCTGTTCTGCCTCGCGCTGCAGATCACCGGCGAGTTGTCGACGCTCACCGCCACCTCGCGCCGGCCGCCGCAGTTTCCCTCGTACCGTCACGATGCGCTGCGCGCCAGCTTCGAGCCGCTCATGAATGCGCTGCGCGCCTGCCTGAACGTGGTGCTGGAGTCGAACGCGACGCCGATCCCGCTGGCGCAGAAGAAGTACGGCATCAGCGTCGCGACGGTCAACGACAAGACGCTGTTCGATACCGCGAGCTTCGTCATCGCGGCGCGCGCGGACATCGCGCAGGAAGACTTCCGGCGCCGTTTCCCGGCGCAGCTCAAGATCGGCACGGTCGAGAAGATCCGCGACCTGGTGATGCTGCAGTTGCCGGGCATCGGCCTGCAGCCGATGGCCGTGGCGCCGCGACAGATTCCGTACCACGCCGGGTTCGTCTACTTCGAGCTCGACAAGTCGAATGAGCTGTGGCGCTCGCTCAAGACTTCCGGCGGAGTCGCATTCCATCAGGCCGGAGAATTCCCGGGCCTGGCGATGGAGTTCTGGGCCATCAGGAGCTGACAGAACGATGAGCAACAACAACAGCGACGATCCGTTCGCACCCAGCGACGCCACGATTCTCCGGCCGCGCCCCGGTGCGCGCCGGCCGACTCCGGCGCCCGCCGCGGGTGCGCCTGGCGCTGCGCCGCCACCGCCGCCCGTCCCGCAAAGCTATCAAGCGACACCGCCGACGCCCCGACATTCACCCGCCGCTCCCGCGGGCGCGGGCGGCGCGCCGGGCTTCAATGAATTCCTGCTCACCGGCATCAACCCGCTGGTGCAGGCGGCGATCCCGCTGCTCATTCTCGCGGGCCGCCTGCGCGGACAGGTTGCGCAGGCCGACGTCGAAGCCCTGCGCCGTCAGACCATCCAAGAAGTACGCTCCTTCGAGGAGCGTGCCCGGCAGGCCGGCATTCCTGCCGAGGACACCATGGCGGCGCGTTACGCGCTGTGCACCGTCATCGACGAGGCGGTGCTCAACACCCCGTGGGGCTCGCAGAGCGGCTGGTCGTCGCAGTCGCTGCTGGTGACCTTTCATCGCGAGGCGTTCGGCGGCGAGAAGTTCTTCCAGATCCTCGAGCGCGTGTCCTCGGAAGCGGGGCGCTATCTATCGCTGCTCGAGCTGCTCTATCTATGTCTCGCGCTCGGCTTCGAGGGCAAGTACCGGCTCGACGACCGTGGCCAGTCGCAGCTCGCCGACGTCCGGCTCGATTTGTTTCGCCGCATCCAGTCGCTGCGCGGCGCGGTGTCGAGCGATCTGTCACCGCGCTGGAAGGGCGTGCAGGACAAGCGCAATGGCGTCATCAGGCTGGTGCCGCTGTGGGTGGTCGCCGCCGCCTGCCTCACGCTGCTGGTGGGCACGCTCATCATCCTCAATGCCCGCCTGAGCTCGCGCGCCGAGCCGGTGAACATCACTCTGGCGAAGATCGGCAACCAGGACGTGCTGGCGGTCGCCGCGTCGCCGCCGCCCGCTCGGCCGCTCGGCCTCAGCGATTTCCTCTCGCCGGAAATCTCCGCCAAGCTCGTGAGCGTGCAGGAGCACGATGCGGGCGCGGTGGTCATCATCACCGTGCCGAACCTGTTCGGTTCGGGCAACGCGACGCTGAACCCGAAGTACCAGGGGCTGGTGCACAAGATCGCGCAGGCACTGGCGCGCCTGCCCGGACAGATCACCGTGGTCGGTCACACCGACAACCAGGGCATCCGCTCATTCCAGTTCAAGGACAACTTCGAGCTGTCGCGCGCGCGCGCCGAGAACGTCGTCGAGCTGATGGGGCAGGACCTCTCGAATACCGCCCGCATCGATTCGCGCGGGCTCGGCCCGTCACAGCCGCGATACACGCCTGAGGACGACCCCGAAAATCAGGCGCGCAACCGGCGTGTCGAAATCGTTTACCGCCGCGGGAGCTGAGCAAGATGCTGGCATTCCTCAAGAGCAGGACGTTTCTGGTACTGGTCGGGCTGATCCTCCTCGCGCTGCTGATCTGGTTCGCGGGGCCGTATTTCGCCTTCGCCGACTATCGTCCGCTGCAGTCGGTATTGGCGCGCCTCCTCACCATCTTCCTGGTATTCGCGATCTGGGGCGTCGTGGTCCTGCTCAAGGCGCTGAAATCGAGTCGCGCCAGCGCCAAGCTCGCGAGCGAAGTGGCCGGACAGGCCGGTCCCAAGGGAGGCCCCGATGCCGCGCAGCTGCGCAAGCGCTTCGAAGAAGCCATCGAGGCGCTCAAGCGCTCGCGCACACGCGGTGCGAAGAATCTCTACGACCTGCCGTGGTACATCATCATCGGGCCGCCGGGCTCGGGTAAGACCACGGCGCTGGTCAACTCCGGCCTCAATTTTCCGCTGGCGCAGAAGTTCGGCAAGGAAGCGCTGCGCGGCGTGGGCGGCACGCGCAACTGCGACTGGTGGTTCACGGATGAGGCCATCCTGCTCGACACCGCCGGCCGGTACACCACACAGGATTCCAACGAGAGCGCGGACGCCGCGGGCTGGACCGCCTTCCTGCAACTGCTGCGCAAATACCGCAGCCGGCAGCCCATCAACGGCGTGCTGGTCGCGATCAGCGCATCCGACCTGCTGACGCTCAACGCGCAGGAGCGCGAGAAACACGTCCTCGCGATCCGCGAGCGTCTCGAGGAGCTCAATCGCCACCTGAAGATCTCGGCGCCGGTGTATTTCCTGGTGACGAAGTGCGATCTCATCGCCGGCTTCTCCGAATACTTCGACGACTTCGGCACGGAGCAGCGCGCGCAGGTTTGGGGCATGACGTTCCCGATCGAGGCCTCCGAGTCCGGCAAGGCCGTCGATACCTTCGATGGCGAATTCGACGCGCTCATGGAGCGCCTGCAGAGCCGCGTGCTCACGCGCATCGAGCAGGATCGCGACACGCGGCGTCGCGCCTCGATGCTGGCCTTCCCGCAACAGACCGCGCTGTTGAAGCCACTGCTCGGCGACCTGCTCAAGAAAGTGTTCGGCGCCTCCGGCTACGACAGCAAGGTGCTGCTGCGCGGCGTGTACTTCACCAGCGGCACACAGGAAGGCACGCCGATCGACCGCATGCTCGGCGCCATCGCGCGTTCGTTCGGTTTCACCTCGGCGGTGAGCAGCGCGGCGCCGGGCCAGGGCAAGTCTTATTTCATCCAGCGGCTGCTCAAGAACGTGATCTTCTCGGAGTCCGGGCTCGCGGGCATCAACCGCCGGCTGCAGATCCAGAAGATATTCATCCAGTCGGCGGCCTACATCGCCTGCGTCGTGGTGCTGGTGCTCGGCGTGATCGCGCTGTTCGTGAGCTACGGCCGCAATTCGAGCCACATCGCCGAGGTCGAGAAATCCGCCGAGGCGCTCGAGGAGTTTTCGCCGGCTCGGGGCGAGGCGCCCGTCGAGACCTTCCTCCCGCACCTGGGGGCGTTGCGTACCGTGGTGGGCACGGCGAGCAAGTACGAACAGGACGTACCGTGGCTGATGCGCTTCGGCCTGTACCGCGGCGGCGCGCTCACCGACGCCGCTCACGACGCCTACGTGCGCGAGCTCAACGGCATCCTCGTGCCGTTGCTCGCGCGTCAGCTCGAGGAGCGCCTGCGCACCAACGCCGACTCGCCTGACCGGCTCTACGAGTACCTCAAGGGCTATCTC
>JBIOZI010000121.1:0-25285 GCA_044871085.1 Steroidobacteraceae bacterium | reverse complement strand
CCATCGGCAGCAGCAGCTGATCGGCGAGATGCGCGCTCACGGGCGCGCTCGCGGCGAGGTACGCGCGCGCCTCGTGTGCCGCCTGCCCGGCCACGGCTTCGGCGCGCATGCCCTTTTCGCCGAAGCCCGTGAACACTTCGGTGACGTGCTCGTGCTCGAGCGTGATGGTCACCGCGTTGCCCGGGCCGGCGTCGTTCGGCAGCGCGCGCACGAACAGCCGTTCGTGCGTCCAGCCCAGTACGCCGCCGATCACTTCGAGCTCGCGCTGCGCCACGTGCAGGGGCAGCGCGGCCACGTAGGCTTCCGCGCTGCCGCGCCCGAGCTCGCCGCGGCTGGTGAGTGACAACGGCGCCAGTTGCGCAACCGGCTGGATCTGCGCGCGGATCTCCCCGCCGCCGCGCGGGTGGAACCCGTAGCGAGCGAGCTGCAGGTCGACGCGCGCGCCCATGCTTTCCAGCACCCGCAGGAAGCTGCGCGCCAGAAAATCGAACGGCGGCGCGGCACGATTGTGCGTGCCGCCGCCGATGCGCACGGCACTGCCGGCCGCCGCCGTGAGCAATGGCGGCAGCACTGTCTGGAGCACCAGCGTGCAACTGCCGGCGCTGCCGATGTCGAAGGAGTAATTGCCGGCCGCGATTTTTCCCGGGCGGAATGTGAGCGCGCGCGAGCCGAGCTGGCCGCCGTCCACGTCGCCGGCGCAAATCTTCGCGGCCGCATGGACGGCCGTCAGGTGCTGTCGCATGAGCCCCGGCTTCTCGCGGTTCGCACGGATGTTCGCGATGCGGAACGGCTGGCCCGTGCAGACCGCGAGCGACAGCGACGAGCGCAGGATCTGCCCGCCGCCTTCGCCCTGCGCTCCGTCGATTTCGATCATTCGGCTCCCTTCTTCGGCGCAGAAGGGTACCGCGTCACCGGCGCCTCAGGGCGCGCACACCGAGCGTGGCAGCAATGTGGCGGCCGCGATGTTCGGCCAGTCATAGGTGAAGCTCGCGACGCCCGGTACGTCCAGCGCGAGGTGGCCGACGAGATCGACCCGCGGCTGCGAGCCCGTGGTGGAGAAGCGTGCGACGGACGAACCGTTGATCACGAGCTCACCGGCGGAGAGCCAGTCGTTGAAAGCGCTGGTGCCTTCGTGCGCCGTGAGCGGAACGCGCGTGCGAAAGGTGAAGGTATCGGGTTCCGCGCAGCCGAGCGCCGGCGCGATGCTGCTGCGCAGGCGGCCGTCGATCGTGAAGAACTCGCGTGCCGCGACCTTGTCGCGGCCGAGGCGCACGGTCAGGTCGAGCCCCCGCACCCAGTTCGTCACCGATTCCGCCACCGGCAAGCGGGGGGTCGCGGGCCGGTCCACGCGCTGCGTGAGAGTGCCCGCCAGCAGCCGGTACTCCTCCTCGAAGCGTTCGGCGTCGTCGATGATGCCGCCGCCGACGAGCGCGCCTTCGGTACTGGTCACGATCGTCCACAGGTATTTCTCGGCGCTGGGGCCGGTCGGCCCCAATTCCGCGCGCAGCTCCTCGACCTGCACGAACCCCACCGCCTCGTGCAGAAAACTGCCGCGGAACGGACTGAGGACGTCGTCCTCGAGCCTCGCGAGCGGCAGGATGCCCCGCAGGCGCAGGTTGCGGCGCTCGACGCGCGATCCGATGGGAGCGCCCGGCGGTCGCAGCACGCTGCGAACCAGATCCGAATGCCCGTCTCCGAGACGCAGGCCGACAACTGCTTCGGCGAACAGTGAGTTGCCGATCAGTACGACTTCGCCGGGGCCATCCAGCGTGACGCCGGCCGGCGACGCGCAGGCATTCCACTGCAACCTCACGACGCGCGGCCAACCGCGCGCGAGGCGCGCCGTCAACGTGCCGGCCGACGGGCAGCTCACTACGACCCCATCCGGCGCCACCGCGAGCTGTTCGAGCGTCGTGACCGCACGGACGTCGCGCAGCGCGCGATCGATGAGGTCGCGCGGCTCGGGGCTGAGGAGTGTCGTCAACCCGCGCAACACCGTGCGCTGCCGTAGCGCCGAATCGACCGCGCGCGTTGCGGTGCTCTCGCTGAGGATCGGCGTGTTCGGCGCGCCGGAGGCCAGCGCGGAAAAGCCGACGAGCACGGCCAGGGAGGCGGCACGGAGCAGGGATAGGCACTGCATTGCTGGTTCCTCGTTTGGGCGGGTCAGGGCCGCTTCAGGGATGGGACGCATGGACGGGCAGGCATCTTGGCGGTCGCCGCGTATTCCATGGGCACGGTCGCGCCAGAACGCAGGCCCGCGTCGCTCATGGACGGCACGTGTTGCGCCGTGTCCCGGTAGTTTGGCTCCGTTTGACTGCTACGAGCTCATGGGCAGACGGCCACTGGGCCGAGCGTATCGGTCACCGTCAAGCCGTCGTAGTCGAACGTCCCGACGTTCGCAACGGCGACGCGAATGTGCTGGATCGTGAACGGGAACGGGAATCCCGTGGCGATCGAGAATGTCGCGAGCGCCGCATCGTTCACGAGGATCTCGCCGGAGTCGAGTCGCGGCTCGCTGGAATTCGGTCGATTCATGGGCACGTTGGTCGCGAAGGCGTACGTGCCACTGCGGCATCCGAGCCCGGAATCCTGCGACCACAGGTAGTTTGCGCGCCCGTCGATCGACAGCTGTTCCGCGCCCGTCCCGAAGGCGGTCACGCGGTGCACGCGCAGCTCGTTGCCACTGTAGCGCCGCATGCTCACCTGCTCCGGCTGCGTCGAGAACGCGGGGAACGTGTGCACGAATGTGAACCTGCCCGAGCGCAGCGTGAAGTCGTCGTCGTCCTTCAGGGTCGCCTCTCCCCCCACCCTCGAGCCCGCGAATCGCGCGCGCTCGAAGATCCAATCTGAGGTGACTTGGAACAGCGTTTCGCCTTCGCCGGGAAGCAGGACGTTTGCCATCTCGTGAAAAACGCCGTCGGTCTCGAAGGCATATGAACCCACGAATGGACCGCCGGTACCGAACATGCGCAGCATGGGGATGTCGCCGAACAGGCTCAGGTTGAACGTATGCTCGTCCGGCACGACCTGGCTCGTGTTCAGGATGAGCACTTCGTCGACCAGCGCCTTTTTCCCGGCGCCGTGGCGGATGCCGGCCACGCGCGTCGGCGTGAATGAATCCGTGACCAGCGTGACCTCGGTCCGCCCGATGTACGTGTGAGACAGGCTGTCTTCGAAGTGGCAGCGATTCCAGTCGATATCGAGCACGCGCGGCAGATTGCGCGACAGCTTGGCCGTCAGCGTGCCGGAAATCGGGCATGGAATCCGCTTCCCGCTGCGATTCGCGAGCAATGCGGACGGCGTCGTGTGCGCGCGCAGGAACTGCAGCGCGTTCTCGACCACCAACCGCGACTCGCTCGCGATCGCGTTGAAGTCCTGCGGCGCTTCATCGGCAACGCGAAAGGCGGTCACCACCGCGGCATCGGCCTTCGCCTCGGAGTCGATGAAGATCGGAGACGCGGCCGACGCCGCGACGATTCCCGAGAACGTGGCCAGCAGCGCGCCGAGGCGCGCGCGCGTTTCCAGTCGTGTCATGTGAGCTCTCCCTGGTTTCGCAGTTCCTTACTAACTAGCATTTCACGGGACGCAGCGCGCCGCGGACGCGAGCTCGCCCCAACCACCGCCGGTCGGCACGATGAATTCGAAGCTGCGGCCGCGCGCATCGACGTCCACGCGCATCTTCTCGGAGAAGAACTCGTCCTCGAACACCGAGAACTGCGCGCGGGTCGTACCGTTGATCCAGACTTCGCCCGCGTCGTAGGTGCTCTGTTGCGGGTAGGTTGGCGGGCGATGCATGGGCACCGCGGTGCGGTACGAGAAGTCCGTGCACTTGTGGCAGTCCATCTCGAAGAAGTCCGGCCAGTCGACGCTCACCGCGCCGTCGATCTGGAAAGAATCGTCGCCCACCGCGCCCAAGGCCTGCCGCAGGCGCAAACCCTTCGGCTCGAAGCTGTAGGCGGTGCGCTGCTCGGGCCCGAAAATCGTCTCGGGGAAGACAGACAGATAAGAGAGCTTGCCGCGCCCGAAGCGCACGTCGTAGCCGTCATTCGGCGCGACGGTGTAGCTCAGGTAGCTGTTGTCGGCGCTGAGCGTGAGCCGCGACTCGAACAGCTGGTCACCTCCACCCGCCACCTGGAAATGAATGCGCTCCTCGAAGAACCCGGACAGCTCGAAGCTCGATGCGCCGTGAAACCCGTAGTCGGTGTCGGGGCGCTCCACGGAGATGAGCCCGCTCATGCGCAGGTTGTGGAGATTGAGGTCCGGCACGGTTTGCGTCGACTGCAGCATCAGCAGCTTCACGACCAGGTCCGAGTCGCGATCTCCGAGCCGTATGCCGGCCACCACGGTGGGCGAGAAAGAAAGGTTGAGGAGCGTGATCTCGCCGGAGCCGTCGAGCGTATGGTTCCAGCCGGAAAGCTCGTAGGTGCAGCCAACCCATTGCAGCTTGAGCACGTTGGGCGCGCGCGGCGCCATGCGGGCCAGGATGGAACCGGAGACGGGGCACGGCACCGAAACACCCGCGGCAGTGGCGAGCAGCTGCGAGGGCGAAGTCGCGGGCGCGAGCAGGCGCAGCGCGCGGTCGGCGAGGTCGCGCGCTGGATTCACCAGCACGCTCGTCTGCCAGGGCAGCTGCTCGCGTAGATAGAAAGCGGTGACGATGCCGGCCGCCGCATTCTGCTTCGCAGGCGGTGGTGTCGCGAACGCGGTTCCCGCGAGCAGCGCGCAGGTGATGAAGAGCGCGTGCCGAGCGCGCACGGGTGTCGTGTCCATTTGATCTCCCGGAAATGAGCGCACTAACTAATTGGATTTATCGGGCGCAGCGCGACTCTAGCCCCAGTTCGCCGGGCGGGTCAATCGCGGCGGCACCCGATGACCCGACCTGCGCGGGAACGTCGCATGGCTGTCACGCGCGCGCGCTTCGTGACAGAGAGGCCGCGGGCCGCGTGTCAACCGCGGGGCACGGAGAATCTTCCATTCGCGAGGAACTCGCCGGCTTGCCGCGCCACCTGCGCGTCGACGAGCAGGCCCATGTGGCTCACGGGCACCACGAGATGCGCGGTGTGTCCCGGTAGTTTGGTTTCGCTCACGGCCACTGTGCCGTCGCAGTCCTCTTCGAAGCGCGCGAAGAAGCGGCCGAGCCCCAGCGGGCGCGTGCCGGCGATGACGCCGAGCTCGCGGTCGCAGCACCAGCTGCGCGGCACGCAGGACTCGAGCAGCTCCGCCGCCACCAGCGGGCCCACGACGCGGCGCAGTACCGCGTGGCGCGCGACGGCGCGCGCGGAGGCGCTGCCCACGAGCGGCGCACCGAGCAGCAGGACGCGACCGGCCCGCGTGCACCCGGCGCGCTCGAAATAGCGATGGACCACGAGCCCGCCCAGGCTGTGACCGACGAAGTGAATGCGCTCCGCGTCGATGCGCTCGACGAAACGCGTGAGCTGCTCCACCGCGGCTTCCATCGACCCGCGCACGGTTGGATAGCTGAAGCGATGCCCTTCGAAACCGTGCGCCGCGAAAATGCGCCGGCGCAGCAGCGAGAACTCGGCGCCGTTGAGAAAGAGCCCGTGGACGAATACCGCTGCCGTTTTCATTGCACGGTCGGAGTCGCCTCGACTCCGATTTCCTTCGTGGGCGTCAGCCCGGAGTAACCGGGGTTCTGACGCGAATGTGGATCTCGCGCAGCTGCTTCTCCGACACGGCGGTGGGCGCGTCGGTGAGCGGGTCCGCGGCCGTCTGCGTCTTGGGAAACGCGATGACGTCGCGGATGCTGTCCGTTCCCGTCATGTGCATGACGAGCCTGTCGAGTCCGAACGCGATGCCGCCATGCGGCGGCGCGCCGTACTTGAGCGCATCGAGCAGGAAGCCGAATTTGAGCTGCGCCTCCTCCGGTCCGATGCCCAACAAGTCGAACACCACCGACTGCATCTCCTGGCGGAAGATGCGCACCGAGCCGCCGGCGATCTCGCTGCCGTTGAGCACCAGGTCGTACGCCTTCGCCAGCGCGCTTTCCGGCTGCGCCTTGAGCGCGGCCACGTCGTCGCTCGCGGGCGAGGTGAATGGATGGTGCATGGCCACCCAGCGCTTCTCGTCCGGATCCCAGTCGAACATGGGGAAGTCGACCACCCACAGCGGCTTCCAGCCCTCGGCAGCCAGTTTGAGGTCGACGCCGACCTTGAGGCGCAGCGCACCGATGGCGTCGCTGACCACCTTCGCGCTGTCCGCGCCGAAGAAGATGAGATCGTTGTCCTGGGCGCCGGTGCGTTCGAGGATGCCCCTCACGGCGTCGTCGCTCAGGAACTTGATGATGGGCGACTGCAGGCCGTCACGCCCCTTGGCCTTCTCGTTGACCTTGATGTACGCCAGGCCCTTCGCACCGTAGCGCGCGACGTAGGCGGTGTAGTCGTCGATCTGCGAGCGCGGCAGCGCGCCGCCGCCCGGCACGCGCAGCGCGGCGACGCGACCTTTCGGATCCTTGGCGGGACCTGCGAACACCTTGAAATCGCAACCGGCGACGAGATCGGCCACGTCTACCAGCTCGAGCGGATTGCGCAGGTCGGGCTTGTCCGAGCCGAAGCGGCGCATCGCCTCCGCGAACGTCATGCGCGGGAAGGGGTCGGGCAGCTCCGCCGCGATCGCATCCTTGAAGATGTGGCGCGTGAGGGCCTCCATCGACTCCATGATCTGCTGCTGCGACAGGAACGAGGTCTCGATGTCGAGCTGGGTGAACTCGGGCTGGCGCTCGGCGCGCAGATCCTCGTCGCGGAAACATTTGACGATCTGATAGTAGCGGTCGAATCCGGCGACCATCAGCAGCTGCTTGAAGATCTGCGGCGACTGCGGCAGCGCGAAGAACTTGCCCGCGTGCGTGCGCGACGGGACCAGGTAATCGCGCGCTCCTTCGGGCGTGGCCTTGGTGAGCACCGGCGTCTCGATGTCGATGAAGCCGGCGTCGTCGAGGTAGCGGCGCATGGCGCGCGTGATCTTGTGGCGCAGGCGCAGGCGCTTCGACATGTCCTCGCGGCGCAGGTCGATGTAGCGGTACTTGAGGCGCACCTCTTCGCTCACGTGCTCGTCGAGCTGGAACGGCAGCGGCTCCGAGCGGTTGAGGGTGATGAGCGCGCGGGCCAGCAGCTCCACTTTTCCGGAGGCGAGATTGGCGTTGGCCGTGCCCGAAGGCCGCTCGCGCACCAGGCCGCGCACCTGCACGACGAACTCGTTGCGCAGCTTCTCGGCCTCGGCGAATTGCCCGGCGTCGTCCGGGTCGAACACGACCTGCAGGAGGCCTTCGCGATCGCGCAGGTCGACGAAGATGACGCCGCCGTGATCGCGCCGGCGGTGGACCCAGCCGGCGACCGTAACCTCTTGACCGACCAGCTTTTCATTGACCTGGCCGCAGTAGTGAGAACGCATGGAATCCTGGTGCCTGAGACGAGAGAAAGGGCGGCGATGTTACCGGGTTGCCCTGCCCGCGGGAAAGGCTAAGCTTCGGGCCGATTGCGCCGTTCAGCGGGCATGCAGTGACCGTTCGTCAGGATCGCTGCAACCCTGCACCCGCCGCACGGTCGAAACACCGGACGTTTTTGCCCAGATACAGAGGATTTCATGACTCGTTCACTGACTGCCCTGCTCGCACTCCTGACCCTGCTGGCGCTGGCGCCGGTGCCGGCGCATGCGCAAGCGCTCTTCCAGGCGGGCAAACACTACGACGTGCTCAAGGTTCCCCAGCGCACCAATGTGCCGGCGGGGAAGGTCGAGGTCATGGAAGTTTTCTCGTATGGCTGCCCGGCCTGCGATCACTTCCAGCCCACCATGAAGAAGCTCAAGGCGGTCCTGCCCGCAAACGCGCAACTCGTGTATCTGCCGGCCTCGTGGAATGCCGCCGAGAACTGGCCGCTGCTGCAGCGCGCCTATCTCACCGCGCTTTCCCTGGGTATCGCGGAGCGCGCGCACGATGAGATGTTCCGCGCCATCTGGCAGACCGGCGAGCTCGCCGTGGTCGACCTGACCACCGGCCGGCCGAAGAACCGCCTTCCTTCGATCGACGACATCGCGCGCTTCTATCAGCGGGTGGCGGGCGTGAAGCCGGCGGACTTCGTATCCGCGTCGAAATCCTTCGGCGTCGACGCGAAGATGCGCGCGGCCGATGCGCAGGTCGTGGCGATGCAGGTCAGCGGCACCCCGACGCTGGTGGTGAACGGCAAGTACCGCATCAACAACGACGCAATGGACAAGTCGGAAGACATCGTCAATTGCGTGCGATTCCTGGTCGCGAAAGAAAGCGTGGCGGCGGCGCCGGCCTCCGCGCCCGCCCCGGCGCCCGCGAAGAAATCCTGATCAGAAAATGGGGACATTCCTCGTTTCCTAGCAAAAGGGGACAGACCTCGTCGGTTGACACCATGGCCGACCAGATGCGAGGTCTGTCCCCTTTTGCTAGGAAACGAGGAATGTCCCCATTTTCCTAACTACGCAAGTACCAGGCGTAGTCGAGCTCGCTCACCTCGGCCGAGAAGCGCGCGTACTCCTGCTCCTTGATGGCGAGGAACACCTTCATGAACTCCGCGCCGAGCGTGTCGTCGAGAAACCGTGAGCGCGCCGCGAGGTCGAGCGACTCGCGCCAGGTACGCGGCAGCGCGCGTTCGGCCGCCTGCGCATAGCCGTTGCCGGTCACCGGCGCGCCCGGATCGAGACGTTCTTCGAGGCCGCGCAGCGCGCCGCCGAGCACCGCCGCCGCGGTGAGATACAGGTTCGCATCCGCGCCGGCGATGCGGTGCTCCACGTGGCGCGACTCCGGCGGCCCGGCCGGCACGCGCAGGCTCACGCTGCGATTGTTGACGCCCCAGATCGGCGCGACGGGCGCGTAGCTCTCGCTGACGAAGCGCCGGTAGGAGTTCGCGTTCGGCGCGAACACCGCCATCGACTCGGCCATCGTCGCCTGCATGCCGCCGATGGCATGGCGCAATGCCGGTGTGCCGGCAGGATCGCCGCTGGCGAAGATGTTCGCGCCCTGCGCGTCGTTCGCGCTCACGTGCACGTGCAGGCCGCTGCCGGCGCGGCCGGTGAATGGCTTCGCCATGAAGCAGGCGATGAGCCCGTGCTTCTGCGCCGCGCCGCGCACCGCGCGCTTGAACATCACCGCCTCGTCGACCGCGCGCAGCACATCGTCGCGATGGTGCAGCGTGATCTCGAACTGCCCGGGCGAGTACTCGGACATCAGCGTTTCGGCGGGCAGGCCCTGCGCCGCGGCCGCCGCGTACACGTCGGCCCACACCGGCGCGAGGTCGTCGAGCCGCTGCAGGCTGTAGGCGTCTATCTTCTGCCGCTCGGACACCCGCCCGCCGCCGGCCGGCACCAGCCGCCCGCCCGGCTCCTCCCGCAGTAGATAGAACTCGATCTCGCAGGCGACCACCGGCGTCAGCCCGAGCGCCGCGAAACGCGCCGCGACGCGCGTGAGCGCATGGCGCGGGTCCGCGGCCGCCGGCGCGCCGGCGGCGTCGAACATGGCGAGCAGCACCTGCCCGGTATTGCGCAGCCACGGGGCACGCACCAGCGTGCGCGCGACCGGCCGCGCCGTCATGTCCGCGTCGCCCGTGTCCCAGACCAGCCCGGTCTGGTCGACGTCCTGCCCGGTGATGTCGAGCGCGAGGATCGACCCCGCGACGGGGCGGCCGGCATCGAAGATGCGCGCAAGCTCGGTGCGCCGCACCGACTTGCCGCGCAGCACGCCCGACGGGTCGGTGATCATCAGCTGCACGGCCTCGACGTCCGGATGCGCGGCCAGGAAGGCGTCGAGCTCCTCGCGGGAGGCCAGGTCGCTCATGCCGCGCCCAGCTCGCGCACGCAGTCCCGCAGGTGTCCGAGCAGCGAGTCCGCGTGCGCCGTGGTGGTGTCCGGCGAGCACAGCATCATGTTGTGGAACGGCGTCAGCAGCACGCCGCGGTTGAGTAGATAGAGATGGATGGCGCGCTCGACCTCGGGCCACGCCGCGCGCTCCGACTCCAGGCCGGTGCGTGGCGGCTTGCCGAACCCGAATTCGAGCCGCGCGCCGACGCGCGCCACGTGCCAGGCCAGCGACTGCGCCGCGAACAGCCGGCCGAGCCCCTCCGACAGGTAGGCGGCGGTGTCGTGCATCGCGCGGTAGTTGGCCGGGGTCATCAGCTCGTCGAGACTGGCCTCGAGGCAGGCGAGCGCCAGCGCGTTGCCCGCAAGCGTAGTCCCCATGCCCGAGTGCCCGCCGGCGCGCTCTTCCTGCACGCGGCGCATGGCCGCCTCCACCTGCGCCGTGAAGCCGAATACGGCGCAGGGCATGCCGCCCGCGATCGCCTTGCCGCATACCCACAGGTCCGGGGCCAGCCCCTGCGCGCGCGCATATCCGCCGCGCGCGCTCGACAGCGTGTGCGTCTCGTCGACGACGAACAGCACGCCGTGCCGGAGCGTGAGCTCGCGCAGGCGCTCGAGGAAACCCGCCTCGGGCAGCACCATGCCGATGTTCGTCATGACGGGTTCGGCGATGAGCGCCGCCGTGCGGCCGCGCGCCAGGACGCGCTCGACCGCGGCGCTGTCGTTGAACTGCACGGCGTCGGTGGTCGCGCTCACGTCGTGGTTCATGCCGATCAATCCGGCGCGCGCGCGGGTGCCGCCCCGCTCCTGCATCTCCGGCAGGGCGCGCACCAGCGTCTCCTCGACGGTGCCGTGGTAGCAGCCGTCGAACACCAGCACGCGCGGCTTGCCCGTGATCGCGCGCGCCCAGCGCAAGGCAGTGCGGTTCGCGTCGGTGGCGGTCTGTGTCATCTGCCAGAACGGCAGCCCGAAGAGGTCGGCCAGCTTTTCACCCACGCGCGCCACGCGTTCGGCGGGCAGCATCGTCGTGATGCCGGCCGCGGACCCGGCCAGCGCGCGCGCGATGGCGGGCGGGGAATGGCCGAACATCGCGCCGGTGTCGCCGAAACAGAAATCGACGTAACGGTTGCCATCGACGTCGACGACCTCGACGCCGCGCGCTTCGCGCACGAACAAGGGATGCGGCGTGCGCCAGTCGCGCATCCAGTGCATCGGCACGCCGTTGAGCCAGTGGGCCGCGCTCGCGCCCGCGAGCCGCGCGGACTGCGGATGCGCCGTAACGAATGCGTCGCGCTCGCGCGCCTCGACCCGGCGCAGCGCGACGCTGTCGATGCCGGGACGCCGCGCGTAGTTCATGTCGACGAGAGCCGGTGCGCTAGCGGCGCGCCGGGCGCTTGGTCCTCTTGGGCGCGGCTTTCGCCGCTGCGCGCCGCGCGCCGCGCGCAGGCGCGGGCTTGCTCGCCGGCTTGTCCGGGGACTTGCCGGCATCCGGCTTGGCGGCCTCGACCTTCGCACCCTCGGTGCTCGCGCCCTCCTTGGACCCCTCGCCCTTGGCGTCGGCCTTGGCGTCGGTCTTGACATCGGACTTCGTCTCGCTCTTGGCTTCTTCCTTGTCGGCGCCGGCGAGGTTGCGCTTGTTTTCCTGGTCGGATTTGAAATCGGTTTCGTACCAGCCCGAGCCTTTCAGCCGGAACACGGGCGCGGACATGAGCTTGCGCAGCGCATTCTTGCCGCAGTTGGGACACTTCTTGAGCGGCGCGTCGGAGATCTGCTGCAAGACCTCGTCGCGGAACCCGCACTTGGAACACTCGTATTCGTAAAACGGCATGCAATCCCCGGAAAATCTTCGCCGGCGCGATTATAGGGTGCGCCCGCGGCATTCCAAGCGCGCTATTCCGCGCGCACGATTTCGAACAGGCACCCGTAGGTCTGCCCGCCGCGCGTCCGCACCGCCCGCAGCAGGTGGAATTCCGGCGGCAGGCCGGCGGGCGGGCCTAACAAGGCGCGCTCCATCGGCACCATGCGCCGGCGCAGCGCCTCGAGATCCGGCTCGCGCGCGCCGGGCACCAGCGAAACCGAATGGAAGGCGAGCACGTAGCGCACCTGCGTGTGCCCGGCGAGCAGCTGCGCGGGCGTGAGGTGCAACAGCCGCCGGGTCTCGCGCGCCTTCGCCGCCTGCTGCGGCGTCACGAGGAACACGTTGCCGATGACGCTGCAGCCGCTGTGGTAGCGCACCCAGTGGCCCGCGTCGATGGGCGCGAGCACCACGCCGGGATGGCGAGCGCAGGCCTCCTTCAGCACGGGAAACACCTCGCGCATCTCCGCGTAGCCGGCGTACCCGGCGAGCAGCCAGTTCGTCCGCAGCATGCGCGTCACGGGGCTGATCGCGAGCGCGAACGCGACCCCGGTGCCGAGCGCGATCCGCCCGGACAGATCCGGCCAGCGCAGTGCCGCGGCATGCGCGGCGAACAGCGGCACCGCGACGAGCGCGACCTCGCCGAACACGTGCAGGCGCGCCTGGAACTGCATCAGCACCAGGCCCATGGCCGCGGCGACGCCGAAACAGCGGATGCCGGCGTCCGCGTGGCACCAGGCGAGATACGCGGCGTACAGCGTGGCCGGCACGCCGAGCCACAGCAGGTACAGCAGGTACGGCGCCAGCAGGTTGCCGTTGAACATGAAGTAGTACGGGCTGTGGATCTCCTGGATGTTCTGGATTCCGGCCAGCCCCCCGCCGACGAATCTCGCGCCCAGGTCGACGCTGCCGAGCAGCGGCCAGGCCGCCGCCACGCCGGCAGCCGCCAGCAGCACGATCGCGCGCGGCCGGCGCGCGATGCTCGAAGTGGCCAGGCACACGAGCGCCGTTCCGGCGGCCACGTAGACGTGGAACCACGACAGTAGATAGAACTCGAAGCTGCCCTGGCGCAGCGGCATGGAATGCAGGCAGATCGCGAGCGTCACCGCCAGCAGCGCGGCGCCGAAGGCGGCGCTCACGCGCCAGGGAGGCAGCGGCGCGCCGCGCAGCCATTGCAGCAGAAAGCAGCAGACGACCGGCACCTGCAGGATGAACAGCGAGGTGTGCACGCCGTTGGCCGAGCCCAGCACCGCGCCGAGACACAGCGCGGGAGGGAAGCGCCGCGGGTTGCGCAGGAACCAGATGCCGGCGCACAGCGCGAGCGTGGTCCAGAGACTCTCCGCGTAGTGGTGATCGATGTTGCCGACGGCGAAGGTGGTGTGCACCGAGGGCAGCGCGACGAAGCCGAGCAGCAGCAGCGCCAGGTACGCGAACGGCAGGCGCAACGAGTGTCCGAGCAGCAGCACGAGGCCCACGCCGACCACCCCGGCCGCTACCGGAATGTTCATGAGAATGTCGTTGGCCTCGGCCTCGGTGGCGAACGGCCCGAACAGCCGCACGATCTGCGCCATGGCGGCGTCGTACGCCCAAGGCCACGACACCCAGCTGCCTTCGGGCGCGTGCATGTGGGTGTCGAACTGGATCACGGGCTGCCCGGTCATCACCGCGTCGAGGATGCGGCGCGCGTGGTAGAACGCGTCGGCGTTCGAGGGCACGTACGCGCCGTCGACGTGCGCGGCCGAGAGGGTCATCAGCGTCATCGCCACCATGAGCGTGGCCGCGACGATCCACAGCAGCAGGTAGCGCATCGCGATGCTCATGCGCGAGACGGCGGCGAATGCCGGAGGATCGGCGCGGGTTCCGCGGGCGCGGCGGCGTTCATCGCCGCTATTGTCAGAGGCGCTTCACCGGCGAGTCAAAGCGCATTTGTCGCTGTAGCTAGGAAATTCTGGCGAATTCGAGCCCGTTGCCATTCGCGACCGCCCGGATGCGGTCGCCGGGCAGGAACTTGCCGCCCAGGATGGCCTGCGCGAGCGGATTCTCCACCTGCTGCTGGATCGCGCGCTTGAGCGGCCGCGCGCCATACACCGGGTCGTAGCCCGCTTCGCCGAGCCTCTCGAGCGCCGAATCGTCGAGCACGAGCTCGAGATTGCGTTCGACGAGCCGCTTCTTGAGCTGCCCGAGCTGGATGTCGACGATGGCGCGGATCTGCGCCGTGCCGAGCGGATGGAACACGCAGATGTCGTCGATGCGGTTGATGAACTCCGGCCGGAAGTTTTGCTGGACCACTTCCATGACCGCCGATTTCATCTTGGCGTAGTTGCCCTCGCCCGCGAACTGCTGGATCACGTCCGAACCCAGGTTCGAGGTCATGATGATCACGGTGTTGCGGAAGTCGACCGTGCGGCCCTGGCCGTCGGTGAGACGCCCGTCGTCGAGCACCTGCAGCAGTACGTTGAACACGTCCGGGTGCGCCTTCTCCACCTCGTCCAGCAGGATCACGGCGTACGGCCGCCGGCGCACGGCCTCGGTGAGCTGGCCGCCCTCGTCGTAGCCCACGTATCCGGGCGGCGCGCCGATGAGCCGCGCCACCGAGTGCCGCTCCATGAACTCCGACATGTCGATGCGCACCATCGACTCTTCCGTGTCGAACAGGAATTCCGCCAGCGCCTTGCACAGCTCGGTCTTGCCGACACCCGTGGGGCCGAGGAACAGGAACGATCCATTCGGACGTCGCGGGTCGGACAGGCCGGCCCGTGAGCGGCGGATGGCGTTCGCGACGATGCGCACGGCCTCTTCCTGCCCGACTACGCGCCTGGTGAGCGCATCTTCCATGCGCAGCAGTTTTTCCTTCTCGCCCTCGAGCATCTTGGAGACGGGGATGCCGGTCCACTTGGAAACGACTTCGGCGATCTCCTCTTCCGTCACCTTGTTGCGGACCAGCTGGGTTTCCTTCGATTCGGCGATGGTCGCCTGCGCGAGGCGCTTCTCGAGCGCCGGGATCTGCTCGTACTGCACGCGCGCGACGGCCGTGAGGTCGCCCCTGCGGCGCGCAACCTCCATGTCCTGCTTCACCTTCTCGAGCTCTTCGCGAATGGTGGCGGCGCCCTGCAGCGACGCCTTCTCGCTCTTCCAGATCTCCTCGAGATCGGCGTACTCCCGCTCGAGCCCGCGCAGCGTCTCCTGCAGGGTGGCCAGCCGCTTGCGCGTGGCCTCGTCTTTTTCCTTCTTCAGCGCCTCCTGCTCGATCTTGAGCTGGATGATGCGCCGCTCGAGCTTGTCGAGCGCCTCGGGCTTGGAGTCGATCTCCATGCGGATGCGCGCGCCGGCCTCGTCGATGAGGTCGATGGCCTTGTCCGGGAGCTGGCGGTCGGCGATGTAGCGATGCGACAGCGTGGCCGCCGCGACGATGGCCGGGTCCGTGATGTCGACGCCGTGGTGCACCTCGTAGCGCTCTTGAAGCCCGCGCAGGATGGCGATGGTGTCTTCGACGCTCGGCTCGTTGACGAGCACCTTCTGGAAGCGGCGCTCGAGCGCGGCGTCCTTCTCGATGTACTTGCGGTACTCGTCGAGCGTGGTCGCGCCGACGCAGTGGAGCTCACCGCGCGCGAGCGCGGGCTTGAGCATGTTGCCGGCATCCATGGCGCCTTCGGCCTTGCCCGCGCCCACCATGGTGTGCAGCTCGTCGATGAACAGGATGACCTGGCCTTCCTGTTTGGACAGGTCGTTGAGCACGCCCTTGAGGCGCTCTTCGAACTCGCCGCGGAACTTGGCGCCGGCGATCAGCGAGCCCATGTCGAGCGCCAGGATGCGCTTGCCCTTCAGGCCCTCGGGCACCTCGCCGTTGATGATTCGCTGCGCGAGCCCTTCGACGATGGCGGTCTTGCCGACGCCCGGCTCGCCGATGAGCACGGGGTTGTTCTTCGTGCGGCGCGCGAGCACCTGGATGGTGCGGCGGATCTCGTCGTCGCGGCCGATCACCGGGTCGAGCTTGCCGCCCGAGGCGCGCGCGGTGAGGTCCACCGTGTATTTCTCCAGCGCGCCGCGCTTCTCCTCGGCCTGCGGGTCGTTCACGGCCTCGCCGCCGCGGATCTGGTCGATGGCCTTCTCGATGGCGGCCTTGGACGCGCCGGCGTCCTTGAGTAGTTTGGCCAGCGTGTTCTTGTCCTCGAACGAGGCCAGCACGAACAGCTCGGTCGGGATGTAGTCGTCCTTGCGCTGCTGCGCCAGCTTGTCGGTGACGTTGAGCAGGCGGTTGAGGTCCTGGGACACGTGCACGTCGCCGGGCGCGCCCTGCACGGTGGGCAGCCTGTCGATGGCGGAGTCGAGCTCCTTGCGCAGCTTGGCGACATTGGCGCCGGCCTTGGCGAGCAGCGGGCGCGTGGTGCCGTCCTGCTGGTCGAGCAGCGCGGCGAACACGTGCGCGGGCTCCATGAACTGGTTGTCGTGCCCGAGCGCCAGGGACTGGGCATCGGAGAGAGCCGACTGGAAGCGGCTGGTGAGTTTGTCCATTCGCATAGGCCAGCAACTTGGGGCCCGGACGCAACACTTTCAATAGGGGCGAGCGCGCAGATCGGCTGGGAAACCACGTATCAGTGGGCGAAGCGCTCGCCCAGGGCTATCAACGCGATACCGAAGCCGATCAGCACCACCTGCATGATGCTGGAGCGGGGGTCCACCCGCCGGTGCAAGCCCGGAATGAGGTCGGCGACGGCCACGTACAAGAGGCTCGCGGCCGCCACGCCCAGCGCGAAAGGCAGCGCCGCCAGCGCGGTTCCGAGCGCGAAATAGCCGACCACGCCACCGATGACCGCCGTGAGACTGGTCAGCAGGTTCAACGCCAGCGCCCGGCGACGCGACACACCCGAATGCAGCAGCACGGCGAAGTTGCCGACTTCCTGCGGGATCTCGTGCGCCATGATCGCGACCGCGGTCACGAGCCCGAGGTGCACGTCGGTGAGGAAGGCCGCGGCGATCAGTACCCCGTCGAGCACGTTGTGCAACGCGTCGCCCACCAGTACCAGCGATCCGCTGGCCTTGCGGCGCGCGTCGTCGTGGGCCTGGTCATGGTCATGGTCATGGCCATGGTGGTGCGCATCGCTCACCGTATGCTCGTCGCAGTGGTCGTCGTGGCAGTGCCGCCAGAGCAGGAACTTCTCGAGCACGAAGAACAGCGCGATGCCGGCGATCAACGCGATGCCCACCTCGTGGACGCGCGCGGTGCCCGCGCCGATGACCGCGTGCGGGATGAGACCGAGCAGCGCCGCGCCTAACAATGCGCCGGTGGCGAAGCTCACGAGGTGCGGCAGCACGCCCTCGCGCTGCTTCGCGGGCAACGCCAGGAAAGTGCCGGCCGCGAGCACCGAGAGCACGCCGGAAACCAGCGTGGCGAGGATGATCCAGACGAGGGTGTTCAAAGCGCGGGAATCCTAACACGCGCCCGCATGCGACCCGACGGCGCCGCTCAATCCGCCCACGGCAGGTTGAAAAATGCTCCGATCGGCACCCCGTGGCTATTTCTTGACGATCTGCGGCTGCATCGGCGCCAGCAACGCCATCACCTTGTTCTGCAGCCGGTACGGCACGCCCTGCTTCTCGAACGCGATGTACAGGTCTTCCGCCAGCGCGTTGAACTGCGCATTGGTCACGTCGAGCTTCCGGTGCGCCTCGAACATGTTGCGGCCTTTGTACGTGCACGGTCCGCCCGTGAGGTCGCAGATCTGGTCGTAGAGCAGCTGCTTGAACTTCGACAGATCGCTCTGCGCGAAGGCGAAGTTGATGCGGTCGTCCGCGAGCATCACCTCCACGAACGATTCGACGGTGGCCATGAGCCTGGGCTGGCCGCCGATCTGATCGAACAGTGTCTTTCCCGCCCAGGCAGTGCCGGCGCAGGCCAAGAGCGCGCCGAGGCCGGCGGTCGCGAGTAGTTTGTTGAGGCGCATGATCCCGAATCTCCTCGTGCTAGAACCCGATCTGGACCGAAACGTACGAGCCCACCTGGTCGTGAGCCACCGTGGTGGCCGGGCCCAGGATGCTGCCGAGGTTGACGTACGCCGCGACCACGGACACGTGCCGGGTCGGCGCGTAGGCCACGAACGCGTCCCACGCCGCGCCCTCGTCGTCGACGGCGAGGTTGCGCGGCTTGCCGCGGTACTCGCCGCCAATCGCGAGTCTGCGCGTCAGCAGATAGCCGACGCTGGCCTCGAGGCTCAACGACCCGTCGCCGTGCCGGTCGCCGCCGAAACCCAGCAGGCCGAGCTGGTTGGCGCTGCCGTACCGCAGCGTGACGTTCACGAGCAGGCTGCGCGCCAACGAGATCTTCGTGCCGCTGACGTACACGTCGACGCCGTCGTCATCGCGCGCGCCGAGCTGCGTGGGATGCACCAGCCCGCCGCCGTTCTCGATGCCGCCGTGGCGCTTGAACTGCGCGCCGAGCGCGATCTGCGGCAGCCAGGACTCCTGGCCATACACGGCATCGCCGGCCACGCGCAGCTTGATGCCGAAGATGTCCTGCGCAACCTCGAGCCCTTCGAGTGCGCCGCCGGTGACCTCCAGGTCCTGGCGGGTGGCGGACAGCTCCAGGCGATCCAGCACGCCGACGGCGAGGCCCGCCGTGCGCAGGTCGAACTCCTGCAGACGCACGTCGGTGTAGTGCGCGTTGGCGCCCCAGCCCCGGTCGGAGCCGTAGCCGGTGATGAGCGCCCAGGGGACGAGGCCGCCGCCGCCCGCGCCGTCGACGTCGTTGAAGCCGGCCGTCAACAGTAGTTTGCCGCGGTCGGCGCCGACGCGCGGCCGGCCCTGGGCCTGCGACGTTGCCGGCAGCAGCGACAGCGCCAGCAGCGCCGCGCAGATTCTCATGTACATGTTGGCCTCCAGGCGACGCGCATCTTCAGCGGCTGCGGCTCGGCTCGGCCGCGTTCGAGTACGTGCGCACGGCAGCCACCAGCGGCGCCGCGATCGCATCGGCCTGCCTGGACGCCGGTGTCTGCGCCACTCGCGGCGACAAGGGCGGCGCCACGGTCAGCGCGGGCCGGCGCAGCGTCGCGATGCGCGCGAGGATCCGGCGCTCGTCGTCGGCGCCCTTCGACAACGCCGACTCGCAGGCCGCCAGCGCGGTTTCGTCGCGGCCTTTCTCGCACTGCTCCAACAACGGTTGCCGCTGCGTGCGCGCCGCCGCGAGCTGCGCCGCGACGCGCGCGTCCTCCGGCGCGAGCTGCCGCGCGCGGCGATACACCGCGTCCGCTTCGCCCGGCCGCGCGAGCCCGAGCAGCGCGTCGCCCTTGCCGAGCAGCAGCTCCACGTCGTCGGGTTTGAGCTTCAGCGCCTCGTCGCAGGCGTCGGCGTCGGACAGGCGCGTGCAACGCAGCCGATTGCGCGACAGCTTCGCCGCGAGCTCCGCCTGTTCCTTGCCCTCGAAATAGTCCTGCTCGCTCACCAGACTGCGCGTCGTCCGCAGCTTGGCCGTCAGCTCGGCGCTGTGCGGGTGGATGGACTTGCCGTCCTCGAGCGTGTGCACGGCGTCGTGATAACAGTTGGCCTCCACCAGCGCATCCGCGAGCTCGAAGCGCGCCGGCAGGGAATCGCGCGCGGCCGCCACCGCGGCCCGCGCCGCGGTCAGGCGCGCGGAGCCGGCGTGGCACAGCGCAGCGCCGTCCGCGCGCGCGAACCCGCCGGCCGCCAGGAGCAGCGCCGCCAGCGCCAGCACTGTGCCGTCGCGTCTCACTACTGATACCCCTCTATGTTGCCGCCGCGGCCGAGCTGGTCGAACACCCAGCGTCCGTTCGGCAGTTTCACGAGATTGAACAGGTACCACTGGTCCACGGTGCGATACGGCGGTTTCTCGCGCGCGATCATGCCGTCGAGCTCGGCGCGCAATTGCTTCATGCCGTATTCGGCCGCCGTCGCGCCCACCTTGCCGTCCTGGTCCGCGTCCTCGCCGTCCAGGTTGGCCCGGGCGAGCAGCGCGATTTCTCCGGCGAGCAGCCGCGCCTCCGCCACCGACCTGCTCGCCGCCACGTCCTTGCCGAGCAGGGCGATCAGCTCGCAGCGTTCCACCACGCGCACGGTGTCGCGCGCGAACACGGGCGCGGACTGCTGCACGTTCGCGGATGCGTCGGGCGAGGTCGCGGCGAAGGAGATGTGGTTGGACGCCATCACCAGCGAATGCTTGAGCCCGAACTCGTCCTCGGAATTCGTGGCGTTGACGGCGGCCGCGACGTCCAGCTTGAGCTGCGCGAGCTCCGTGCCGCGCGCGGCCTTCTCGGCGAGCGTGACGACGTCCTCCGCCTGCTTCTCGGCCACCAGTAGATAGCCCTGCCTGCCGGGCGTGACGTGCACGCCGGTCAGCGCGTGGCCGAGGTGCACGTGCGCGATGGTCGGCGGGCGGCTGACGCAGCCGGCCGCGAGCGCCAGCAGCGGCAGCAGCGCGCAGAGCCGCAGCCGCGTTCCGGTGTCCGATCCGTTCTTCCTGCACATCATCGGTTGATCTCCCTGACGAGACGGAATCCCAGCGACTGGCTGCGGTAGGCCGCTTGGAAGCGGTTGCGGTAGGAAGGCCGCACGTAGGCCGGCGTGGTGAACCACGAGCCGCCGCGCGCCTCGCGCTCGCCGCAGCCGCCATCGGTCACCGCCGATCCGTCCGTGGGCGCGCCGGCGTAGTCGTCGCGCCAGCAGTCCTGCACCCATTCGAATGCGTTGCCGAGCGTGTCGGCCAGGCCGAAGGCGTTGGGCGTGAAGCTGCCGACGGGCGCGGCGCCCACGAAATGGTCGTTGCAGACGAATGTGGTCCAGCCGGGATAGCGCTGCGCCGCGCTGGCATCGGCGGCGTTCGCATGCGCGCAGGCGGATGCCGGCTCGGTCCACGGCGGCGCGGGCGAGCCGGCACCCGCGAGGTATTCCCATTCCGACGCGCTCGGCAGCCGGTAGGTCTGGGCGGTGCGCAGCGAGAGCCAGGCCGCGTAGTCGGCGGCGTCCTGCCAGCTCACGCAGGTCACGGGCAGGGACGCGTCCTGCTCCGCCACGGCGTTGCTCCAGCTCACGCCGGGGCGCACCTGCCATTCGCCGTCGTAGGTCTCGCAGCCGGCGCGGTTGCGCGGATATTCCCGCGCGAACTCCGCGAACTCGCCCACCGTCACCTCGTTGACGCCGGCGGCTAGTAGATAGGCGATGCTCACGGTGCGCACCGGCTGCTCGAAGCGCAGCGCCGCGGCGCCGGCCGAGCCCTGCTCGAAGCTCGCGGGCGGCAGCACGCGCATCACCGGGCAACTCGGGCAGTCGCGGAACATCGTGCCCGCGGTGAGCTTCGTGGCGGCGGTGGCCATGAGCGGCGCCGGCTCTTTTTTCAGCAGCATGCGGCCGCCGAGCACTGCCGCGGCGACGGCGAGCGCGGCCAGCGCGGCGATGCCGGCCACTTTCGCCAGCGGCACGCGCGTCTTCTCGCCGCGCAGCTCGCCCAGGAACTCGCGCGCGCTGCGCGTGCGGTGCTTGCGCTCGAAATGCAGCGCGTGCTCGAAGGCGCGCAGCTCGTGGTCGGCGAGCTTACCGGCCGCGCCCACCTTCATGTTCGTGTCGCGCGCCTTGTCGGCCGGCGTGCGCGCAAATGGGTGCTCGCCGACCAGCAGCTCGTAGGCGATGCTCGCGAGCGCGTAGAGGTCGTCGCGCGGATCGGGCTCCGCGCCGTCGTGCATCTCGGGGCTCGCGTACGGCGGCGTGAGCGCGCTGAAGTCGCGCTCCCAATCCTCGGTGGGCTCGTCGTCTTCCTGCGGCCGGCGCAGGAAGCGCGCGACACCGAAGTCGATGACCTTCACCTCACCGCCGTTGGTGACGATGACGTTGCTGGGCTTGAGATCGCCGTGGACGATGCCCTTGCGGTGCGCGTACTCGAGCGCGTCGACGATCTTCTCCACGAACTCGAGCGCGTCTTCCCGGGGGACCTGCGCATCGCCGCGCTTGTTCGGCATGCGGCGGCGGAGCGACTTGCCGTCGAGGTATTCCATCGTCATGAAGACGGTCTGTCCGTCGCGATCGCAATCGAACACGCGCACGATGTTCGGATGCGTGAGGCTCTGCAGCTTGCTGGTCTCGCGATGCATGATCGCGAGCGAGTTGGCTTGATCGGGCAGCCGCGCGGTGAGCACCTTCACGGCCAGGTGCGGATCACGCGCGCCGGCCTCGACCTTGCGCAGGTCGATGGCCTTGAAGACATTGCTCATGCCGCCCTCGCCGATGAGCTGCACGAGCTCGAAGCGGCCGGCCACCACGGAGCCCACGGCAACGGGCGCCGCGCACGTCGCCGCCGGACCGCTGCCGTCGTGCAGCAGCTGCGTCTTGTCAGCCGGAGGCGTCTCCTCGAGCTGCGCGGGCGTTTGTTGCTTGGGCTGACTCATGTGCGACGGGGGCTCTCACGCCTGGGGGTACGAACCTTTCACATGAGTCGCTACGGGGAGTTCGCGGCAGCGGATGCGCGGCCGGAATGGGAATTGAGACTTTGCGCACAGTCCCCGGCACTGAATCGATGGGGCGGGCACCCACAGGCCTGACGTACGTGGCCTGCCGCAGTTGCAGCAGTCCCCTGTCTAGTCGCAGACGGAGTCCATCGTGATGTCGACCCCCGATCCTCCCTCGTCGAGGCCGTTCGGCATTCGAACGCGCCGCCTCTGCGGCAGCGTCTAACTGCGCCAGATCAACGCCGCCATGCGGCCGCTGCCGCCCATACTCTGGCCATCGCGGCGGTGCGAGAAAAAGCGCTCGCGGTCCGCGAACGTGCACCACTCGCCGCCGTGCGTGTCCCGGATGCCGAGCGCCGCGAGACGGCGGCGCGCGAGCCCGGCGAGATCCGCCTGCCACTTGCCGGCCGCGTTCGGCTCGAAGAGCGTCGCCGCTCCGGCATCGCCGGCGACGAACGCCGCGCGCACCTCATCGCCCACTTCGAAATGCGCGCGCGAGATCGCCGGCCCCAGCCACGCGGTGAGCTCGGACCCGGGCACGCCGAGCGCGGACACCGTGTGCTCGAGCACGCCGGCCGCGAGCCCGCGCCAGCCCGCGTGCGCGGCACCGATGCGCGTGCCGTCGCGGCTGGCGAACAGCACGGGCAGGCAATCCGCCACCATGATCGCGCAGGCCCGGCCGCGCTCCGAGGCGATGGCCGCGTCCGCTTTCACCGGCACGGAGCGCGCGGGCCCGTCCAGGTCCGCGACGTCGACGCCGTGTACCTGCTCGAGCCACGAGGGCTCGACCGGCAACGCCAGCAGCGCGCGCAGATGCGCGCGGTTCGCGGCCACGGCTGCCGGCGCATCGCCGACGTGCGCGCCGAGATTGAACGAATCCCAGGGCGCCGCACTGGCGCCGCCGCGCCGCGTGGTGAATGCGGCGAACACTCCGGGCGGCAGGTCCCAGCGAAACGGCAGCAGCCCTTCGCCGCCGGAGCTCACCGCGCCCGCTCCAGGTCGCGCTGCATCGCGCCTAACAACCCGGCGATGTCGCCCGGCAGCGGCGCCTCGTAGCTCACCTGTTTGCCGGTCTTCGGATGCGCGAACGTGAGCCGCGCGGCGTGCAGCGCCTGGCGCGGGAACGCCTCGATGGCGGCGATGAGCTCGGCGCTGGCGCCGGCCGGCAGGCGGCGCCGGCCGCCGTACACCGGATCGCCGACGATGGGGAACTTGGCGTGCGCCAGGTGCACGCGGATCTGGTGCGTGCGGCCGGTCTCGAGCCGCACGCGCACCAGCGTGTGCCCGCGGAAGCGCTTCTCGATGCGGTAGTGAGTCACCGCGGCGCGGCCGTCGGAGCGCACCGCCATCTTCGTGCGCTGCGTGCGATGCCGGCCGATGGCGGCATCCACGGTGCCGCCACCGGTGAGCGCGCCGACGCACACCGCGAGATATTCGCGCTCGATCGCGTGCGCGGCCAGCATGGCCACCAGCGCCGCGTGCGCCTCGAGCGTGCGCGCCACCACTAACAACCCGCTGGTGTCCTTGTCGATGCGGTGCACGAGCCCGGCGCGCGGCACGCGCGCCAGCTTCTTGTCGTGCGCCAGCAGCGCGTTCTGCAACGTGTGCTCGCGGTTGCCCGCGCCCGGGTGCACGACGACGCCGGGCGCCTTGTCGAGCACGATCACGGCGGAATCCTGATGCACGATCGACAGCGGCAGCTTCTCGGCCGCGATGCCGCTCTCGGGCGGCAGCCGCGCCTCGACCGTAGCCGCCTCGCCGCCGACCACCGGTTCGCGCGCGCGTACCGCGGTGAGGCCGTTCACGCGCACCGCGCCGTCCTCGATCCAGCGCTGTATGCGCGTGCGCGAATACTGCGGCAGGAGCGCGGCGAGGGCCTGATCCAGCCGCCGGCCGGCGAAATCGACGGGCAATTCGATGCGATGGGTCTGGAACTTGGGGGGCAACCGTGTGGTCCGATGGCTTTCGGGGCCGCTATACTCACGCGTCCGGCGACGAATTCAAAATACACCGGCAAAATCTAAGGAAACGGCAAACCTTCCATGCGAGCACTGCGTAGCGCCGGCCCCCGCGCACTCTTATTTATGTCCCTCCTCGTCCTGGGCGCCGGCCTCGCCGGCTGCAAGTCCCGTGACGGCCGCGACGGCCCGATGACCGACCCCCAGGTCGTGTACCAGCGCGCCAACCGCGCGATAATCCAGGGCGATTTCCCGACGGCCATCCGCATCTACGAGGCGTTGATGGCGCGTTATCCGTTCGCCGAGGAGACGCGCCAGTCGCGCCTCGACGTCATCTACGCCTATTACCGCGCCGGGGAGTCCGAGTCCGCCATCGACGCCGCCGACACGTTCATCCGCGAGAACCCCACCCATCCGCGCATCGACTACGCCTGGTACCTCAAGGGCCTCACCGATTTCGAGCGCCTGCCGAACTTCATGGAACGCTGGTTCCGCGTCGACCTGAACCAGCGTCCGCCCAGCGAGGCGCGCCGCTCGTTCAACGCGTTCCTCACCGTCGTCGAGCAGTACCCGAAGAGCGAATACGCGCACGACGCCCGGCGCCGCATGGTCTACCTGCGCAACCGCCTCGCGGACTATGAAATCGCGGTCGCGCGCTACTACGTCGGCCGCGGCGCGTACGTCGCCGCCGCGCAGCGCGCCAAGGTCGCCATCGAGGAATTCGACGGCGCACCCGCGGTACGCGAAGCCCTCGAGATCATGATCTTCAGCTACGAGAAGATGGATCTGAAAGAGCTGGCGTCGAAGACCCGCCAGATGTACCGGGCTAACTACGAGGGTGAGGCCGGAGAGCGGCACGTTGCGCCGAAGCGCAAGTGGTACAAGCTGTGGTTGGCGAGTTGATGGGGTTTTGATTCGGGCGGTGCGCGCGGCGCGCGCCCGATATGTCTCGCTCCGCGCGGCGGATATGAGGTGTGGGGTGGCGCGAGATTCGGGCCCGCCGCCTCTCTGATTCGGTGATGCGACTGGCGCGAGACGCTGGCGCTGCACTATGGCCGGTAGTGAGTCGTTGGGCGGCTGCGTGCCGAGGACGTTTCGATTCCGCCGCGCTCCACTCGCATATCGGGCGCACACCCCGCGCACCGCCCGAATCAAAACCGCACTCCGTCGCGAGCCACAGCTCGTACCACTTG
>JBIOZI010000120.1:0-10020 GCA_044871085.1 Steroidobacteraceae bacterium | reverse complement strand
GTCCAGTCCTCGTAGCCGGTCTGCAGCGCGCCTTCGATGAGCAGCCCGCCAAACCCGCTGCAGTCGATGTACAGATCCGCGCGCAGCTTGCCGCCGTCCTCGAACGTGAGCTCGTCCACCGCGCCATCCTCGCGGCGCGATGCGCTCACGATCTTGCGTTCGAGGCGGATCACGCCGGCCCGCTCGGCCACCATGCGCAGGTAGCGCGCGACCTGCACCGCGTCGAAATGCAGTGCGTAGCGCAGGTTCTGTGCGACACCCATCGCATTGGTGGGGAAGATGAAGCGGTTCGCCTCCGCCATCGCGATTTCCTGGCTGAAGAAGCTGACCTTGGGCTTGAGCCCCTGGGCCACGGCCTTGTGCCAGTAGTGATAGAACGGCCGGCGCTCGATGGCGGCGCCGAAGCCGCCGAACGGATGCCAGTAGCTGTGCCCGGGCTTCAGCCAGTCGGTGAAGCGGATGCCGAGCTTGTACGTGGCATTGGTCTTGTCGACGAAATCGTTCTGGTCGATGCCCACGAAGCGCAGGAAATCGAGGATCGGCGGGATCGTCGCCTCGCCCACGCCGACGGTGCCGATTTCGGGCGATTCGATGACGTGGATGGAGCATTGGCCGGCCAGCTTGCGGGCCAGGGTGACGGCTGCGATCCAGCCGGCGGTACCCCCGCCCACGATTGC
Source organism: Steroidobacteraceae bacterium (assembly GCA_044871085.1). GTDB lineage: Bacteria > Pseudomonadota > Gammaproteobacteria > Steroidobacterales > Steroidobacteraceae > CADEED01. The sequence continues at coordinate 9,343 of JBIOZI010000120.1, read as the reverse complement.
GATGCGCCTGATTCTTCGATCCGCTGCCATACCCGCCCAAACCCGCCCCGTGCAGGAAGCACCAGATAAACAAAAAGGGCGGCCGGTACAAGCCCAGCCGCCCCTGCAAGGTTAACTGTGGCTGAGGCTAGTTGCTTCCAAAATTGAAGCGCACGCCCAACAACAGCCGCCGGTCGCCCGAAGAGAACGACGAAGGCAGGTTCTGGAACTGCAGGTACTGGCTCTGATCCTCGTTGGTGAGGTTGATGGCCTCGAGCGTCACGCCGAGCTTGCCATCCATGAAGTTGTATCCCACCTGCGCGTCGAGCTGACCGTAATCGCGGTTCCAGATGCCCAGCGTGCGCGTCACGCTGACGCCGGCCGGATTGGTCGAGAAATCGGTATCCGGGAAACCGAAGTTGCCCGCGAACGATTTGTCACGCCACGCGTACGACAGTCGGGCCTCGAAGCCGGCCTTCTCGAAGTACACCTGCGCGTTCACCGAGTTCTCCGCCACACCCGGGATCGGCAGGTTGCTGTCGAAGTCGTTGAACGTCGGCGATTCGGAATCCGAGAACGTGTAGTTCACGTTGAAGCCGAGACCCATTTCGAAGGCGTACTGCGCGCCGAGCTCGAAGCCCTTGATGTTGCCGCCGCGTCCGTTGACGGGCGTCGACACCGGGCCCAGCCGGCCGCCGGCCTGGTCGTTCACGAACACGGGTTGCGTCTCGATGACGACGAACGAGTCGACTTCCTTCCAGAAGTAGCCGCCCGACACCAGGCCCTGCTTGCCGAAGTAGTACTCGTACGCGACGTCGAACTGCGAGGCGCGGAAGGGGTCCAGATCCGAGTTGCCGCGGTTGCCGTTCACGAACTCGAACAGGTTCGACAGCGCGTTGCGCGTGAAGTTGGTCTGGAAGCCGCGGCCCAGCTCGAACAGCGGCTGGCGCGCCACGACGCGCGCGGCCGAGAAGCGCACCTTCTGCTCGTCCGTGGGGCTCACGACGAAGTTCAGGCTCGGCAGGATGTCGGTGTACGAACGCGAGTTCGTCTGCGTCTCGAAGTCGCGCGTCACGCCGTTCCAGCTGTCGGTGCCCCAGTAGCGCGTACCCGCGGTTTCACCGGGAAGCACGATGGCAGCGTTCTGGTCGACGTCGAGCGAGGTGTGCACGACGCGCGCGCCCACGTTCACGTGGTAGCGGTCGCTCGCCTGGCCGAGGTCGGCCATGACGTAGGCGGTGCTGGTCTGCTCCGTCACGACGAAGCTCTCGAGGGGCTCCTCGAAGAACGCGAACGGCGTGTCCGGATACAGGTTCTGGATCCACGACACCGCGTTTTCCATCTGGCCGCGGTCCTGCACGAGGATCTGGTTGCCGGCGACGTGGCCCGAGCTCCAGAAGTCCTTGATCTCCTCGACGCGATTCGAATTGCTGAGGAACGTCTGGTAGGGCGTGATGAGCGCAGGCGAGGCGCCGAAGCGCGAGTCCACCGGGCAGGCGGGACGGCCGGGAGTGCCCAGCGGTGCGCCGCCGCCCGCGAGGCTGTCACAGGACTTGAAGCCGATGGCGCCGTCCTGGAAATAGCCGAGCGGCGACCAGTTCTGGCCGAAGTCGTCGCCGTTGATCTCTCCGCTGGGGGCATAGTCGGCGAGATAACGCCCACGCGAATAGTCGACTTCGCGCTCGCCCATCTTGATGCCCGCGGTGAACACCACCGCGCCGTCACTGATGAACGCCGGCGTGTAATTGAGGTTGGCACCCACGGCCCAGCCGCTGATGTCGGAGGAGTCGGCGAACACCCAGTGCGACTTGAAGAAGCCGTTGGCCGGGTTCGTGACCAGATCCGGATTCGCGCTGAGCATGAACGAAGGCAGCTCGCCGTTGCCGTTGTTGTACACGAACGGGTAGTTCGCCGGCGCGGCGGAGTTGGGCACGAGCCCCAGGGCCGTGCCGTTGCGCACACCGTACTGCGTGAAGCGCACGTCGTTGTTGGCCGAGCTGCTCTCCATGTCCGCCTGCGACCAGGCGCCGCTGAAGTTCCACTTGAGCGCGCCGCCGTTGTCGATGGAGAACCGCACCTGGAGGTTGTCCGAGTCGATCTCGGTGTTCTTCACGAACGAGATCGCTTCGGCCGAGTTCGAGATGATGGTGCCGTTGAGCAGCACGCCGTTCTCGTCGATGTCGAAGGGCTGCGTGGTGTCGATGCGCCCGCCTTCGGTGGCGAACGGGAATTTCAGCGAGGCCTCCGAGGTCAGCACCTCGAGGTTCGAATGGAACCACTCGGCCGTGAGCTCGGTGGAATCGCTGGGCTTGAACCCGACCGACAGCGAGCCGCCGAGACGCTTGCGGTTCTCGTCGCGGTCCGTCACGTAGCGGTATTCGGGGGCGTAGTAGTTCTCGGGCACCGCCACGCGATCGTTGCGGCCGGTGAAGCGCCAGTTGCCGCGGTTCTGTCCGCCGAGCACGTCGGTGTTGAGCGATTGCTCGTCGTACGACACGGTGGCGAGAATTCCGAAGCGCTCGCTGAAGCGGTGGCCGAACACGACGGCGCCGAGCGGCGTCGAGCTGTCACGCGATTCGTCGCTGTCGGACAGGCGCGCGTTGCCGGCGATGGTGGTGCCGGTGAGCGACAGGGGATTGCGCGTGCGCAGGTTCACGATGCCGCCGAGGCCGCCCTCGGACTGGTTCGCCTGCGGCGACTTGAACACGTCCACACCGCCCAGCAGCTCCGAAGGAATGCCTTCGAGCGAGTCCGTGTTGGTCTGGTTGCCCTCGCCGAGCGTGTACAGCTCGAGGCCGGTGACGAAGATGTCGTCGTTGAGCGTGGTGACGTTCTGGTCGAGGCCGCGGATGCGCACTTTCGTGCCCTGCCCATTCGTGCGGTCGATCTGCACGCCGGCCAGCCGCTGCAGGGACTCGGCCACGTTCTGGTCGGGGAATTTGCCGATGTCCTCGGCGGTGACCGTCTCGATGATCTGGTTCGACGCACGCTTCTTGCCCAGCGCATCGGCCAGCGAGGCGCGGAAGCCGGTGACCACGACCTCTTCGAGGCTGTCCTCCGTGTCGCCGGCCGGCGCGTTCTGCGCGCCCGCGGGCAGCGCAATGGCTAGCAAATCGAGCGAAACCGCCGTGACGAAGGCAGTTCGGGCTGCGCAACGAGTGCGCTTTACTTTACGATGCGACATGAATACATCCTGTATTTGAAAACCGACGGCGGGCAGTCGACCGTCATGCTTGGAAACCGACCAATTATCTAACTACCGCGGAACGCAGCAATTTCCCCGTATTGGGCATGACAGAGCCATTACCCATTTCAATCTTCTCTTTGCAAGGCGCGCAGGCTAGCGACGAGAGCCGCCGGCTGTCAACGCATCCCGCGCGTGTTGCGCTTGTGCAGCGCACGGCTGCGGAGCGCGCTGACACGAGCTGCATCCGCGAACGAACAACCAGTCAACTGGAGAAACGATCCATGTCTCCCTTCCTGTCTCTTGCCTCATCCAATATGTCCGAGGAGCTCCCGCTGTCTGGTTCGAGACAGAACCGCTTGCGGCTGCTCGCCGCGCTGCCGCTCGTCGCGTTGCTCGGCGCGTGCGGAAGCAAGAAAGACGAACCGGCGCCGCCGCCCGTCGCCGAGAACCCGGCGGCCGTGCACCCGGATCTATGGCCCGCGCCGAAATGGCCGCTGGCCCGCGACCCGGCCATCGAGGAAAAGGTCGCCGCGGTGCTGAAGAAAATGACGGTGGAGGAGAAGGTAGGCCAGGTCGTGCAGGGCGACATCTGCTGCATCAAGCCCGAGGACATGAAGAAATATCACCTGGGGTCCATCCTCGCCGGCGGCGGCTCTTCGCCGGGCAACAACGAGCGCGCGCCGCCGGCGGAGTGGCTGAAGCTCGCGGACGAGTTCTACGCCGCCTCCATCGACACCAGCGACGGCGGCGTCGGCATCCCGATGATCTGGGGCATCGACGCGATGCACGGCCACAGCAACATCGTCGGCGCCGTGCTCTATCCACACAACGTCGGTTTGGGCGCCATGCACAACCCCGACTTGATCGCGAAGATCGCGCGCCTCACCGCCGAGCAGGTGCGCACCACGGGCATCGACTGGACCTTCTCGCCCACGGTCACCGTGCCGCAGGACGACCGCTGGGGTCGCACGTACGAAGGTTATTCAGAAGACCCGGCGCTCGTTGCCTCGTACGCCGGCGTGTTCGTGCGAGGCGTGCAGGGTGACCCGGCCGCGAAGGATTTCCTCGGGCCGCAGTTCGTCCTCTCGTCCACCAAACATTTCCTCGCCGACGGCGGCACCGAGGAGGGACGCGACCAGGGCGACTCGAAGGCCACCGAGCAGCAGCTCATCGACATCCACAACGCGGGCTACGTGCCGGCCATCGAAGCCGGCGTGCAGACCATCATGATCTCGTTCTCGAGCTGGCAGGGCATCAAGCACACGGGCAACAAGGGCCTGATGACCGACGTGCTCAAGAACCACATGAACTTCGACGGCTTCACCGTCGGCGACTGGAACGGCCACGGCCAGGTGGCGGGCTGCACGAACATCAACTGCCCGCAGGCGATCAATGCCGGCCTCGACATGTACATGGCACCCGACAGCTGGAAGGGCCTGTACGAAAACCTCGTCAAGCAGGCCAAGGACGGCACGGTGCCGGCCGCGCGCCTCGACGACGCGGTGACGCGCATCCTGCGCGTGAAGTACCGCGCGGGAGTGTTCGATGCGGGCCCGCCGTCGAAGCGTCCGCACGCGGGCGAGTTCAAACTGCTGTCCTCGCCCGAGCAGCGCGCGACGGCGCGCGATGCGGTGCGCCAGTCGCTGGTGCTGCTCAAGAACAACGGCGGCCTGCTGCCGCTCGCGGCCGGCAAACACGTGCTGGTGGCCGGCGACGGCGCCGACAACGTCAGCAAGCAGTGCGGTGGCTGGACCATCACCTGGCAGGGCACGGGCCTGACTAACAAGGACTTCCCGGGCGCCACGTCGGTCTGGGGCGGCATCAGCGCGGCGGTGAAGGCCGGCGGCGGCAGCGCGGAGCTGGCGGTCGACGGCAAGTACAAGAAGAAGCCCGACGTCGCGGTGGTCGTGTTCGGAGAGAACCCGTACGCGGAATTCCAGGGCGATCTCAAGGTGCTCACCCTGCCCGGCTCGATGACCGAGCACCTCGACCTCATGAAGAAACTGCAGGCGGAGAAGATTCCGGTGGTGGCCATCCTGCTGTCGGGCCGGCCGCTGTGGCAGAACCGCGAGCTGAATCTTGCGAATGCGTACGTCGCGGCCTGGCTGCCGGGCAGCGAGGGCGGCGGCATCGCCGACGTACTGTTCCGCAAGAAGGACGGCGCGGTGAACTACGACTTCACCGGCAAGCTGGCGTACTCGTGGCCGCGCGATGCGGCGGCGAAGCCGCTCAACAACGGACAGAAGGATTACACCCCGCTGTTCGCGTTCGGCTTCGGCATGAGCTATGCGGCGCAGGCCGAGGAGCTGGCGGCGCTGTCGGAAGACCCGGGCATCCCGGCGGAGCTCATGTCCACCGGCTCGTACTTCGACAAGGGCGTGTCGGTGGCGCCGTGGTCGCTGCGCGTGTCGAACGACATGGATTCCACGCGCATCACGACGACGCCGGTGGAGGCCGTGGGCGGACGCGTAAAGATCACCGCGGTGGACGACGCCGTGCAGGAAGGCGCGCGCCGCTTCGTGTTCAAGGGCGACGGCCCGGCCACCATCGAGATCTCGGGTGAGAGCAGCGCGGACGTCTCGCGTGAGACCAACGGCGACGTGATGTTGTTAGTGCGCCTGCGCCGCGATGCGGCCGCGCCCGACGACGTGACGTTGGGCCTGGGCTGCGGCTCGGGCTGCGGCGGCAACCTGCCGTTCGCGGCGACGCTCGGTTCGCTGCCCGCCGGCAAGTTCCAGACCGTGGGCGTGCCGCTCAAGTGCCTGCAGAAGGCCGGCGCGGACGTGAGCAAGGTCGACAGGCCGCTGGTCATCCACTCCGCCGGCAAGCTCGACGTAACCGTCTCGCAGGTGAAGCTCGGCACCGTGGCCGACAAGGTAGCCTCCTGCAATTAATGGGGACATTCCTCGTTTCCTAGCAAACGGGGACAGACCTCGATCTCAGGGGCGCATCGCTGGATGCGCCCCTTTTGCGATGGGAGCGGAGGTTTCGCATGACGGTGACCAACGACGACCTCGAGCTCTTCGCCGCGCGCATCCGCCCGCACTTCGAGTCCGAGCTGCGCGACATCGCGTACGAACTCGCGGTGGGCATCGCGCGTTGCGTCGGGCCGAAGGTGAAGCACCTGCGGCCGGAAACGAGACTTGCGGAGATCTTCGACTGGTTCGAGCAGCAGACGCCATTCCCGAGCTCGCTCGACCAGGTCGAATTCGTGATGATTCTCGAGGCTGAAATAGGCTTCGAAGTGTCGAATGAGATGGCGGCCAATTCCGACCGCCGCACCTTTCGCGATCTCGTGCTGGAGCGCGCCCGCAAACGGCGGGCCGCTTGAGGCTCGGCACCAAACATGCGTTTGGGGCCAATCCCCTACCGCAGCTGGCTGTCCTTGCTGCCGCGGCGGTTGTAGCCTGCGTTGCTCACTTCCTCGCGGTCATGCGCTTCCTGGCAGGCGACGCAAAGCCGCACGCCCGGGATCGCCTCGCGCCGCGCCTCGGGAATCTTCGCGCCGCATTCCGCGCAGGCCTCGAGCGAGGGCCCGGCCGGCAGCCGCGCCTGCGCGCGCTTGATGCCGTCCTTCACCGTGGCGTCGATCTGATCCTGCACCGCGCCGTCCTGTGCCCAACCCGTAGCCATGGCCCTTCCTATGCGGCCTTGAGCGCGGCTTTCAAGGCCGCCTCGGCCACCGGCCGCATCACCGCGTAGCCCTCGGCCGTCGGATGCACCTCGTCGGTAGATAGGCCGGGCTTCATGCCGCCCTTGCCGTTCGACATCGCGCCGTGGTAATCCGCATACACCGCGCCCGTCTGCTTCGCGTAGCCGCGGATCCACTCGTTGAGCTCCACGATGGCGTTCGCGGTCTCGAGCCCCGGCCGCCACGGATACCGCGCCGCCGGCGGCACCGACGCGAGCACCACGCGGATGTCGTTGGCGCGCGCGATCTCGGCCATCGCCATGACGTTGTTCTTGGAGTCCTGCGGCAGCATCGGCCCGGTGTTGAACGCGATGTCGTTCGTGCCGGCCATGATGTGCACCGCGCGCGGCTTCAGCGCCACCACGTCCGCGTGCATGCGCACCAGCATCTGCGGCGTGGTCTGCGCGCTGATGCCGCGGCCCACGTTGCCCCTGGCGAAGAAGTCCGGGTCCTTGCCCACCCAGCCCTCGGTGATGGAGTCGCCCATGAACACCGCGTCCACTTTCGTACCGGCCGCGAGTAGTTTGTCGTTGTCCTCGCGGTAGCGCGCCAGCCACGGCCAGTCCGTGAGCAGCAACGGCGGCTGCAGCGCGGGCGCGGTTTTCGGCTGCTCACCGCAGCCCGCGGGCACGGACTGCCCCAGCGCCGGCAGCGCCAGTCCCACGCCCACGTATACGCCCACGGAGCGGGCCAACGACCCGGCCAACATCGAACGGCGGCTCAATCTGGTCACGGCGACATCCCCTCTTCGTTTCGTTACGGGAATATCGCGAGCCGCGCGGCCGATCGCAAGCGTCATGGACCCGGCGACACCCGCCGCTCGAACGTGGCAATCCAGTTCGGCTCCCAGGTACGGCCCCCATCGGGCGAAAAGGCCTGTTCGAGCCGAAACGAGTTCGTCGCAATGTCGGAAAAGACGAAGCGCACGAACACCGCGCGCCCCTCGTACGGCTCCTGGTTGTAGAACTCGCCGCGGCCGCCCGCGAACCCGCCGACCATGGGGGTGCCGAGCAGTCCGTCGCGGGCATTGGCCCAGCTGATGCGCCATTGGCGCGTCTCGGGATCGTAGAGCCTCAAGCTCAGCCCGCGGATTCGCCCCGCCGGCCCCGCGAGATCGATCTCGCCCAGGTTGGCCGCGCCTTCCCACACCGGCCGCACCACCGACGGCCCCTCGTAGCCCACCCACTCCTTCGAGCCCGACAGCGGCTGCTTCAGCCGCTGCACGCGTGCGCGCCAGGTCCCGAATTCGAAATCGAAGTCGTGCCGCCCATCGCGCGCGGGCGTGTCCGCGAGCGCCACACTCGCGCCCAGCAGAACGCCGCATAATGCGAGCGCCGCATGCCGGCGCGAAATCAACCGCAAGAGAACCATTCGCGTACCCCGTGTTCGAACGCCGGTCTCTTGTAGTTCGCCGCGCCGCGCAACGCCAGAAGGCACCTCGAGGTAACCATGCCGACCAAACGGGCCGCGAAACCACGACGACGCAACCCCGTGAGCGACTGCCCGCTCACTGCCGCGCTCGCGGCGATCAGCGGCAAGTGGAAGCTCATCATCATCTACTGGCTGGCGGAATCCCCGCAGCACTTCGCCGCGCTGCGCAAGCGCATGCCGTCGATCTCGCAGAAGGTGCTCACCGAACAACTGCGCGAGCTGGTCGCGGACGACATCGCGCACCGAGCGTCTACCGGTCCGGTGCCGCGCCCCGTGGTCTACTCGCTCACGGACTACGGCCGCTCGCTGCTGCCCATCGTCGAGAGCGTGCGCCGCTGGGGCCGCGGCCACATCGAGAGATTCGGGCAGTGAGCGCCATGGAGCTGTTCATCATCGGCGAGTTCCGCGCGCGGCCCGGATGTGAGGCCGGCGTGGACGCCGCGATCCGCGCCGTCGTACCGCAGACGCGCCGCGAGCCCGCCTGTCTCGGCATCCACGGCTTCCGCTGCACGCGCGACGCGGCGCGGTTCTTCATCCACTCGCGCTGGCGCGACGACGCCTCGTTCGAGGCGCACGCGCTGCTGCCGCACACGGTCGAGTTCCTGGCGACCATCGCGCCGCTGCTCACGCACCCCGTGGAGGTGGCGCGCGTCAGGCAGATTGCTTGACGCCGCCGCCGAGCGCGCGGTCCATCTTCTCGAGCTCCACGCCGCGGGTTTCCGGAAACATCGCCAGCACCACGAAGAACTGCACCACCATGCAGGCCGCGAAGAAGCCGAACGGCAGGGCCTGGGTGTACACCGCCACCATGGGAAACGCCTGGCCGATCACCGCGTTCATGCCCCAGTGCGTCGCGCTGCCCAGCGCCTGGCCGCGCGAGCGCACCGCCGTCGGGAAGATCTCGCTCAGGTACACCCAGATCACCGCGCCCTGGGAGAACGCGAAGAACGCGATGAACACGATGAGCATGGCGAGTAGATAGGCACGCCCCTCGCCCGTGGCCATGATCAGCGCGACACCGGCCAGCGCGAGCGCGGTGCCGACGGAGCCGATCA
>JBIOZI010000119.1:0-7167 GCA_044871085.1 Steroidobacteraceae bacterium | reverse complement strand
GGGTAGAGGTCGGCCTCTCCCGCCGCGACCAGGCAGAACTTGAGCGAGGATCCGATGGAGCGGAACTCCGTGACCTGGAAGCGCGCGAGGAACGCATCCGTCTCGGGTGTGCGATGCGAGCGCGACGCGACGGCCGTGAGGCCGCGCTCGGGCGCCACGCGCGCGGTTATGGCCGTGCCCAGCGACGGCATCGTGCCGTCGGGGTCGGCGTCGATGCGCCCGGCGCGTTTGCCGCGCATGTCACCCCAGTACAGCTCGCGGCGCGCGGGCGCGAACACCACGCCCAGCACCGGCTCACCGGCCTCGATGAGCGCGACGTTCACGGTGAACTCGTCGCGATGCGCGACGAACTCGCGCGTGCCGTCGAGTGGATCGACCAGGAAGAACCGCTCAGCGACCACCGGCACACGGCCCGCCGCCACGGATTCCTCGGCCACCACGGGCACGCCCGGCGCGATCCGGGCGAGGTCTTCGAGGATGATCTTCTCGGCGGCCTCGTCGGCGGCGGTGACGGGCGACGCGTCGGCCTTGTCGCGCACGGAAAAATCCGTCGCGTACACCGCCATGATGGCGCCGCCGGCCCGCTGCGCGGTGTAGATGAGTGATTGGATCATGTCGGCGGGGATTCTACGACGCGCGCGGCGCCGAGCGCAGCCGCGAGCTGGCGCACGTCCACGCGCGCGAAGATCTCGCGCGCGCTCGAGGTCATGCGCCGCGTCCAGTTGGAGTATTCACTGCTCGTGCCGGGAATGTTGACGGGCTCCAGCATGCCGATCATGTCCTCGAGCTGCACGGTTACGAGCGCGGCGCGCGAGCGTGCCAGGTACACGTGCACCGCGCGGCAGAGCTCGGCGGAATACGGCGGCGCCACGGCTTGCGCGCCCTCGCCCGCCTTCTCGTCGGCGGGCCACAGCGCCTCGCGGCGCAGCGCTGCCAGCAGCTTCAGCCGTTCACGCTGTCGCTCGGCGCGCGCGCGCTCGCCCACGGAGGCGTCGGCGTAGAACCCGAGCCGCTCCCACAGGTCGATGTCGTGGCCCACCCACCAGCCGCGCAGCGTCGGCAGATCGTGCGTGGTGACGACCGCGAGCGCATGGCGCGTGTAGCCGGCCGGCGCGACGAACTCCCCCTCGCGCTGCTCGAACAGCAGCACCTTGTAGTTGTAGACCCCGAACTGCGGCAGCGCGCGCCGGATCTCGTCGGGCACCACGCCCAGGTCCTCGCCCACCACGAGGCAGCGGTTGCGCTCGCTCTCGAGCGCCACCACGCCGAGCAGATCCTCGAGTGGATAGTGCACGTAGCCGCCGTCCACCGACTTGAAGCCGCGCGGCACCCACCATTGGCGGAACAGCGCCATCACGTGATCGAGGCGCAGCGCGCCGGCCCAGCGCATGCTGGCGCGCAGCAGCGCGACGAAGGGCGCGTAGGCGGTGCGGCGCAGCTGGCGCGGATCTTGCGGCGGGATACCCCACTCCTGTCCGGCGACGCCCAGCGGGTCGGGCGGCGCGCCGATGGCCGCGCCGGTGCAATACAGCGACTGGTCCGACCAGGTCTCCGAGCCGGACGCGTTGACACCCACGGCGTAATCGCCGTACAGCCCGATCTGCATGCCGAGCTCGCGCGCCAGGGCGCGCACCTGCGCCAGCTGCGTCGCCGCCAGCCATTGTAGATAGGCGTGGAATTCGACTTCGTCGGCGTGCTGCGCGGCGAAGCGGCGCACGGCGTCGGCGTCGGGCGAGCGATACTCCGGCGGCCAGTTGTGCCAGCCCGCGCCGCTGCCACGCGTGCGGCGCAGGTGCGCATCCAGCGCGTCGAACACGGTATGCAGGCGCAGCGCCTCGCCGCGTTCCAGCAGGAAGGCGCGCAGCTCGCCGGCGCGCGCCGTGTCCTGCGCCAGGTGCTCGCTGCGGAAGCGCTCGAAGGCGGCCTGCAGCACGGGCATCTTGAGACCGGCCACCGCGAGGTAGTCGACGTGCGATGCGGCGCGCGCCCGCGCCTGCTGGGCCCGGAATGCGGCGTCGCTCATCAGCGCCCGCGCGCGCGGCGACTCCCTGACCTCGGGCACGGCCGCGACGTCGATGAACATCACGTTCAATGCGTGGCGGCTCGACGCCGAATACGGCGAGTACAGCGTGGGATCGGAGGGAAACAGCGCGTGCAGCGGGCTCACGCCGATGAAGCCGGCACCCACCTCGTGCGCCAGGCGCAGCAGCTCTTTGAGGTCGCCGAAATCACCGAGGCCCCAGTTGTTCGCCGACCGCAGCGAGTACAACTGCACGGCGACACCCCATACCCTGCCACCGCGCGCGACGCCGGAAGGCTCGTGGCACTTGTCCGGCGCGACGATGAGCGCGCAGCTCTCGTGTCCCGCCCGTTCCAGCTCGATCTCGAGACGGTGATACCCGGGCGGCAGGTCCGGCGGCAGCGGCAGGTCGCGCAGCACGAACCAGCGGCCGTCGTCCTGCCACGAGCCGCGCTCGGGCAGATCCCAGGCCTGCACCTGTCCCGCGCGCCGGCCGCCGTCTTCCAGCTTCACGGTCCATTTCAACAGCGCGTTGTGCTCGATGGCCGGAGTGTTCACGCGCGCGGTGCGCGCGCCGGCGCGCGACACGACGACGTCGCCTAGCAAGCCCACGGGATGCGCGGCCTCCGATTCCTCGATCTGCGCCTCGAGCTCCGCGGCACTGCCGAGCCGGCAATGCATGGCCTCCAGCAACGCCGCCTTGGTGGTGAGCGTGAAGTGCTTGAGCTCGCCCTTGTACGAGTAGTACGCGTCGCCGATGCCGCGCGCACGCGCGAGACGCTCGACGAGCGCGCTCAGCTCATCAGGCGCCACGTTGCAGCGCCAGGGTCTGGTAAGGGCCAACCTTGGTCGGACCGGCCGGCAGCCGCGCGCCGATGAGCAGGCCGACCGGATGGGCGGTGTCGAGCACCACGTCCCAGCCGCCGCCGGACAGCGCCGGCAGACGGAACTCGCATTCGGATTCGGTGGGATTCAACAGCAGCAGCAGCTCGGGCGAGGACGCGGTGCCGCCGAAGCCCACTCCGAGGCAGCGTAGTTCCGCATCGTTCCACTCGTGGTCGGTCATCTCGTGTCCGCCGGGATGCCACCACGACACGTCGCGGGTCTGCGTGTGCAGCGCGCCCTTGAGGAAGGTGTCGCGGCGCAGCTCGGGCCGCGCCTGGCGCAGCGCGGACAGTCCGCGCACGAACTGCAGCAGGCCGTCGTCGTCCTTGAGACCGGTCCAGTCCACCCAGCCGATCTCGTTGTCCTGGCAGTAGGCGTTGTTGTTGCCGCGCTGGGTGCGATACAGCTCATCCCCGGCCAGCAGCATCGGCACGCCCTGCGCGAAGAACAGAGTCGTCAGCAGATTGCGCACCTGCCGGCGGCGCAACGCGATGACGTGCGCATCGTCGGTGGGCCCTTCGGCGCCGCAGTTCCAGCTGTGGTTGTTGGAGTGGCCGTCGCGATTGTTCTCGAGGTTCGCCTCGTTGTGCCGCTCGTTGTACGACACGGTGTCGCGCAGCGTGAAGCCGTCGTGCGCCGCGACCAGGTTGATGCTGGCGGTTGGTTTGCGGCCGTTGCGCCGGAACAGGTCGCTCGAGCCCGCGAAGCGCTCCGCGAACCCGCCGATCATGCGGCGGCCGCCGTGCCAGAACGAGCGCATCGTGTCGCGGTAGCGGTCGTTCCACTCCGACCAGCCCGGGGGAAAATTGCCCAGTTGATAGCCGCCCAGCCCCAGGTCCCACGGCTCGGCGATGAGCTTCACGTAGGCCAGCACCGGGTCCGCGCGCAGCGCCGCGAAGAACGGCGAGTTCGAGTTGAACCCCGAGCGGTCGCGTCCGAGCACCGTCGCGAGGTCGAAGCGGAACCCGTCGACGCGGAATTCCTCGGCGAAGTATCGCAGGCTGGCGAGAATGTCGGCCTGCACGATCGGATGATCGCAGGCGACGGTGTTGCCGCAGCCGGTGACGTCATCGTAGAAACGCCGGTCGGCCGCGCGGTGGAAGTAGTAAGCCCGGTTGTCGATGCTCTTGTACGACAGCGTCGGGCCGAGCTCGTTGCCCTCGGCGGTGTGGTTGTAGACCACGTCGAGGATGACCTCGATGCCGGCCTTGTGCAGCGCCTTGACCGCCTGCTTGAGCTCCACCACCGGGTCCGACACGGCATAGCGCGGCGTCGGCGCGAACCAGCCCATGGTGTTGTAGCCCCAGTAGTTGGTGAGGCGGCGTTCGTGCAGGAAGCCTTCGTCGCAGATGGCGAACACGGGCATGAGCTCCACCGCCGTCACGCCCAGCGACTTCAGGTGGTTGAGCACGGCCGGATGCGTCAGCGCGAGATACTTGCCGCGCCATTCCGGCGGCACGTCCGGATGCAACTGCGTGAAGCCCTTGACGTGCAGCTCGTAGATGAATGTGTCGCGCCACGGCACGGCCGGCTGGCGGTCGCCGTTCCAGTCGAACACGCCGTCGATGACCCGGCACCGCGGCATGTACGGGGCGCTGTTGGTGAGATCGGGCTTGAGCCCTTCCGGGTCCTTCGGGTCGTAGCCGAGCAGCGCCGGATGCCAGCGCGGCTCGCCGACGATGGCGCGCGCCCACGGATCGAGCAGTAGTTTGTTCGCGTTGAAGCGATAGCCCTCGCGTGGGTCGTACGCGCCGTGCGCGCGGATGCCGTACAGGGTGCCGACTCGCGCCAGCTCGCGCTCCACGAAGCCGTGGTGCACGGCGCCGGTGCGGCCCGGCAGCGTGAGGCGCGCCGTTTCGCGCTGCCCGGTGGAGTCGTACAGGCACACGTCGACGCGCGTGGCCGCGCGCGACTGGATGGCGAAGTTGACACCTTCGCCGGTGAACGTGGCGCCGAGCGTGTCGGGCGAACCGAGCTGCATCAGGCCGGCCTCTTGAGGAACACCGCCGCCAGCGGCGGCAGGCGCACGCGCAGCGCATACGGATAGCCATGCACCTCGTGCGCGAAAGCCTCGTAGCTGCCGACGCCGGCGAAGCCTCCGCCGCCGAAGCCGGGATGGTCCGAGTCGAAGATCACCTCGTACCGCCCGAGGTCGGGCACGCCGATCCAGTAATCCTCGCGCGGCACGGGCGTGGCGTTGAGCACCACGAGCACCGGCGCGTGGCCGTGCTCCTGCCGCAGGAAGGCGAAGATGCTCTCGTCCGCATTGTGCAGATCGCTCCAGCGAAAACCGCTGGCATCGCAGTCGCTGGCATGGAACTGCGGCAGCGCGCGGTACAGCCGGGTCAGCTCGCGGTTCAGGTCGCGCAGTGCGCGGTGATTCGGCTGCGCGAGCAGCGGCCAGTCGAGCTGCTCGTGCTCGCGCCACTCGTGCCACTGGCCGAACTCCTGCCCCATGAACATGAGCTTCTTGCCGGGGTGTGCCGTCATGTACGCCATGAACAGCCGGTAGTTGGCGCGCTTCTGCCATTCGTCGCCGGGCATCTTGTCGAGCAGGGAACGCTTTCCGTGCACCACTTCGTCGTGCGAGATCGGCAGCACGAAGTTCTCGGTCCAGGCGTACATGAACGAGAATGTGATCTTGTTGTGCTCGTGGCGCCGGTACACGGGGTCCTTGCCGAAGTAGAGCAAGGTGTCGTTCATCCACCCCATGTTCCACTTGAAGGAGAAACCGACGCCGCCCAGGTGCACCGGCCGCGACACGCCGGGAAACGCCGTCGATTCCTCGGCAATGGTCAGCACGCCCGGATGATTGCCGTGCGCCACGGTGTTGAACTCGCGCAGGAAGGCCAGCGCTTCGAGGTTCTCGCGGCCGCCGTAGCGGTTCGGCAGCCACTCGCCCTGGTTGCGGCTGTAGTCGAGGTACAACATGGAGGCCACGGCGTCCACGCGCAATCCATCTACATGGAAGCGCTCGAGCCAGAACAGCGCGTTCGCGACCAGGAAGTTCTTCACCTCGTGGCGGCCGAAGTTGAAGATCTTCGTGCCCCAGTCCATGTGCTCGCCGAGGCGCTTGTCCTCGTGCTCGTACAGCGCCGAGCCGTCGAACTCCGCCAGGCCGTGCGCGTCCTTCGGAAAGTGCGCCGGCACCCAGTCGAGGATGACGCCGATTCCGGCCTGGTGGCAGGCATCGACGAAGTGCATGAAATCTTTCGGCCCGCCGAAACGCGAAGTGGGCGCGAAGTACCCGACCACCTGGTAACCCCACGAGCCGTCGAACGGATGCTCCGCGACGCCCATGAGCTCGATGTGCGTGTAGCCCATCTCCACGACGTACGGAATGAGCTGCTCCGCGGCCTCGCGCCAGGTGTAGAACGGCGGCTTGCGGTCCCAGACGTGCTTCCAGCTGCCGAGGTGCACCTCGTAGACGGAGATCGGCGCGCGGCGCCAGTCCGTGCGTGCGCGGCGCTCCATCCAGGCGCAGTCCTGCCATGCGTAGCCGTCGAGCGAGGTGACTATGGAAGCGGTTTCCGGGCGCAACTGCATCTGGAACGCGAATGGATCGGACTTGAGCACGATGTCGCCGCGCTGCGTGCGGATCTCGTATTTGTACTGCTCGCCCTCGCCGACGCCGGGCACGAACAGCTCCCACACGCCCGATCCGCCGCGCGCCTGCATGGCGTGCTTGCGGCCGTCCCAGAGATTGAAGCCGCCGACCACGCTGACGCGCTTGGCATTCGGCGCCCACACGGCGAAGTGGGTGCCGGACACGCCGTCGCGCACGCGCAGGTGCGCGCCGAACTTGTGATACAGGCCGTAGTGGCGGCCCTCGCCGAATAGATAGAGATCGAAGTCCGAGAGCTCGTGCGAGAGAAATAGGTGTCGTGTTTGACGACTTCGTTGCCGCCCTGGAAGCGCACCCGCAGCCGGTATGGCACCACCGGCCGGCGATGCGGAATGCTCCCTTCGAAAAGCCCCGCGTCGTGCACGCGCCTGAGCGGGTGCATCGCGTCGGGTTCGTCCTCCCAGAAGACGTCGACGGACTCGGCGCCCGGCTCGAGCACGCGCACCACGCACAGCGGCGTGGACTCCGGACGCGCGAACTCGTGATAACCCAGCAGCGAGCGCGGCTCGTGGTGGGTGGCGCTCACGAGCGCGCCGATCTCGGACTTGGTCAGCTTGCCTTTAATGGGTACACCTCGAAAAAGGGGACAGATCTATTTTCGCGGAAAAGGGGACAGATCTATTTTCGCAAGGCTGCT
>JBIOZI010000118.1:0-14332 GCA_044871085.1 Steroidobacteraceae bacterium | reverse complement strand
TTCTTGGGCTGATCTGCGTGCTGCTCGCACTGATTGCGACGCTGCTGTTCGTGCTGTTCTTGTTCCAGCGGCGCGACCTGCGGGCGGTCGCGCAGTTGTCGCTGACGGTCCAGCGCGCGGTGAGCGCGGAGCGTCCGCCGCAGCACGTCGACATCGATCAGGAGCAGCTCGACATCCAGGCGCTCGGCGTGTCGATCAACCAGCTGCTGATGCGCGCTTCGCGCACTTCGAACCGCGAGAAATCCGGCCCGAAACTGTTCACCGAGCTCGGTGAGCGCATCCACGAGGCCGTGCTCGTGCATCGCGACGTCATCCTCTACGCCAACAGCCAGTTCGCCAGCTTCGTCGGCGTCGATCGCGTCGATCTCATCGACCGCCGGCTCTCCGACCTGGTCGCGCCGGAGTACGCCGAGCTGGTCAGCGACAACCTGCGGCGCCGCCTCTCGGGCGCGCACGGCGCGGAGCGCTTCGAGGTCGAGATGCTCGGCCTGCAGGGCCAGGTGAGCCTGCTCGAGCTAACTACCGCGCCCATCGACTTCGAAGGCACGGCCGCGCTGCTCGTGACCGGCGTCGAGGTCATCCCGACCAAAAAGCTGCGCGCGCTCGCCAGCGGCAAGATCGACGCCAAGGAGAAGGACGCCGCGGCCCGGGCCGCCCTGGTGGCGCCGCCGCTGCCCGCGCCGCCCCCGCCGCCGCCGCTGCAGGTGTTCGCCATGCATTCGCTGGCCGAGGCCATCGTGACGACGGACCTCGAGGGGCACCTCGCATACCTCAACCCCGCCGCGGAGCAGCTGCTCGGGGTCGGGCGGGCACAGGCGCTCGGCCGCCCGCTCGACGAGATCGTCGGGCTCATGGACCAGAACGACCGCAAATTGCTGACGGACCCCATCAAGGAGGCCGTCGGTGGCGGGGGCGGCGGGCTGCCGCACAACCTGAGCCGGCGCGCCGTGCTGCTCGGCCGCGCCTCCGGCGAGGAGCGCGCCATAGAGCTGTCCGCGTCGCCGCTGCGCGTGGAGAACGAGCTGGTCGGCGCGGTGGTATTGCTGCACGACGTAACCGAGCTGCGCGGACTGCACCGGCAGATGTCCTACCAGGCGACGCACGACGCGCTCACCGGTCTCGTCAACCGGCGCGAATTCGAACGCCGGCTCGACGAAGCCGCCGACGTCGCGCGCCGCGGCGAGGCGACGCACATGCTGTGCTATCTCGACCTCGACCGCTTCAAGATCGTCAACGATACCAGCGGGCATCTCGCCGGCGATTCCATGCTGCGCGAGGTCGCCAAACTACTGCGCGAGGCGGTGCGCGATTCGGACACCGTCGCACGGCTCGGCGGCGACGAGTTCGGCATGCTGCTGGTCGGCTGCCCGCTCGACAAGGCGCGGCAGATCGCCGACGACGTGTGCCGGTCCATCGCCGCGTATCGCTTCGTGTGGCACGACCGCGTGTTCAACATCGGCGTCTCCATCGGCCTCATCGAGATCGGCCGCGAGGCCGGTTCGGTGGAGCAGCAGCTCGCCGCCGCCGATTCGGCCTGCTACGTGGCGAAGAAGGAGGGCGCGGGCCGCGTCTCCGTCTATTCGTCGCGCGACGAAGCGCTGGCGCGCAGCAACGGCGAGATCCAATGGCTGCAGAAGCTGCAGTCCGCGCTCAAGGAAGAGCGCTTCACGCTGTACTACCAGCCCATCGTCGCGGCGTACGGCGCCGACATCGAGGGGCCGTCGATGGAAGTGCTGCTGCGCATGCTCGACGAGACCGGCGCCGAGGTGGCGCCGGGTGAATTCGTCGCCGCGGCCGAGCGCTACCGGCTGATGGCGTCGGTCGACCGCTGGGTGGTGCAGAACACGCTCGGCGCCCTGGCCCGCAACGCCTTCCAGCTGGCGCGCGACCGCTGTCTCGCCATCAACATCTCGGGGCAGACGCTCGGCGATCCGCTGTTCCTCGAGTTCGTGGTCGAATGCCTCGACCAGACCGGCGTTTCCCCGAGCCAGGTGTGCTTCGAGATCGCCGAGATCGCGGTCATCAACAACCTCGAGCACGCGCGCCGCTTCGTCGGCGTCCTGCACGGCATGGGCTGCAAGTTCACCATCGACGATTTCGGTTCCGGAGTCGGCTCGTTCTCGAGTCTCAAGACGCTGCCGCTCGACTACCTGAAGCTCGACGGCTCGTTCATGCGCAACCTGTCGAAGGATTCGGTCAGCCAGACCATGGTCACCGCCATGATCAAGCTCGCCCGGACCCTCAATTTCAAGATCATCGCCGAGCAGGTGGAGGATTCCGCCGCGCTCGACGCCGCCCGCAAGATAGGCGTCGATTTCATACAAGGATTCGTGATCGCCCGGCCGGCCAAGCTGGCGATGGCCGCCTGAACACTAGCTACTTCCCGGGGTTTCCATGTCAGTCGCGCAAAGCCACCTCCACGCACCATGCCGGTTCCGCGGCGAGCACCCGACGGTGGTCCGTCCGGCCTCGCGGCTGCCGGCCGCGGGCCGCGCGCCGCGCCTGCGCGGCGCGTCGATCTGCGCGGCCACGCGACGCGGCCTGCGCGCCAGCAGCCGGCCGCGCCTGCGCGATTCGCGCGGCCGCCGTCCGGCCTCGCGCAGCGCGCCGCGCCGCAGTTCCTGACGAGTCCGCCCGCCCGCTTTGACTTGAGCCGACGCGCGGCATAGCTTCGCCGGCACGTCACCCCACGGAAGGTTCTCATGAAGCGCGTCACCGGCATCGGCGGCATATTCATCAAATCGCGCGACCCGGCGCGCCTGCGCGAGTGGTACAAGAAGCATCTCGGCATCGAGTTCGAGGAGTGGGGCGGCGTCGCGTTCCGCTGGAAGAACCCTGACAACCCGGACGGCACCGGCACGACGGTGTGGAGCGTCTTCGACGCTTCGTCCAACTACTTCGACCCGAGTCCGTCGCAGGTGATGGTCAACTACCGCGTCGCGGACCTGCATGCGCTGGTCGCCGCGCTGCGCGCCGAAGGTTGCCAGGTGATGGACAAGGTCGACGATTCCGAATACGGCAAGTTCGGCTGGGTGGTCGATCCGGACGGCAACAAGATCGAGCTGTGGGAGCCGCCGGAGGGTCAGTGAGCCCGGGCACCGACAACGACCGTTCGTTCGCGGGGTCGATCCCCGAGCTGTACGACAGCTTCCTGGTGCCACTCGTCTTCGAGCCCTACGCGCGTGATCTCGCCTCGCGTCTCTCCGGCGCTCCGCCGCGCCGTCTGCTCGAGCTGGCCGCGGGTACCGGCGTCGTGACGCGCCGGCTGGCGCTCGAGCTGCCCGCCGTCACGGAAATCGTGGCGACCGATCTCAACCAGCCGATGCTCGACCGCGCGAGCGCCATCGGCACGATCCGGCCCGTCGTCTGGCGCCAGGCCGATGTCCAGCAGCTGCCGTTTCCCGACGCCTCGTTCGATGCGGTGGTCTGTCAGTTCGGCATCATGTTTTTCCCCGACAAGCCGCGCGCGTTCGCCGAAGCCTGGCGCGTGCTGCGGCCCGGCGGGCGGCTGCTGTTCAACGTCTGGGACCGCATCGAGGAAAACGATTTCGCACGCGTGATCACCGAGGCGCTCGCCGGGCTCTTCCCGCACGATCCGCCGACCTTCATGGCGCGCGTGCCGCATGGCTACCACGATGCGGCCGTCATCCGGCGCGATCTCGCCGCCGGCGGTTTCACCGCCGCCGTGGCGGCGGAAACGGTTCCGGCGCTGAGCCGCGCGGCATCGCCACGCATTCCCGCCATCGCGTATTGCCAGGGGACGCCGTTGCGCAATGAAATCGAGGCGCGCGGCGCGGCGCGCCTCGGCGAGGCCACTGACGCGGCGGAACGGGCGCTCGCGCAGCGTTTCGGCGCCGGGGCGGTGAGCGGCGGGATTCGCGCGCACGTGTTCACGGCGGTGCGCGCCTAGCGGTCCGTGTTGCGGCGGGCCGCGTTGCCTGCGCCGCGCGCGCGGCGTACAAAGGCCGCATGGGCAGATCCATCACGCGGCGGCGATTGATGGGCGCGGGCGCGTTGCTGCTGGGCTGCGCGCGTGGCGTGCTCGCGGACACCCTGCGCCGCACTCCCACGCAGACGGCCGGGCCGTTCTATCCACTCGAAAAGCCGCTCGACCAGGATGCGGACCTGACTCTCATCGCGGGCCGCACGCAGCGCGCCACGGGACAGGTTCTGCACGTCATGGGGCGCGTGCTCGACCTCGAGGGCAGGCCGGTGGCAGGCGCGCGCATCGAGATCTGGCAGGCCAACGCGCGCGGCCGCTACACGCATCCGGGCGACCGCAATGCCGCGCCGCTCGATCCGAATTTCGCGGGCTTCGCCAGTCTCGCAACCGACGCCGACGGGCGTTACCGCTTCAAGACCATCAAGCCGGGTGCCTATCCGGCGGGCGGAGGTGCGATGCGCGCGCCGCACATCCACTTCGACGTCCGCGCGAAGGCGAGCCGTCTGGTCACACAGATGTATTTTCCGGGTGAGGCTTCCAACGAGACCGATTTCGTCATGACCGGCGCACGCGATCAGCGCGCGCTGTTGATCGCCGCCGTCGGACCGCCGACCGCGGAGCTCGAGCCCGATTCGCTGCTCGCCCGCTGGGACATCGTGCTCGAGCCAGGCTGAGGTCCTGCATCCGCGGACGTCCGCCGTGCGTAGGTAGAGAGCCTGCGTGCGTCTGTCTTCCCCGCTTCTCCCTGGGCAAGGCGCACGCATGGTTGTTGGGGGCTGGATGCGGGCGGCGGCAGTCTGAGGTCGCCGCCCGTCATCCGGCTCGCGGCGGACGACGCCGGTCAGGAGTCCGCGCGTTGCGACGTGGCGGGATTGTTCGCGCGCGTGATGCCGAGCTTCTTCATCCGGTGGCGCAGAGTCGCGGGCTTGAGCCCGAGCTTCATGGCCGCTCCCGAGCTGCCCTCGATCACCCAGTGCGTGGCATCGAGGATGCGCAGGATGTGCTCGCGCTGCACGACGTGCAGCCCGGTGCTCAACGTGTCGTCGAAATCCACGGGGCCCGAAAGCGGGACGCGCCGCGAAATCGACGTGCCGCCGGCGGCCGCCGCGAGCGCCGCGCGCTCCGCGAGAGGGGTGGTGGCGAACGTATCGATGGCGATCTTGAGCACCGGCGCGCTGCTGACGACGAGCGCGCGCTCGACCAGGTTCTCGAGCTCGCGCACGTTGCCCGGCCACGCGTAATGGGCGAGCTCGGCGAGCGAATCGGGATCGACGGCCTCGAGCTGCCGGCCGAGCCGGCGCGCGTGCTTGTGCGCGAAGTACTGGACCAGCGGTGCAATGTCTTCGATGCGCGCGCGCAGCGGCAGGATGTCGATGGGGAATACGTTGAGGCGATAGAAGAGATCTTCGCGGAATTCTCCCGCGCGCAGCCGCTGGCGCAGGTCGACGTGCGAGGTTGCGATGATGCGCACGTCGCTGGCGGAGGCGTCACGGGCCTCGGCCGCGGAGCGCAGCGCCGCGAGCAGGTGGCCCTGCATCTCGAGCGACAACACGCCGATGCCGTCGAGCAGCAGCGTACCGCCGTGTGCCATCGCCATGGTCTGTGCCAGCACCAGCAACTCGGCCTCGATGTCGAGGGCGGCGCAGTCGATCTTGGCAAACGGTTTGGCCGAGCGCGGGCTCGCGGCATGAATGGCGCGGGCGACCAGTTGCTTGCCGACGCCCGGCTCGCCGCCGATGAGCACCGCCGCGCTGGTGGGTGCCACGCGCCGGATTTCGTCGAGCAGGCGCTGGTGCGCGGCGCTCAGGCCGACTATGCCGCCGGTGTCGTGCACCGCGGTGAGCTCCGCGCGCAGCCGCCGTACCTGGTTGCGCAGCACCGCGCGCTCGCGCTTCACGTGCACCAGCCGCAGCTCCGCCGCGGCGCGCTTGGCGATGATGTCGCACAGCGCGCGCCGGCGTGCGTCGAGCTCGATGGGGCGCTCGGCGTACGCGCACAGGTGGCCGAGCACCGCGCCGTTGTCGGCGTTGAGCGGCGTGCCGAAGTAGCCCGGATATTTTCCGGGCGCGCCGGGAAATTCCCCGGGGCCGATGGCGAGCGCGAGAGTGGCTCCGGCCAGCACGCCGGAGCACGGCGTGCCCGCCAGATCGTATTCGTAGTTAGTTGCGGCGGCGCCCGCACGCCACACGCTGAGCGTGCGCGCCCGATTGTTAGGCGCCACCTCGCAGACCAGCACCTCGGCCGCATCCAGGATGCGCGCCACCTGCTGCGCGAGCACCGGAAAAAAGTCCGCGCCTCTGGCGCGAGCCAGGCCCGCCGCCAGCAGTTCGAGATCGTCGCCTGCTCCAGCCGCTGTCATGTTCAAGAGCTCTATATATAGAGTGGTGCGAGTATAGGGGACGGCCACGAAAAACGTGCGCGCCGCCGGGGGGCGATTGTGGGCCAATCGTGACGAAGTGCCGGTCGGGTCGCCGGCCGCGCCCGGCAGTAGTACTAGGTGCGCGTCGCGCGGCGCTCGAGTATGCCGTCCACCGACAGGCCGCCGGCGCCGAACGCCAGCAGCACGAGGATCATGAACCCCCAGAGCACGTGCTGCGCGAGCGCCGCCTCGTACCCCTCACTACCGAGCACGTGCCAGTAGGACACCACCGCGAGCAGGTTGACGGCGAACAATCCGAGCGCCGCGACGCGGCTGAACGCCCCGAGCACGAGCAGCGCGGGAAAGAAGAGCTCGCCGCACGTACCCGCCACCGCGGCGGCGAACGGCGAGAGCAGCGGAGTGCGGTATTCGTTCTCGAACAACACGAGCGTCGTATCCCAGGTGGTTAGTTTGAGCCAGCCGGACACGAGGAACTGCCAGCTCACCCACAGGCGGGTGGCGAGCAGCAGTGGTGACCGCAGGTGGTCGAGAGTGCGCGCCAAGGCGCCGTGCCAGTGAAGTGCCGGGGTCCAGACGTTCATGTGCTCTCCCTCTTTGCTAGTTAGCGGAGACCCGGCGAGGGCGCGGGATATTTCGCCGCGAGCCGGCCGCAGCATCGGCTTTTGTAAGTTTTTCCGACAGGAATATGGCCCGTTTGCAACGCCAGTTTTGTTTGTCAGGCATGCGCCAAATCAGGCACTTAGCCGGGTAGCAGCGGAACCTGGACTGCGTCTGTGGGATCGGGACCACGAATCCCGGCCGATGTGCAATTCGGCAAACAAAAATTGCGCGGGACGCGTGCAGCAAATTGCGGTACTTTGCGGCGGATTCGACGTCTTGGGAGGCGATTGGGATGCAACTGTCGCAAATGTGGCGTGAGCATCTGCAGGCGGGCTGTCCGCCCGAAATGCGCGGTCTCAACATCGCGGGCACGTCGGCCGGCGCCCTGGATGCGGAAATAACCGCCTGCGTCAGCGCCTGCGTCACCCACAGCCTGAAGATGGATTCGCGCATCGAGCGCAGGCTCCACGACATCGCGCACGCGCTCGAGAACATCGCACCCACCACCCCGGAAGCGGCCGCCTATTGCTTGCGCCTCAACAAGCTCGTGAGCGCCGTCCTCGTGAACGCCGGTCCGGCGATCGACGCGGACAAGACCGGTACCGAACTACTCGGCGAGACCGCGCGCACCGCGGTGCGGCCCGGGATGCGGCGCCGCTAGACGGGTGGTGCCTGGTCGGGATTCTCGGGTTTGGAAGATGGGGACATTCCCCATTTCCCGGCTTCGCGGGCAAAAGGGGACAGACCTCTCCGGCGTGGCATCAATCTAGTTGCGATCAAACGAGGTCTGTCCCCTTTTGCTCAGGAAATGGGGAATGTCCCCATTTTCCAAACCCGAGAATCCCGAGAATCCCGACCAGGCACCCCTGCGAGGCACCCCTGCGCTACTTCGGGTCGAACTTCAACGACACGCCATTCATGCAGTAGCGCTGTCCCGTGGGCGCCGGGCCATCGTCGAACACGTGTCCGAGATGCCCGCCGCAGCTCGCGCAGTGCACTTCCACGCGCGTCATTCCGTGGGTCCGATCCGTCGTGGTCGCGACCGCGCCGGGCAGCGGACGGAAGAAGCTGGGCCAGCCCGAGCCGCTCTCGTACTTGGTGCCCGATTCGAACAACGGCTGACCGCAGGCGGCACAGGAATAGACGCCCGAGCGCTTTTCGTAGTTGAACGGGCTCGTGCCGGCGCGCTCGGTGCCGTGCTCGCGCATCACGCGAAACGTGTCGGCCGGCAGCAATTGCCGCCACTCGGTTTCGGACTTCTCGATGGGAAACTTTTCGTCTGGCATGGCGACCTCCTGGGCGAGAACCGCAGCGTATATGGGGCGGTGCCCCGCGCAAAAAAGGCCACGATTCCAAAGGACCCGCACCCACGAATGAAAACGCCGGCCCTTCGAGAAAGGCCGGCGTCCATGAGTCTCCCGGAAGAGCCCGATCAGCTCGTCAGAGCAGCGGCACCAGCAGCAGCGCGACGATGTTGATGATCTTGATGAGCGGGTTGATGGCCGGTCCCGCGGTGTCCTTGTACGGATCGCCGACGGTATCGCCGGTCACCGAAGCCTTGTGTGCGTCGGAGCCCTTGCCGCCGAAGTTGCCTTCCTCGATGTACTTCTTCGCGTTGTCCCAGGCGCCGCCGCCGGTGCACATGGAAATGGCGACGAAGAGTCCCGTGACGATGGTGCCGATGAGCAGGCCGCCGAGCGCCCGGATGCCCGCGCCGGGGCCCATGAGCCAGTTGAGGCCGAACGCCACGACCACCGGAATGAGGATGGGCAGCAGCGAGGGGATGATCATCTCCTTGATCGCCGCCTTGGTGAGCAGGTCCACGGCGCGGCCGTATTCCGGCTTCGCGGTGCCTTCCATGATTCCCTTGATCTCGCGGAACTGGCGGCGCACCTCTTCGACCACCGCGCCCGCGGCGCGGCCCACGGCTTCCATCGCCATGGCGCCGAATAGATAGGGTACGAGTCCGCCGATGAACAGGCCGATGATCACGGCCGGATCCGACAGCGAGAACGCCACCATCTCGCGGCCGCTCGCGAGCAGATGCGTCTCGAGGTTGTGCGTGTAGTCGGCGAACAGCACCAGCGCGGCGAGGCCGGCCGAGCCGATGGCATAGCCCTTGGTCACGGCTTTCGTGGTGTTGCCCACGGCGTCGAGCGGATCGGTGATGTCGCGGATCTTCTTGTCGAGACCCGCCATCTCGGCGATGCCGCCGGCATTGTCCGTGATGGGGCCGTAGGCATCGAGCGCCACCACCATGCCGGTCAGCGACAGCATCGAGGTGGCGGCGATCGCGATGCCGTACAGGCCGTGGCCCGTGCCGCTCGCCTCACCCAGCGTGTACGCGCCGAAGATCGCCAGGCAGATCGCGATGACCGGCAGCGCGGTCGACTTCATCGACACGCCGAGGCCCGCGATGATGTTGGTGGCGTGGCCGGTCTGCGAGGCCGCGGCCACCTTGCGCACCGGCGAGAATTCGGTCGCCGTGTAGTACTCGGTGATCACGATCATGGCGGCGGTGAGCGCGAGGCCGATCAGCGAACAATAGAACATGTTCATCTGCAGGTTCGGCGTCGCGGCGGTATTCGCCATAAGCTTCTCGGTGATGAACCAGAAGGCGGCCGCCGAAATCAGGCCCGAGACGATGACGCCCTTGTACAGCGCGTTCATGATCTTGCCGCCGTCGGAGGTCTTCACGAAGAAGGTGCCGACGATGGAGGAGATGATGGATGCGGCACCGAGCGCCAGCGGGTACAGGACGGCGTTTTCGCCGAGACCCTGCATGACCAGGCCGCCTAACAACATCGTGGCGACCAGCGTCACGGCGTAGGTCTCGAACAGGTCCGCTGCCATGCCGGCGCAGTCGCCGACGTTGTCGCCGACGTTGTCCGCGATCACCGCGGGATTACGCGGATCGTCTTCGGGTATGCCGGCTTCGACCTTGCCCACCAAATCCGCGCCGACGTCGGCGCCCTTGGTGAAGATGCCGCCGCCGAGGCGCGCGAAGATGGAGATGAGCGAGCCGCCGAAGGCGAGACCCACCAGCGCGTGCAGCGCGGCGTCGGTGCCGATGCGCGGCTGGAGCAGCGTGTAGTAGCCGGCCACTCCCAACAGGCCGAGCCCGACCACCAGCATGCCGGTGATGGCGCCGCCCTTGAAGGCGACTTGCAGCGCGGCGTTGAGGCCTCTGTTGGCCGCCTCCGCGGTGCGCACGTTGGCGCGCACGGAGATGTTCATGCCAATGTAGCCTGCGAGTCCGGAGAGGATCGCGCCGACCGCGAATCCGCCGGCGGTGAACCAGCCGAGCGGCGTGAAGCCGATGATCGCGCACAGCACCAGGCCGACGATGGCGATGGTGGTGTACTGACGGTTGAGATATGCCTTCGCACCGGCCTGGATGGCCGCGGCGATGTCCTGCATGCGGGCATTGCCCGCCGGCAGCTTGAGGATCGCCATCATCGAGAACACGCCGTACAAAACGGCTACGACACCGGCGCCGATCGCCAGCCACAGCCACGTCGTGGCACCCATGCGGACTCCTTACGAAATCAAAAGCTTAGTTGTTTTAAAGGAGTGCGCGTCTGAGCCGCCACCCCGAAAGGGCGCGCACTATAACAACGAGCCGGGGCCGGGCCAACCGCGTCGCACGATGACAACGTGGGACAGTCGGAGGTCAGTACGGCTCGAACAGGACCTGGCCCGCCGACTTGAACGCGATGTTCGAGCCGGCAACCGCACCGCGGCCGCGGTCGATGCCGCTGATGATGGGCGAGCCGCTCGACCACACGAGGCTGCCGTTCATGAAATCCAGGATCTCATTGCGATCCGGCGCGTAGAGAGTGGACGCGGACACGGGCTGGATCGCGGTCAATTCCGGCAGCGGTGGCATGGCGACGCTGCTGCCGGTCGAGGTGATGACCTCCGCCCGTGCGAACGCCGGGCCTGTGTTTCCCGCGTCGGGCTGGTAGAAATTCACCAGCAAGCGGTTGTTGTCGAGCCAACCCACGGCGACCGTCCGGATCGGGTCCTCGTCGAGGAGCACGCCATTCGGATAGAGCTTCAGAACCGCTGCGAGCGTGGGGCGGCCATCGGAGGTGGCGATCGAGTTTTCGCCTGGCGAAAGCAGCAGCGGCGGCATGATGGATCCCGTCGCCCGGATCTCGCTGAACACGGGAGTGCCGTCGAGCAGCGTGATCCGCAGCTCGTCCGCCTGGGTCACGCCGCGCAGCACTTCGCTGACCCGGGTACCGGAAGAAGAAATCGTGGCTTCCGCCAGCAGCGAATTCGTACCGCTGACCCACAGGTACGTGCGCTCCCCGATGAGCGTTCGGGCCGGCAACGCGTAGAAGCGGACCAGGCGGTCGTTGGAATCGGTGGAGCCCGGCGGCTTTCCGACCGCTGCCAGCGTGGCGCCGTCCGACGAAATCGAAAGTTGATAGCGGGCGTCGAAAGGGATCACGCCTTCCGGTACGCGCGTCACGGCATTGACGAGACGGATGCCGGCTGGCGTGGCGACGGCGACGCGTTGCGCGCTTGCCGCGATGTTCGTCGGGCCGCCACCGGAGTATCTCTGCGGCGCACCGACCGCGGGTATCTCGCCGACCAGCTCGCCGCGGGCGGTGCCGACCACCCAGTCGGCTGGCGATGCGGCTGCGTAGGCGGACAGCACGCCGATGGGCGAGGCGTAATCGGTTCGCACCGGCGCGCTGCCCGTGAGGTCGTAGATGCTGAGCGCGCTGTCGTCGACATCGAGCACTGCGAGCGTGCCGGCTGCTGCGTCGATGCGGGCCGAGTACCCACCGGCGTGTGTCGCGACGGGCGTCGCGCCGGATCCGACGCGATAGATGTGCAGGTCTATTCCCGTCTTGCCCCAGTACCAGTCGCCGGCTCCGCGCAGCGCATTGAACGGCGGCAGGGCGACGACCTGCTGCTGCGTGGCGTCCTTCGAATAGACATACCAGGTGTCGGCCACGCGCGAGAGGAACCGCTGCCCGTCGTCGAACCACGCGTGGAAAATCCCCAGGAATGGCGGGCTCTGCGTCACCGTGCCGCCCGGCACGGCAATGGTCTCGATGACCGCAGTGCCGGCGGGACCGTAGCCGACGCGCAGCGCACCGGGTTCGGCGAACACGTTCGCGTCGGCGTAATTGCCGGGCCGCGTGAAGAGCAATGCGCCGGTGCGCGAGCGCACCGTGAGCGTCGTGCCATCGACGTAGGCCACGTAGCTGCCGTCGGTGGCGAGCTTCCACCAGCTGTAGACCCGGGTCGGCATGTTCACGTCTGCGAGCAGTGCACCGCTCGCGGCGTCGTACAGCCGGAAGCCGTTCGCGCTCTGCATCAGCGCCGTCGAACCCTGGAGCGCGACGGCCGGTGTTTCGCAGTCCTCGTCGCAGCCCGATGCCATGGCGGCGAGGACCCCGCCCGACTGCGCATCCCACAACACCGTGCGCGAACCGTGGCTCAGTATCCGGCTGCCGCTCATGACGATGCCGTCGATGTCGCCATTGCCCAGGTCGAGCAGCGGCGCGGCCGCCACGCCCAGCGACACGTCGAACGTCGCGTTACCGCCGGTGTTGAGCGCCGTGACGCGGTAGCTGGCACGCGCGGCCGCGGCCGTGGGGGTGCCGGCGAGGACGCCCTGGCCAGTCAAAGCCAGTCCCGCCGGCAGCGGCGGATTGACGCTCCACTGGGTGACGGTGCCGCCGCCCAGCTCGGGGGCGATGCCGCGCGACTCGACACCGGCGGTGAAGCTGTAGTTAGGGCTGGGATAGCGCAGCGTCGGCGCGCGATCGTTGACCGTCAGCGAGAGGTTGAAGTTGGTCGAGCCGCCTGCGTTGGTCGCGGTGACCACGTATGTCGCGGCCGGCGTGATGGCGGTCGGAGTTCCCGCGATCGCTCCCGTGGACGTGGAGAGGGTGAGCCCGGCCGGCAGCGCGGGCGCGACCGCGAACGCCGTGACATTGCCCGTGACCGTCGGATTCAGCGTGGCGATCGGCGTTCCGACGGTGAACGCCGGGGGCGCCGTGTAGCCGAGGCCCGGCAGCGGTACGGTCGGGGGAGGGGAAGGGGGACTGCTGTTGCCTTTACCGCCGCCGCTGCAGGCGCTGAGCGCTACGAGGACCGAAGCCAGAGTGCAACCGAGAAAATATCCGGACCGAAGCATTTTTCGCCCCAACTACCTGCAATGGGCGAAGAATACCGCCGACGCGTGACGCCGGATGTACAAGAACTGCGATTTTCTCACCGGGTGCGGCCCGCCTGTCGGGGCACTCGCCGGGGCGCCCGTGGGGCGCCCGGGTCAGGGCTTGAATTCGGTGTTCAGTTTCTTCTTCACGGCAATGCCCTTGATCTGGACATAGTCCGGCAGGCCGTTCTTGTACGGTGGATAGTCCTCGCCGGCGATCAGCGGCTCCAGGTACTCGCGGCACTTCTGCGTGATCCCGAAGCCGTCTTCGGTGATGAAATCGCGCGGCACTTTCTTCTCGACGTTCGCCACCTGCGACAGTGGCACGTGGCCCACCACCCATTTGTAGGGCTTGGACTTCTTGCGCACGATGGCCGGCATGACCGCGTCCATGCCCTTCACGGCGAGCTCCACCGCGGCCTTGCCCATGGCATAGGCCTGCTGCACGTCGACCTTCGAGGCGACGTGCCGCGACGCGCGCTGTAGGTAGTCGGGCACGGCCCAGTGATATTTGTAGCCGTGCGCCTCGCGCACGAGATTCGCCACCACGGGGGCGACGCCGCCGAGCTGCGTGTGGCCGAACGCGTCCTTGGTGCCGGCGTCGGCCAGGAACTTGCCCTCGGCGTCGTGCACGCCTTCGGACACCACCACGACGCAGTAGCCGACGCGGCTCACCACGTCCTTCACCCGCGCGAGGAATTTCTCCTTGTCGAAGGCGATTTCGGGAAACAGGATGATGTGCGGCGCCTGGTCGGGACCTTTGCCCGCGAGCCCCGCGGCCGCGACTATCCAGCCGGCGTGGCGGCCCATCACCTCCATGACGAACACCTTGGTCGAAGTCTTCGCCATCGAGGCCACGTCGAGCGCGGCTTCGCGCGTCGACACCGCGATGTACTTGGCGACCGAGCCGAAGCCCGGGCAGCAGTCGGTGTGCGGCAGGTCGTTGTCGACGGTCTTCGGCACGCCGATGCAGACCACCTTGTGGCCGAGCTGATCGCCGATCTGGGACACCTTGTTAGCCGTGTCCATCGAATCGTTGCCGCCGTTGTAGAAGAAGTAGCCGATGTCGTGCGCCTTGAACACCTCGATGAGGCGCTCGTACTTGGCACGATCCTGCTCGAGGCTCTTGAGCTTGTAGCGGGCCGAGCCGAAGGCGCCGGCCGGCGTGTAGCGCAGACCCTTGATAGTGGCGCGCGATTCCTTGCTCACGTCGATGAGATCTTCG